>JBAXIP010000009.1:0-31154 GCA_037138315.1 Actinomycetes bacterium
GAAGTCATCGAAGATGACGGCGAAACATTCGGCAAGATCGTGACCTTCCTCGAAGGTTTGAAGGTCATCTGACAACCGCTTGCGGTTTGATGATCAACAACGACAACTACTTAACGACCAAAAAGAACGAGAACGGACAGAACAATGGGAATTAGCAATATTTGGGTATTCGCTCAAGTCGCCAACGGCGCTCCAACATCGGGTTCACTCGAATTGGTGACCAAGGCCCGCACTTTTGGTGGATCAGTGAGCGTGTGGGTTGCTGGTGACGGCGCTGCCGTCGCTGGTGCACTTGGCGAATACGGTGCCAGCAAAGTGTTCGCAGTTGACTACGGCCAGAACTTGGCTGGAGTTTCTGTTGCGTCAGCAATGAAAGCAACAATTGATGGCGGCGACTCGCCCGACCTCATCATGTTCCCGCAGTCATACGAAGGCCGTGACGTGATGGCACGTTTGTCGGTCAAGCTCGGTCGTACCGTGCTCACCAACAGCGTTGACATTGAAGCAACTGGTGATTCAGTTGCAGCCACCACACCAATCTTTGGTGGAAACACTTTGGTCACGACAACCTTCACTGGTGGTGCTCCGTACTTGGCGGCATTCCGCCCGAAGTCATTCAACCCCGAGGCTTCAGGCGGAGCAGCAGCGGCAGTTCAGGCTGTCAGTGTTCCCGACCTCGGTGCAACCGGAACCGCAAAGATCACTGCGGTGCATGTTGAAGAGACAACTGGTCCCAAGCTCGACGAAGCCAATGTTGTTGTGTCGGGTGGACGAGGACTTGGCGAGAGTGCCAACTACGCAATGATCGAAACTTTGGCTAAGTTGCTCAAGGGTGCGCCTGGTGCATCACGGGCAATCGTTGACGCTGGCTGGGTTCCGTACAGCTACCAAGTCGGTCAGACCGGCAAGGTTGTGAAGCCGAGCGTGTACATCGCTTGTGGTATCTCGGGTGCGACTCAGCACATGGTGGGTATGAAGGGTTCGAAGAACATCATCGCCATCAACAAGGACAAGGAAGCGCCGATCTTCGGAATTGCCGACCTCGGAATTGTCGGCGATGTGCACAAGGTTCTGCCCAAGCTCATCGAAGCCCTCCAGTCCCTCTAAATCACACTTCCAACTGACCCATTCCAGCCACTTTGGAATTTGGCTGCCGCCTAGCGGCAGCGAGATTCCAAAGTGGCTGATTATTGCCGGTCTTTGGGTCTTTGGGTCATGGGGTCATGGGGTCGTGGGCAATCAGGGCGATAGCGATGTCGTTATCGGGATCTTCTGCCACCAGGGCCAACTCATACGGATGGTGACCGCCAATATCGACCCGAAACCATCGCACAGCTTGAGCCGTGTCGCCCACCTCGTGACTGAGCGCACCGGTATCTCGTAATTCGTCCCAGTCTTCGGTGAATCCACCGATCGCCGCCAGCAACCACCACACTCCAAAGCGACCGAGCGCAGCTCCGCGACGACGTCCGTGGGCGCCGCCTGATGATCCGCACCAAGCGAGCCACTGCAATGCTTGCTCGGTCGTCAACGGGGTTACTCGAAACGATTGATGACCAAGTGCACTCATTGCATCATTGACTGTTCCGTCAACCACAACTGAACATGCTTGACCACCTGATGATGAAGTCCACGGCTCAACCAATGATCGCAACGCATCCCGTACAAATGGGTCGTCAACGATCATCTCGTCAAAAACTTCGTCGGCTTCAATATCGGTCCATTCATGGCGCCAGATATCACTTGGCGAAGGCGCATCAATTCCGTTATCTGAATAGGTCGCGACTGGATATGTGGGTTCCCAATTTTGCAATTCGAGGGGAAGGTCTAAAACATCGAGTACGTCGCCAACATCAGCGCGCTCAATTGCTTCGCCACGAATCGCGCGCTCGTGTGCGATGAATGCCGAGCGCGGCCCATCGGTCAATAATTCTTTTAAGTCAGACCACGAATGATTTTGTGCAACGACTTCAGTCAGTGGACCAATCGTGAATCGACCACCGTCTTCTTGCAATACCTTTGCTGCCCACTCTGTATCGGCGTGCAAGGCCAAGCGGTATTCGGCCAATGTTGTGGCGGGCCACACTTGACGGCCAGTTTCTGTGGCAAGACGGGCACGTTCACGGATACGAAAGAGACCTTCCCAATCGCGAGTCTCGCAACGAGCATCGATGAGTCGTACGAGACCATCGAGGTCAGCACGATCGATCAAAGGATCAAGGTCTTCGTCATTCATAGATAATCACAAGAAGCATGAAGTTGATGACTAGACCATCGGCCAGGGGTAGCGGTGGCCAGATGCATCAATGGGGAACATACCACCTTGAGCGAGCATTGAAGCTCGCTCAACCATTGCATCAATTTCATCGGCATCAAGCAGTGCCGCAACCTCAAGTGGGGGACGATCAACAATTCGTTGAATCTTCTCAATCAAATCAGCCTCAATTTGCTCTCCGCCGAATTCCCAAATCACCGTGCGCAGTTTGAACTCAGCAGAAAAACACAAGCCCTGGTCGATACCCCAAATACGGTCGTCGCTATCGATGAGGCAATGACCACTTTTGCGATCGGTGTTGTTGGCGACTATGTCAAAAGCTGCCATATTGCGAAACTGATCGTGCAGATCTTCGCGGGCCTCGTACAAAGTGAAGTAGTGCTCTTCAAAGCGAGCATCAATGAACCATTGCAATGAACCAACACCGAAGGGCCCGTCGCGTTCGATAGTTGGAGGAATCACGTGTAGATCCATGGCCTCGGATAGGAGGTATGCAGCAACTTCACGTTGGTACAACCCAGATGGAAAATCCCACAGGGGTCGTTCTCCGCGCAACGGTTTGTAAATAGCTTTACCAACTTGATCACCCAAAGTGAGGTTGACGAGGAAGGTCGCGTTGCTGCTATACGGCATGCGACCTTCAACTTCAATCTCGCCGTTTTGCAGTAATTCCAAAATATTCATGATGACAAATCGAAATCGTCAGTTCATGCGTGGGCAGAAGTGGCCATCGGGGTTTATGGGGAGTTCGCACAGTTCGCAATCGGGTCGACCAGCCGACACAATCCGGTCGGCGTTATCGCAGAAGGCCATTGCCTGAGCGCGCGTCATGCTGACGCGGGCTCGTGCACCAGGTGCATCTTCGATGGAATCATCGTCGTCTTCATCTTCTTCAAATTCATCTTCGTCATCGCTTTCTGCGAGAGGCGCAAATTCTTTAAGATGTAAGACGAATTCGTCGTTTGTGCGATTGAACTCAAGTGCAACCGCACCAAGAACAAAGGCTTCTTGAATTGGTTCGACGAGTTGCATGACTGAGCGCGGGGGTTGGCCTTCAGGAACCGGCAAATGGGCAAGCGCGCGACGGAGGTATTTACCGATTGCAGCAACTTGTTGCTTTTCAGATCTGATTGTCACCGTACGAGCTCCGGCGCGAGCCTGAATATAAAAAGTTCGTTGACCAGGTTCGCCAACGGCGCCCGATGTGATGACATCAACAAAATCAAAGTCGGCGAAGAAATCCATTGGCTACCTCACGACGGGCGAAGATCGCCGAGCGACCCGCCTGTCGAATTGACATTAAGAACAATGGGGCCACCGGCAGTGTAAGCAATCGCCGAAACTGAACATGTGCTAATCACGATGCGTTGAAAAAGATCAATATGAGTTCCCATGGCGTGAGCGACAGCGGCCTTGATGGGGTCGGCATGTGAAACACACACAATGACTCCGCCACGATGTTGTGCAACCAGGCGATCAATTGCCGAGACCATACGTGTTTGCATCTCAGTGAAACTTTCACCATGTGGGAAGCGGAAAGTTGATGGAGCACGTTGCACCGTTGACCATTCGGGAAGCTTCATCAGTTTGCTGAGTTCAGCGCCAGTCCAATCGCCGAATTCGCATTCAAGAAGACCCTTGTCAATTTTGGTACGAAGACCAAGAGCGCGAGCAATAGGAGCAGCCGTTTCGCGGGCACGTTCAAGTGGTGATGCATAAATAGCATCAACTTTCTTCAGCCCGGCAAAACGTTCGGCGGCTGCTTCGGCCTGTTTGATTCCGATATCGGCGAGATGTAATCCGGCGGCTCGGCCTGGCAAAAGTTTGCCAGTTGTTGGGGTCTGTCCGTGACGAACAAGCAACACCAATGTTGATGAAGGTGGGGCCGATTTTGTGGCTTTCTTGGCAGTCATATCACTTGTCAACCTAGTGGCAATTTGACAACTTTGCCCTGTCAGCGCTCAAGGGCGATACGAGTTGCAGTGGCTGCCTGAGTGATTGCGGAAGCTCCGTCGTCGACAAAGTGACTCATTGAAAAAAATCCATGAACTTGTCCGTAGTAACGCGTTAATGAACATGCCACGCCGGCTTCAACGAGGCGATGAGCGTATTGCTCGCCTTCATCGCGGAGTGGATCGTATTCAGCAGTAATCACAATTGCGGGTGGCGCTGAAGCAAGCGTTACGGCATCGGCAAATAACGGAGACACGCGCGGATCAGTAGGTGAACCTATAGAACCGCTGAGGTAGTGATCGCAAAACCATTTCATCCCGTTGGCGGTTAAGCGATAACCAGTGGCGTTGTCTTGATAACTCTGTGAGCTACGGGTTGCGTCTGTGACTGGATAAATGAGCATCTGAAACTTCAATGGCACTGGTTGCAAGTTGGCCACTACAGCGGCCAAGTTTCCGCCGGCCGAGTCACCACCAACCGCAATTCGTGAGGCATCAATGCCGAGCTCACCTGCGTGAGCATGAGCCCACCGCAAGGCCACGACGCAATCGTTCAGTGGTTCAGGAAAAGCGAATTCAGGGGCCAATCGATAATCGACCGATAACACGGCGTGACCCATTGATTGAGCAAGCTTGCGACATACATCGTCATGAGTATTGACGCTTCCACAAACCCAGCCACCACCGTGGTAATACACCAACAGGCCAAGGCCTTTTCGATCGTTTGGTCGGTACAACCGCGCTGGCACTCCATCAGCATCAACTTCACGAATTTCGTGTAGCTGAACGGCTGATGGTGCGGTCATTATTTCCATACCAGCGCGAGCGACAGTGGGTTCTTGCGTTTCAATTGCTGGAGTATTGAGTTGCTCAATAGCAAGTAAGAGCGCTGCGGTTTGTGGGTGAAGTGCCATGGCAACATCTTGCCATTGACGCGAGCGTTACTTCGTCTTGAGACTGTTTTCACTTCCTGAAACAAGTCTTTTGAGATTGGGTAGATGCCGCCAAACAACAAAAGCGCACAAGCCAACACCAGTGAGCACCTCGCCGGCAGGACGACCGATAATAATTTGTGAAATCGGTAGGCCAATCGCAATAGCCAAAGAACCAAGTGATGCTTTCTTTGTGACCTTGGCGGTGATGAGCCAGAGCAATGTCATTGCCACGCCGAGTAGGGGGTAGAGCGCAATCATTCCGCCGCCGGTCGTCGCGACACCTTTCCCACCTTTAAATTTTCGAGTGACTGGAAAGACATGGCCGACAACTGCGGCACACGCCAACGCCAATGCTCCGGCGTAACCCGCAATCGCGAAGCCCACGCCGACAGAAATTGCTCCTTTGAGTCCATCGAGAACAAAAACAAGAATGCCAAGTTTGCGACCCAAAACTCGCCCCACGTTTGAAGCTCCAGGATTTCCAGAGCCAGAGGTCGTGATGTCGATGCCACGACTACGCGCGAGCAGGACCGCACTGGGGAAGGTGCCGAGCATGTAAGCCACGGGAATGAGTAACAAAATGGCGATCACTTTGTCCATCTTTATGGTTCGCGCTGAGGGATTGGGGGACTATCCCGCGGCCCACTATTTTGAACATGGGTATCGCGCGGGCGCGCGCGTCAGGTCGGTACTCTGCCCTCAATGTCTGACGTGTCAAGTTTCGGTGAAAGCGCGCCTCGAGTTCGACGCAGCACCGCAACATCAGCCTTTGGTGCATCGAAACGTGAAGGTCACGATGCGACGGCCTTTTATGCCCGTTTTCGGACACCAGATATATCGGCAGACGAGACGTTGGCCGATCCGCTCACGGTTGACCCTGTTCGAAATCAGATCTTTGTGGGCGATTCGCGGGACATGTCACGAATCCCAGACAATTCAGTCGGTCTTGTTGTCACGTCGCCGCCCTATTTCGCGGGGAAGGCCTACGAAGAGGCCTTAGGCCAAGGGCACATTCCAGCTGATTATGTCGAATATTTGGAAATGCTCACTGAAGTATTCGCTGAATGTAAGCGGGTGCTCGAACCCGGCGGGCGAATCGTCGTCAATGTGGCCAATTTGGGCCGTCGGCCATTCCGTTCTTTAGCCTCTGACATCACATCAATTTTGCAAGACGAACTTGGGTACTTATTGCGCGGCGAAGTGGTGTGGCTGAAACAACGAGGCTCATCAGGCAGTTGTGCGTGGGGTTCGTTTAGGTCGCCAACGAATCCAGTTTTGCGCGACACAACTGAACGCTTGATTATGGCGAGCAAAGGACGTTTCGACCGAGCGATCGTGCCAGCCAAACGTGCCAAACGCGGAATGCCATCAGTTTCAACGTCAACTTCGGACGAATTCATTGAGGCCACGATTGATGTGTGGGAGATTCAACCCGAAAGCGCAACGCGTGTGAATCACCCGGCGCCATTCCCAGTGACCCTTGCTGAGCGTTGTATTGATTTGTACTCGTTCAAAGGTGATCTCGTTCTTGACCCGTTTATGGGATCGGGTTCAACCGCCCTTGCTGCTTCACGGCTATCGCGATCATTTGTCGGGTTTGATACTGACGAGAATTATGTTGATCGCGCCTTGCAACGAGTAGCGAAAGACGGCGAACCTCGCACCAATGTTGAGACACGTTCAATTCGCGATGTCGTCGAAGAAATTTTGACGCTCAATCACTTTCACAAAATCGTGTGGGGTCAAAAAGTTCTGACTGGATTTGAAATTGCTGGAAAAGCGATTCGCCCCGATGGTCGATCAATATTGTTTGACATTGCTGGTGGCCTGACGAATGTAAGACCGGGGTTATCACGTGGTGATTTATTGTGGCGTGCCATTGGGAGGGCCGCAGTTGTGACTGAAGTTTTTCCAGGTGAAAGATTGGTGGTCTTTACTTCTGGACTCCCCGAAAAATTGAGTGGTGGAAATGCTCTTTCGGCTGTGGTTGGACCTGGAATGCCGATTACGGCCGTGATTGATGTCAGCGATTTTGAATTGGCACGGCATCACCCAGTGTTGGGCAATTAGACCCTCGTTTTTGGGCTGTTTTCGCGCCCATTAAATTAGCCCAATTAATTAGATAGTGAGGGCAGTGCGGCGAGCTTCAAGAATTGCTTCAAGGATTGTTCGCGGTGCAACACAGTCGCCAACTTGAACGGTCCCTTCAATTGGCGCAGTCGGCAATCTGAAACCAGCATCAACAACAGCAGCACATTCAAGTTCGGTCATTTCGCCCGAAAAGCGATCTTGGACGCGCACGACAAAGTTTGTTCCGCGTTGTTCAACCGCGCGCACGACACTTCGGCGTTGAATGTGAACGCCACGTTGAGCAAGTCGAACATTTGCGGGGGCAAGATCGCCTGTACGCGACAATTCGTTTCCAGCAATATTGTCTTGGGTCACCAAGATTGCTCGCTCGCCAAGTTCTTCGGCGAGAGATACGCCGATTGGCCCGCCGATTGGATCAAGAATGACGACGACTCCATTTTCGGGAAGAACAGAATCCCCACGGCGAATATCAGCGATATCAAGTACTTTCACCCCGATAACAACTTCGTATTCGGCGATGCCACGTTGCGCACCGGTGGCTTGGACAACAACGTGAGAATCACTCAACGATGCCACATCAAATTGGCAACCAAGCTCAACGCGTACTTTTAGGCGGTCGATTTCAGAATTGAGCCACGCGACGAGTTGTTGTCCTGGACCAGCAATTGCTGCGATTCCGCCAGTGGCTGCTGATTTTTCAACGATCGTTACCGAGTGGCCACGTAGTGCAGCAACTCGAGCCGTCTCGAGTCCGGCCACACCAGCACCAATCACAGTGATGTGTCGGGATGAACTTGTTCTGGTGTACCAATCGGGATCTTGCATTTCGTGGCCTGATGTTGGTTCACTCACACATGTCACAATGGGGTTTCGTGCATCACGTACTTGGCAAGTTTGATTACAACGAATGCATGGACGAATTTGTGAGTGTTGATCTTTGCTGATTTTCTGCACCAGATCGGGTTCGGCGATTTGTGCCCGAGTCATCTCGACTGCATCACATACTCCATCGCCGATGGCCCATTCGGCTTGACCAACATCAACGATTGATCCTTGTAAGAAAACCGCGACATCCGCAGGTAGTACAGAGCGAATAGAACGACAGACATCAATATTGAAACCAGTTGGTTCATGGAAGTCGGGACGAGTCTTTTCTGCGGAGAAAATTGATCCTCGAACCACCACGACATAATCAATTCCAAGTTCGCATAATTCTCGAGCTATTTCGGGGGCCATCTCGGGTGTGATTCCGGCCCACGGGGCGAGTTCATCACACGACAGGCGCAGACCAACAAGTGCATCAGCACGTACAGCAAGCACCGCACTACGAATTGCGTCAATAACTTGGCGGGCAAACAGCATGCGATCGGCATACTCGTCGCCGCGCTGATTAGTAAGGCCCGATAAAAACTGGCGGACCAAACTGTGTTGACCGGCGTTGATCTCGACACCATCGCAACCGGCGGTAAGCGCCAGGCGAGTGGCTTCACCAAACCCCTCGACCACGGCAACGATGTCATGGTGTTCCATCCATTTAGGAACTTCGCGTGAGTTCACTTCGGGCACGCGTGACGGCGCCCATAACGGTTGTTGTGAATATGCCGACGAGCCTTGTCCACCCGAGTGATCGAGCGATGCAACGACGAGCGAACCATGTCGGTGGCAGGCTTCGGCTATTGAAGTCCATCCAGCAGTACAACGGCTTGCGAGAGGAGCGCGTTCATATGGCCAGTCACTCTCGTGAACACTTGCTCCTTCGACAACGATGACCCCGCAGCCACCAATGGCACGACGTTCGTAGTAGGCGACATGTTCAGGCGAGAAGGTGCGTTCGTCGGTGCCCAAGTTGGTGACATGGGGTCCAAACATCACCCGATTAGGCGCGGTTCGAGAACCGATTGAAAGCGACTGCACTAAGGACATTAGTCATAGTCTCGCCGATTTTGGGCAAAATCGGAAACTCTTAGTACATGAATTTGCTGACAGCCATGAATGGGTAGCGTCGTAGTGATGAAAAGTATGTGGCAATCGTGGTGGGCGCGATTGTCGGTGATCGCCGGATTTGGCTTACTAGTCCGATTGGCCTTCGTGCTTGGTATCACACGTTTTGATGAGCCAGTGGGCGATCAGTTGTATTACTCGGCTCAGGCACTCACCAACGCCCGAGGTAATTGGTTCGAGCAACCATTTGCACAAGGTATGCCAGCGGCCGACCACCCACCACTCACGTCGCTTCTCTTGACCCCCATCACCTGGCTGACTAAATCTTCAGGTTCGTTTCTCACCGCTCAACGACTGATGATGGTCGTCATTGGAGTGGCCTCGATTGTGATTGTGGCAATGATCGCAAGGCTGCTCGGGGGTGACAAGGTGGGGCTCATCGCTGCCGCTATCACCGCGGTGTACGCGAATGTTTGGGTGAACGACGGACTCATTATGGCTGAGACCCCCACATTCTTCTTGCTTGCAATCACGATGCTGATGGCTTTGATTTATCGTCGGCAACACCATAGAAAGTATTTGGTCGGACTCGGTGCAACTTCAGGTCTTCTAGCACTGACTCGGCCAGAGTTGCTGCTAGTGACTGTGTTGTTGGTCTTTTTCGTTATCGGAGTTCATCGTGCCGATGATGTCAAGGAGCGACTGAGGTGTGCGGCGATTGTTTTGATTGCATCGCTCATTGTCATCGCACCATGGGTTCTCTGGAATCAATCACGTTTCTCAGACTCGGTATACATCTCGACTAACGATGGTTTGACTTTGGCTGGCGCAAATTGCGACTCAACGTATTACAACGACATCGGTAGTTGGGATATCTGGTGTGCATATGAAACTTCAATTCCTAAAGATGCCGATGCCTCAGTTGCATCCGCGCTCATGCGTCACGATGGATTGTCATATTGGAACGACCACATCACTCGTTATCCAGTTGTCGCAGCAGCTCGCATCGCGCGCGTTTTAAGCGTTGGTTTCATCGGCTCAAATAACAACGCCGCTACATTTGAAGGTCGCCCCAAGTGGGTATCATTACTTGGCGTGTTGCAATTTTGGTTGATCATCTTTGCTGCAGCCTTTGGCCTACGAAAACTGGCGAACCGAATTGATCAAATCATTTTGTTGGTTCTATTGCCGATGATTGTTTTAGTGGCAATGGTCGCAAACGCGTATGTCCGTTTTCGATTACCTGCTGAAGTTGGGTTAATCGTTTTGGCCGCAATCGGCCTCAATCATCTTCTTAATGCGAAGCAGAAACAGAAAGCTTCTTGCGCGTCAGAGTGACGGGCTTTGAATGATCCATGCTCGGTTTGGGCTCTGAGCCGCGCGAAATAATTGACAGTGCTTCATCGGCATCGCCACCCACACATTCGGGGTCGGGTCCGTCAAGCGGAAGTCCAGTAAAGAATTTGGCGGCCATACAGCCACCTTGACACGCGTCGAATGCACCACAAGATGCACAAGCGCCAGCAGATTGGGGTTCACGCAACGACAAGAACAAATCACTTTGTTTCCACACTTTGGCAAAGCCACCCTCATCGCGCACGTTGCCGGCTTTGAATTCATCGTGAATGACGAACGGGCAAGCATAAACATCGCCGATGGGATCGATCAGACACACCACACGACCTGCTCCACACATGTTGAGACCGGGAAGAGATTCGCCAAGTGCATTGAGGTGAAAGAACGAGTCACCTGTCAAGACATTTTCGCCGTGCTTCAACAACCAGTTGTAGATCTCGCGTTGCTGTGCATTGGTCGGGTGTAGTTCGTGCCATGTATCGGCACCACGACCTGCTGGGCGCAAACGGGTGATACGCAACTGCGCGCCGTAGTGATCGGCAAGTGCTTTGAATTGATCAAGTTGTGACACGTTATGGCGGGTCACCACGACTGAGATTTTGAATTGACCAAAGTTGGCCGCTTTCAGATTTTCCATGGCACGAATGGCCATGTCGCACGAACCTTCACCGCGCACTGCATCGTTTGTTGCTGCATCAACTCCGTCAAGGCTGATTTGAATGTCAAGATAATCCATTGCTGCCAAGCGCTGTGCTTTTTCTTCATCAATGAAAGCACCATTGGTGCTGAACTTCACACCAATGCCGTTAGCAACCGAGTACTCGAGTAGTTCAAAAAAGTCGCGGCGCACCATGGGCTCGCCGCCACCGATATTGATATAGAACACTTGCAAGTCACGCAGATCGTCAAGAATCTTTTTTGCCTCTGCGGTTGAAAGTTCGCGCTCGTCGCGCTGACCACTCGACGACAAGCAATGCACGCACTGCAAGTTGCAGGCGTACGTAAGTTCCCAGGTCAGACAAATTGGCGCGTCAAGTCCGCGCTTCATTTCTTCAACTAGCGATTTGGCGCTCACGCACAACCTCCGAAGTTTCGAGCGATGACAATGCTGCAACAAAAGATGGCCAACGATCTTGAGTAACCCCGCAGGCACTCAAAGTGGATTGCACATCGGGGTGATCATTCAAGGCTTGAACGACCGTGACAACGTCTGGGTGCTTCAAGAAAATCAACCGACGATTGCCGTAGTGGTACGCAAGAGCCCCAAAGGTTTCTGGACGTACCGCAACTTGCGGATGGATTTCGAGAACTGACTCGAGAGCGACAGTCATGACGGTCTCGGTTGCCGTAGAAGCGAGGCTCAGTAGACGCCGCACATGCCATCGATGGAAATTTCCTCGATGAGCAGTTCGGCTTCAATGGCAGGAACGTCGACAACTATGTCGCCAACGACATGTGCGACGGGGGACTCTTCAACGACAGAAGTATCTGCGGTGGCAATCGGGCTTTCCATGCCTAGAAGCGTACAACGCACTGGCTCATGAGCGACTACCGTTCGGTTCATCTAATATGGATATCTAATCGGGTCATCAAACTGATGACCACCTAATCCTGGGGGTGCACATGAAGTCAAAGGCCGCAATTTTGTGGGAAACCAACACGCCATGGAGCGTTGAAGAGTTTGAACTCGACGATCCCAAAGCTGGCGAAGTACTCGTCGAAATGAAGGCATCAGGAATGTGCCATAGCGATGAGCACCTCATGACGGGCGATCTGCCTTTCGCGCTGCCGATTATCGGTGGCCACGAGGGTGCTGGAATCGTCCGCAAAGTTGGCGAAGGAGTCAGCTGGCTGGCCCCGGGCGA
This sequence comes from Actinomycetes bacterium, assembly GCA_037138315.1. GTDB lineage: Bacteria > Actinomycetota > Acidimicrobiia > Acidimicrobiales > Ilumatobacteraceae > Casp-actino8. The sequence continues at coordinate 12,416 of JBAXIP010000009.1, forward strand.
CCATGTAGTTTTTGGCTTCATCCCGTCATGTGGTCGTTGCCCGAGCTGTTCAACTGGCCACCAAAACCTGTGCGATCTCGGTGCGCTCATGGGCGGTGGACGCCAAATCACTGACGGTGGTTCACGTCACCACGCTCGTGGTCAAGAACTCGGTCTGATGTGTCTGCTCGGAACCTTTGCGCATCACACCGTGGTGAACGAAGCCAGTTGCATCAAGGTGGACGACGATCTGCCGTTCGACAAGGTCTGCCTCTTGGGCTGTGGTGTTGTGACGGGCTGGGGTTCGGCGGTGTACGCAGCCGAAGTGAAGCCTGGTGACACTGTCGCTGTTGTGGGTGTTGGTGGAATTGGTGCCAATGCCATTCAGGGTGCTCGTTTGGCTGGGGCCAAGCGCATCATCGCTATTGACCCGGTTGAGTTCAAGCGCGAAAAGGCCATGGAATTTGGCGCCACACACACTGCTGCCTCAATGACTGATGCGGTCGCACTGCTCCAAGAAGTCACCTGGGGAACGATGGCCAACAAGGTCATTTTGACCATGGGTGTCGGATCTGGAGCCCTGATGGCTGAAGCCATGGCCCTGGCATCAAAGCGCGGTCGCGTGGTCGTCACGAACATCCACCCAGCAATGGAAATGGGCGTCACCATGAACCTGCTCGATGTCACTTTGATGGAAAAGCAAGTTGTTGGCTCGTTGTTTGGTTCGGGTAACCCCCGTGCCGACATCCCGAAGTTGGCTGGTCTATATCGCGAGGGTCAACTTGACCTCGATGGTCTGGTCACCCGCACCTATTCGCTGGACGGTGTCAACGATGGTTACGCAGCCATGCGGGCTGGCGAAAACATTCGTGGAGTTCTCGTTTACGAGTGAAATCTGCACCGACTCGCCTAGAGCCTTGAGGTTCTAGGCGAGTAGCGTTCCCTTGGTAGGCGCGAAGGTCGTGCCACGAAGGGGAGACCGCCATGTCTGGAATCCGTAAGTCAAAGGCCGCCGTATTGTGGGGCTTGAATCAGCAGTGGAAGATCGAGGAAATCGAAATCCACCCACCTAAGACCGGTGAAGTGATTGTGCACTGGCGCGCCGCAGGTTTGTGCCACAGCGACGAGCACCTGGTCACTGGCGACATGGTTCCGCCTGAAGAGTACTGGCCCCTCATGGGCATCGAAAGTTTCTTCCCCATCATTGGTGGACACGAAGGTGCCGGCGTTGTTGTTGAAGTCGGTCCTGGTGTCACGAGCGTTGAAGTTGGCGACCATGTGTCGGCATCGTTCGTGCCGTCGTGTGGACGTTGTCGTTACTGCAGCACGGGTCGTCAGAACTTGTGTGACAACGGAGCCAAGACTTTCGTTGGTGGCATGATCACCGATGACACTCACCGTCACTTCGTTAATGGTCAACCCGTCACGTTGATGGCCAAGGTTGGAACATTCTCTGAGTTCGCATGTGTGAGCGAGCAGTCAATCATTAAGGTTGAAAAGGACATCCCGCTTGAGTGTGTTGCACTCGTGTCGTGTGGTGTGGCAACCGGTTGGGGATCAGCAGCAAATCGCGCTGGTACGCAGCCTGGTGACACCGTTGTTGTTGTCGGTATCGGTGGCATTGGTATGAATGCAGTGCAAGGCGCTCGTATGGCTGGCGCCAAGCGCATCATCGCCATTGATCCAGTTGAGTTCAAGCGTGAAAAGGCCATGGAATTCGGTGCGACGCACACATTCCCATCGATGGCTGACGCAATGATGTCGGTCATGGAAATGACATACGGCCAAATGGCCGACCGTGTCATCATGACCCCTGGTGTTTTGCATGGCGAAATGATGACCGAAGCCATGAACCTCGCTGGCAAGGGAAGCACAGTCGTCATCACCGCAATTTCGCCGATGACAAGCGAAACCGCCAACATTAATTTGTTCAACTTGGCGATGTGGAACAAAGAAATCAAGGGAACCATCTTTGGTTCGTTGAACCCACGTGCTGATATCCCAGCGCTACTTGATATGTACCGCGCAGGTCAGTTGATGCTTGATGAGCTCATTACCAAGACCTACAAGCTTGAAGATATCAACGAGGGTTACGAAGCTATGCGTGACGGCACGAATCTTCGTGGCGTTATTGTCAACGCCTGATTGTCATTAAGCAATGACTCAATCTTCTCGTCGTGATCTGATCGCGTCGCTCGATGACACAGTCATCGGGCGACGACGTGAAGTTGAACTAGTTGTCGCAGCACTTGATGCTGATCGACATGTCTTGCTTGAAGGACCTCCCGGAACTGGTAAGAGCACGCTGTTGCGTGCTGTAGCTGAAGGCTTGGGCATCGGTTTTGTTTTCGTAGAAGGCAATGCCGAACTGACTCCAGCACGACTTGTCGGTCACTTTGATCCAGCTCGAGTACTGACAGATGGTTATGAACCCGATGTATTTGTTGATGGGCCGTTGGCGACAGCCATGCGTGATGGCTCGTTGTTGTACGTCGAAGAAATCAATCGTATTCCCGAAGAAACATTGAATGTTTTGATCACCGTGATGAGTGAAGGTGAATTGAACGTGCCGCGCTACGGCCGCGTTGCTGCAGCATCTGGTTTCCGTTTGGTGGCAGCGATGAACCCATTTGATGCGGTCGGAACTGCGCGTATTTCTGGGGCGATTTACGACCGCGTGTGCCGTGTATCGGTCGGCTATCAAAATGCCGAAGTTGAACAGCGCATTGCTGGACGTGGCACGAAGAACCTTCCCGATGGTTGGCTCGACAAAGTTGTTGAACTTGTTCGTCGTACACGTACCCACAGCGATCTACGTGTTGGTTCATCAGTGCGTGGAGCAATTGACATGGCTGCAGTGACTGTGTCGCTCGCAAGCGTTCGTTCACTGACAGTTCTTGATGCGGGTGTCGGGCTTGATGCAGCACTTGTTGCCTTGTCGGGTCGTGTGCGTGTTCGTGAAGGAAGTATGCGAACTTCTGAAGACATCATCACCGAATTGTGGAATGAGGTGTTTGCCCCAGCTCCGCAAGGTGAATCGGGAAAAGTGAACGCCCCGGCGGGGGCGACCCACTAGCCAAAGAAGGTGCAACTGCTGATGAGGCGGTAAATGAAGCATCAAAGAAAACTTTGTCGCGACGTGAGTTGTCACGTAATCCGCAATTTGAACAAGTGTCACCTGAAGTTGGTGAACTTGATGAGACTGCAGTTGAAGAAGGTCTTGAAGAAGACCCTGATGCGATGTTGGCGTTGCTCGCAGATCTCACGGGTGCAACTGATCAGAAATTGCGTGATCTCGCCAAGCGTTTGGCCGGACGTTTGTTTTTAGATGTTTCAAAACGAGGCCCAGTTTCACCACGTGGAATCGGCAAGATGGCAACGCGTCCGTATCGACCCGATGCCGGCGATATTGATCTCGATGCGTCAATGGACGCAATTCTTGACGCTCGTGCATCGCGACAAGCAATTGATCCCGAAGGTTTGAAAGTTCGCAGTTGGGTCAAGCCTGGAACCGCGATTGCACTTTTAGTTGATCGCAGTGGATCAATGGGTGGCAAGCCACTTGCAACTTCTGCAATGGCTGCTGCAGCCGTTGCTTGGCGTAGCCCCGAGGACTACAGCGTGATTGCCTTTGGAAAAGATGTTGTTGTGGCAAAAGGTCAAACGTCAACGAAGTCTGGCGAACAAGTTGTGAATGATGTGCTGGCTTTGCGTGGTTTTGGTACGACCGATTTAGCTGGAGCATTACTTGCTGCTGGTGATCAGTTGTCGCGCTCACGTGCTGGTCGGCGAATCACCGTGATCTTGAGTGATTGCCGTGCCACCGTTGAAGGTGATGTGCAGGCTGCGGTCCGAGCGCTCGATGAGGTCGTTATTTTGGCTCCGTTAGGCGATGATGCTGAGGCTCGGGTGTTGGCATCGCAAGTTGGCGCACGTATTGCTTGCATTGATGGCCCAAGCGATATTCCGTCCGCATTGCAGACCGTTCTCGGCGACTAGAAACCAGTAGTGAATGTGTAGCACTGAGTGCTACACTTGATTTGTGGCACAAGTTATTTCTCAAAGAGAGTTCAGGAACGATTCAGCCGAAATCATGCGGCGTCTTGATCTGGGTGAAAGTTTCATCATTACTCGGAATGGTCAAAGTGTTGGGGAGTTGACGCCTCTTCGTAGACAACGATTTGTATCCGTGGATCAATTTCTTGCAACTATGCAAAATGCTCCAGTGATTGACGCTGCGAGATTTCGCTCTGATCTTGATTCAGTGCTCGACGAAGATGTGACGCCACGTGCTTGATCAGCAACCCCATGTAGGAGTTCTCGATACATCCGTCATCATTGATCTGACTCGGATACAACGCGACTTATTGCCGAACGAATTTGCTGTGAGTGCGATCACGATGGCGGAGTTGGCTGCTGGGCCACATGCAACTTTGGATTCAGAGGAGCGGGCTCGGCGTCAGGATTTACTCCAACGAGTTGAAGCTTCGTTGGACCCGTTGCCTTTTGATACCGAAGCAGCCCGAGCTTTTGGGCGGTTATATGCGAGCGTTTATAAACATGGGAATAAAGCCCGTGGATCGAGAGCACTTGACTTAATGATTGCTGCTACCGCAATGTCTCATCGCATGCCGCTGTACACGCGAAATCCTCAGGACTTTTCCGCGATTGTGAGTCTGGTCGAGATTATCTCGGTCTGAAATCGGTGCGTGTTTAGCGGCAGGCGGGGTCGTTGGTCGGCAAGACACCGACGCTGTTTGACTCGACATACACCGGCACCAAAGTTGTGGGTGTGGTGCTCGTTGTGGTTGTCGTTTTTGGGGCCTTCGTCGTTGGCGGAACGGTTTGGCCAGCAACGGTGCTTGCAGGAGTTGTTGCGGTGGTGGTTGTCGAGGCAACAGTCGTAGTTGGAGCAACTGTTGTTGTGGGTACTTCAAAGATTTGCTCAGGCGCATCGACCAAACGTGCTCGACCCTGGAAGACCGCCAAGACTGCTTTCATGTTGTCGGTCTTGATACGCGGTTCAATAACGGCTAATTCGCCAACCATTTTTCCCGAACCTTCAACTTGGTAAGTCTTCATGGTCGACGGATCAAGATTCTTCATGGCATTAGCCAACTCAAGCAAGCGACCAGCAGTGAGATTGGCATCAAGAATCACGTATGTCAGAGCTGCATCAATCAAATCTTTAGCAATGGTTGGATTTCCTGCTGATTTATCAAGAGCTTTCTGAATGGCCCGACGTAGAAAGTCTTGTTGACGCGAAATTCGACCACGATCGGCCGCTGGATCTTCAACCCACTTTTTGGTTTTGGCGTCGTAATAGCGGAAGTGGCGCGATCGCACATAAGCCAAACCTTCTTCGCCACCAAAGGTGTGACAGCCCGCATCCTGAATGAGCAAGTTGGTGTTCTTATCACGCACTGGAGTTGCGAACGGAACACGTACTCCACCAACAGCATCAACAATTTCTTTGAAGGCACAGAAGTCAATGTTGACGTAGTGATCAATCAAGATGCCAAAGTTGTCAAAGATGGTGACGATGAGCGGATTCGGATCGTCACGATTGAAAGCACTGTTGATTCGACCCTGTGTCTTCTTGCCGTTGATACGTACCCATAAGTCGCGAGGAAATGACAAGACAGCAGCAGCGTTGGTCTTCGGATCGAGACGCAAAATCATGATGGTGTCGGCGCGCTCTCCTAAACCGTTGCGATCTCCGAAGGCCGCGGCATACGGTGAATTTGGATCGACACACGCTCCATTATCGCTACCAGTAATCAAGAAGTTCTTGGCGGTGAGATCGACCGGAACGGGCGGATCAGTGATAGCCGGTTCACCAGTTGACGGATCAATTGGAGTTGTCGTGGTCGGCATTGTGAGCGTCGGTCCGCCTTCGGCTCCGAGGATCGTGACGACTTTACGATCGTTGGCTTTTTCATTGCCGTAGTAAACGGTGACTGCGGTTCCTAAACAGGCAACAACTAAGAGCGAGTTGAAAGTCAGCACCATGCGTTGTGGCCAAGTGCGATGGCGCTTGCGTAAAGGTTCAACAGTTAAACGAGGAAGGCCCGTCAGGGTGTCATCCTCAAGATGAGGGTCGGTGCCTGGCGACTGTTCGCCGGGTTCTACTGAGTCCGTCACAGAAGATACAAACTACCTGTCTTGACTATCTCTTGTCTTTCAGGCTCTTGTCTTTCAGGCTCTTGTCTTTCAGGCTCGTGTCTTTCAGGAAGCGGGTTCGGGCGGTGCAAGAACTGCTGAGACTGCTGTTTCGCCGTCGCTCGTGACGGTGACCCATGAGCGAACGCTTCCGGCGTCGCTGAGGTCGCCTCGACCTAACTCAAAAGCCTTTAAGACGACATCGCTCGCCGAAACCGTGGCTTCGGTGACTGCAGTCTTTTGCGACGTTTTGGCGTCGGTTTTGGCGCGCCGAACCTGGCTCAAGATCTCACCGATCGGGTCGAGAATGGAGCTATCGCCGATAGGTCCAAGTTCGACCACAGTTGGCCATGTTGCGGTGTGTACCGAACCGTTTTGCCACCAACGCCACACGGTCTCGGTCGTGAAAGGCATGAAGGGTGCCAGGAGGCGTTGCAGGGCTGACAAAGCAAGTCGCAAGGCACTGATGGCTGAACCAGCAGCATCGGCGCCTTGGCTGTTGTACACGCGGCCCTTGACGAGTTCGACGTAGTCGTCGCAGAACCACCAGAACATGGATTCGGTTCGTTCGAGCGAGCGTGCGTAGTCGTATTGATCAAAGGCCACTGTGGCTTCACGAATAGTTTCGCCAACGCGTGCCAACATCGCGAGATCAACGGGATGGGTAGGTTTCGCTTCAAGATCGGGCTGCGGGAAAGTTAAAACAAATTTGGTGGCATTGAGCAACTTAGTTGCCAACTTCTTGCCAACTTTCATTTGGTCTTCGCTGAATGCTGTATCAATGCCGGGTCGAGCTGAAGCGGCCCAGTAACGCACGGCGTCTGATCCGAACCTTTCAAACAAGTCGACGGGAGTGACGACGTTGCCTTTTGACTTTGACATTTTTTTGCGATCAGGATCAAGAATCCAACCTGACAATGCGGCATTTTTCCACGGCAATGAATCGTGTTCAAAGTTTGCACGTACGACTGTGCTGAACAACCACGTACGAATGATGTCGTGTGCTTGGGGGCGCAGATCCATGGGGAAGATACGTCCGAATAGATCGGCATCGTCTTCCCACTTGCCCGCGATCTGTGGCGACAAAGAAGAGGTGGCCCATGTGTCCATGACATCGGGGTCACCGATGAAACCGTTGGGCTGATTGCGTTGATCGGCGGTGTAGCCACTTGGCACATCGGTCGAGGGGTCAATGGGCAACATGTCTTCTGTTGGAACGATCGGCGAATCATGCACTGTCTCACCCTCGGCATCAACTGGATACCACACGGGTACAGGAACTCCGAAGTAACGCTGACGGCTAATCAACCAGTCTCCATTGAGTCCTTCGACCCAATTTGAATAACGATGACGCATGTGGTCGGGGTGCCACACCAAATTTTCACCACGGTTTAACAATGTGTCTCGTAGATCGGTGTCGCGACCACCGTTGCGGATATACCACTGACGACTGGTCACAATTTCGAGCGGGCGATCACCCTTTTCAAAAAACTTGACCGGATGCATGATTGCGCGTGGCTCACCGAGCATTGCTCCACATTCGCGCAACATCTCGACAACTTTGGTTTGTGCTTGATTGATGAACAAACCAGCAATTTGTTCGTACGCCGTAGTTCCACTTGGTGATTCAAGTCCGTTTGGTGGAGTAGCAATGATGCGACCATCGCGACCAATGATGGCGCGAGTAGGCAAATTAAGTTCGCGCCACCAAATGACGTCGGTGAGATCACCGAACGTACAAATCATTGCGATGCCGGTGCCCTTGTCGATTTGTGCGAGTGGATGTGCAAGCACGGGTACTTCAACTCCATATAGCGGAGTGCGAACAGTCTTGCCGAAAAGTGGTTTGTAACGATCGTCATCTGGATGAGCAACGAGTGCAACACACGCGGCCAATAAAACAGGTCGCGTGGTGTCAATGACTACATCACCTTGACCGTCACTACGAGCGAATGCCACGTTGTGATATGCGCCTGGACGTTCACGATCTTCGAGTTCGGCTTGTGCGACGGCAGTTTTGAAATCGACATCCCACAGAGTTGGTGCTTCTTGCGTGTACGCCTCACCGCGGGCCAAGTTGCGCAAGAACGCGCGCTGGCTAACTCGGCGACTGCGGTCTTCAATTGTTGTGTAGAGATAATCCCAATCGACTGACAAGCCGAGTCGACGGAAGAGGTCTTCGAAGATCTTTTCGTCTTCATGTGTGAGTTCTTCACATAACTCAATGAAGTTGGGTCGTGAAATTGCGATGGCCTGGTGATCTTTGGGCGGGTCGCCGCGGAATGGGGGAGTGAAGCCAGGCTGATAAGCGACGTTTGGGTCGCAGCGCACTCCAAAAAAGTTTTGTACGCGACGTTCGGTCGGCAAACCGTTGTCATCCCATCCCATCGGATAGAAAACCGACTTTCCGGTCATACGTTGGTATCGAGCGATGGTGTCGGTGTGGGTGTATGAAAAGACGTGACCCATGTGTAGCGAACCGCTGACCGTCGGTGGTGGCGTATCAATTGAATACACCTGATCGCGAGATGCTGAACGTTTGAAGGCGTAGACACCCTCATCTTGCCACCGTTGAGCCCATTCGGTTTCGATGCCGTCAAGGGTGGGCTTTTCGGGAATTTGGGTCGGATCAAATGCCGATTCGGTCACTGCCATGGGATGCAGGTTATAGGTGTCTTGGCCGTGGGGGCGTAGGCTCGTTTGTCATGTTCAGGCTGTACGACACCGCAACTTCAGAGGTCCGCGAACTCGTTTTGCGTACCCCTGGAAAAGTTGGTATTTACTTGTGCGGCCCGACTGTGTACGGCCCGCCCCATCTTGGTCATGGGCGAGCCACATTGGTGTACGACATTCTGCGTCGTTACCTCGAATGGTCGGGTCTTGAAGTGCGTCTGGTCTCCAATATCACCGATATTGACGACAAGATCATTGATCGCGCCAATAAAGAAGGTCGCCCATGGGAAGAAATTACCCACAAGTGCGAAGACGTGTGGTTCAAGGCGATGGGCAAACTCAACGTCCAGCGCCCCACTGATGTGCCGCACGCGACTGACTACGTTGAATCTATGGTTGCCATGATTGGCGAACTCATCGGCAGAGATAACGCCTACGTCACTGAAGACGGCGTTTATCTCAATGTGTTGAACGTGCCCGATTACGGGCTGCTTGCTCACCAAAATCTCGATGACATGTTGTCGGGCGGCGGCGATCGCGAAGTATTTGGCGCGGGCAATAAAAAGAATCCTGCAGACTTTGCTTTGTGGAAATTCACTAAGCCTGGCGAACCAGCGTGGTCGTCACCGTGGGGCGAAGGTCGACCTGGTTGGCATAGTGAATGTGTCGTGATGAGTCTCGACATTTTGGGCGAAGGGTTTGATCTGCATTGCGGTGGCATGGATCTCAAGTTTCCGCACCACGAAAACGAACGCGCCCAAGCGGTTGCTCTTGGAAAGACGTTTGCTAATCACTGGATGCACAACGGTTTCGTCGTTGACACTGAAGGCGAAAAGATGTCAAAGAGTTTGGGTAATGTGGCCAATCTGCTTGATCTTCTAGATCACTACGATCCGCGCGCCTATCGCTTGGTTTTGTTGCAAACGCACTACCGCGGTCCGGTTCGTATTGGTCAAGACAACATTGATGCTTCAGTGAATGCTTTGGCCGGACTTGATTCTTTCGCGGCGCGCACGTCGGCTGTTTCGCAAGGTGCCACGCCCGATGTCGAAGTCATTTCTAAGTTCCGAGAATTCATGGATAACGATCTCGACACTTCGTCGGCCGTTGCATTGCTCTTTGAAACAGTTCGTCGATCCAATGCAGCGCTCGATGCCACCGACCAGAGCGCATCGTCGTTGTCGGCTGCTGTGAACGAGATTTGCCGAGCGTTTGGTTTAGATCTCAAGCAAGCTTCGGTAGTTCCATCAGATATTGCCGACAAGGCCGCGGCTCTTGACGCAGCACGTGCGGCTAAAGATTTCGCAACAGCAGATGCCTTACGCACCGAATTAACTGCTGCTGGTTGGATTGTTGAAACGAACAAAGAAGGTACCACTGTCCGTCGTTGACGTATGGTGAAGCATCGTGTCAAAGAAGTCCGCCAGTCCTCGTGAAAAAGCCGCCAAGGTCCCGTTGCCGCAAGGTTTTGGCACGATTTGGCTAACCGTTGCGCTTGATCTTGTTGGTTTTGGCATCGTTGTTCCTATTTTGGGTCGATATGCCGAGCGTTTTGGTGCAAGCGGTCTTGAAGTCGGACTGCTGTTTGCATCGTTCTCATTGGCGCAACTGGTGTGCGCTCCATTGCTTGGACGACTCTCCGATCACATCGGACGTAAACCAGTCATCATGATTTCGTTGCTCGGCACAGCGGTCGGTTCATTTGTCACCGGAGCAGCTGGCGCATTGTGGGTGTTATTCCTTGGCCGCATTCTTGACGGCGCATCAGGCGCAAGCGTGGCGGTTGCCCAAGGTGCGGTTACTGATTTAGCTCCTCCATCAGAACGTCCTCGTTTGTTGGGTTTGTTAGGTGCTGCATTCGGAGTTGGGTTTGTCGTTGGTCCGGCACTTGGTGGATTGGCTTCGCTCGGCGGTGAACATATTCCATTCTTTGTCGCCGGCACAGTGGCATTGATCAATGCAATCGTGGCGTGGCGGCGCTTGCCTGAAACTCGACCAGCCGAGGTGCGACAGGCCGCTCGCGAGGCTGCCAAAAATGACACCGAAGCCAAAGTGCGCCTGTGGGGATTGGCAGTCGCTGGCTTTACCGCCATCGTTGCTTTCAGTGGATTCGAAGCAACATTTTCGCTTCTTGCTGGTGATCGCTTTCGTTTGACCGAAGGCGGAGTTGCGGCGATATTCGTTGGCGTTGGTGTTGTGTTGGTAGCGGTACAAGGCGGGTTGATTCGACCCATTAACGCCAAGCTCGGAACGCAGCGTTCGTTGCAAGTTGGCTTGGTTCTGAACAGCGCCGGTTTGATTGTGTTGTCTGCTGCCAAAAACTGGCCACTCTTAATTGTGGCATTGGCTTTGTTAACAGTTGGCCAAGGTTTAGTAACGCCCAACTTGTCGAGTTTGGTATCGGGTCGTGTTCCCGATCATCGTCGTGGTGAGGCTCTTGGTTTTCAACAAGGGGTGAACGCAATTGGCCGAGTTACTGGCCCTGCACTCGCTGGCGTGTTGTACGACCATATATCAATTGGTTCGCCGTATCTGGTTGGCGGAGCATTGTGCGGAGTCGCCTTGGCTGTTATTTCTTCAAAGAAATAACGAACTGATTAGCGGTATTCGGTAAACGTGCGCACGGTGGCGAATACGCCATCGAGTGCAGCAAACACTGGTGTACTTGCAACCAACTTTTCTTGATCGCCATACAGACGAATACGCCCAGTAATAAAGGCTTGTTGTGCGTTCAACTTGTCGGTGGCAACGGCGGTTGCTGTTTCCCAATCTTGTTCAAAACGCACGTCTTCGGGATACGCCGCACCAGCACCAAAAGTTGCTCGACCATCGGCAACTTGTAGGTGATAGGTGACATCACCTTCGGGTCCACCGGTCACGGTTTGAGTAATACCAACAGCATGATCGCTGGCAACCGCCGCCATTGCTTCATTGGCTGCCACAGCCTTGGTAAGAGCATCGATCCACTCGAGGCTCAAATAGCGAACGGCGTTATTACTCATAGCGTTTAGTCTGCCAGCGAAATTCGTTACTTGCGATCGGCGCGACGGTGGCGAAGCACTTCAATGAGCATTGGTGCGACCGAGATCAACACGATGGCGAGCGAAGCCAATTCAATATTGTCCTTGACCCAAGAAATGTCCCCGAGGTAGTGACCAAGTGTGGTGATGCCAACTCCCCAAACAACTCCACCAATGATGTTGTAGGTAATGAATGTGCGGTAATTCATTTTGCCGACGCCAGCAACAATAGGGGCGAAGGTGCGCACAACAGGAACGAAACGCGCCATCACTATGGTTTTCGGCCCGTGTTTTTCTAAGAAGTCATGAGCCTTTTGTATATGAGATGGTTTGAACAAACGACTTTGTTCACGTTGGAACAGACTTGGTCCAACTCGCCGTCCAAACAGGTAGCCAACTTGGTCGCCAAGAATTGCCGCGAGCGCAACCACGATGGCAACGAGCGGTAACGAAGGGAGCGAATCAGCCTTCACGCCTAGAGCAGCCGGGCCAGCAGAGGAGGTTAAGAAACCAGCGATGAATAACAACGTGTCACCAGGCAGAAAGAATCCGACAAGCAACCCCGATTCGGCGAACACGATGGCGGCCAATAAGAACAGTCCGCCACTTTGTAGCCACGACTCAACATTGAACAAAGCAAGCATGTGACGACCTTAGTTGTCGAACCATCGACGCAAGTTGTCACCCATCCGTATAAACAAAAGAGGCGCCCTTGCGGGCGCCTCTTTCACTTCTTTACAAAGTTGCTGATCAGTGAGCAGCAACTGATTCTGCAGGTTTTCCGTCGGTCAACGAAGCGATTCCGCTTGAACGACGACCAGAGAAGATGACTGCTCCGATCAGGATGAGCAAAGCGACGCCAGCAACGACGTAACGGATGCCGTTGTCGGCCTGCGTGATAATCGCGGGAAGAATCAACAATGAAACCAGGTTCATCACCTTGATGAGTGGGTTCAATGCCGGACCAGCGGTGTCCTTGAACGGGTCACCAACAGTGTCACCGATGACCGCGGCCTTGTGAGCATCGCTGCCCTTGCCGCCATGATTGCCGTCTTCGATGTACTTCTTAGCGTTGTCCCAGGCTCCACCAGCGTTGCTGAGGTAGTTGGCCATCAACTGACCGACCAAGATGACCGCGGCCAAGAATGCGCCGAGGGCTTTCCAGTCGATTCCGAAACCAATGACGACTGGTGTCAGCACGGCCAGCAAGGCTGGGGTGGTGAGTTCACGCAGTGAAGCCTTGGTGCAGATGTCGATAACGGGGCCGTAGTCGGGCTGCTTGGTGCCGGCCATGATGCCGCCGTCAGCGAACTGGTTGCGCACTTCTTGAACAACAACTCCAGCGGTACGGCTCACGGCACGAATCGCAAGGGCTGAGAACAAGAACGGAACTGCTCCACCGATCAAGAGACCAATGAAAATCTTGGGCTCAGCAACGTTGATTGCCAGTTGCGGCAATTTGAAAACGCCGTCGGCAAGCTTCTTGACGCCATCAACGAGTGGCACGCCCATGTCGTCTTTCAGGTTTGCACCAGCAGTCTCGATGAACGAGGCAAATAAGGCCACAGCAGCAATCACTGCTGAACCAATAGCAAAGCCCTTGGTCACTGCCTTGGTGGTGTTACCCACTGCGTCAAGGGCAACCATGATCTTTTCGGGTTCACCGTGGAATTCGCCAGACATTTCAGCGATACCAGCAGCGTTGTCGCTGACGGGGCCGAAGGTGTCTTCAGAAACGATGACGCCAGTTGTTGCCAACATTCCCATACCGCACAAGGCGACGAGGTAGAAGCTGAAGGTGAGGTTTCCGCCACCAAGACCGATGGCAGCACCGATAGCAATTGCAATGGCAATAACGGCGTACACCGAACTTTCGAGACCGAATGCGGTACCCGACAAAACGACGGTGGCCGGACCGGTCTGCGTGGACTCAGCGATTTCCTTCACCGGACGGTAATGCGTGCTGGTGTAGTACTCGGTGAGGCGTGACACCATCTGCGCCAAGATCAAACCAATGGCGACAGCACCAAACACTCGCCAACCAGCGCCACTGAGGGCAGTGATCTTGGTGTCGGTTCCGGTGTACTTGTCGTTGCCGACATACGCCAGAGCCAAAGCCAAAGTTCCGATCAAGGTCAAGACACCAGCGACCAAGAAGCCACGGTTGATGGGCTTCAAGGCATCGGTTTCGTCTTCTTTGGCCTTCACCGCGAAAACGCCAGCAATTGAAGCGATGACACCAATGGCACGAGCGGCCAAGGGGAACACCAAGCCAAGTGCGGGGTTGAGACCGATTGAATTGAATGCAGCCACGCCGAGAATGATCGAGGCCACCAAGGTGACTTCGTAGCTCTCGAAGAGGTCGGCAGCCATACCGGCGCAGTCACCCACGTTGTCGCCCACATTGTCGGCGATGGTTGCAGGGTTGCGGGGATCGTCTTCAGGAATACCTGCTTCGACCTTGCCCACCAAGTCGGCGCCGACGTCGGCAGCCTTGGTGAAAATTCCGCCACCAACACGCAAGAAGAGTGCCAAGAGCGAGCCACCGAAGCCGAAGCCCACGAGGATCACTGATGAGGTGTTTTGGAAGGCCATGATGATGCCAGTGGCACCAAGAAGACCAAGACCAACGGTGAACATACCGGCCACACCGCCCGTGCGGAATGCAACGGTGAGGGCTCGCGGCATGCTGCCACTCAAAGCGGCAGCGGCGGTACGAACGTTGCCCTGGGTTGCCAAGGTCATACCGATGTAGCCGGTTAGGCCCGAGGCGAAACAGCCCAAAACAAAGGCCGCGGTGCGCCACAATCCCGCTTGACCAAATGACAAAGCAACGTCCCCACTTGGCTTCAGGATCTTGGTCGAGGTGACGAACACGATGGCAGCCAACGGCACCAAGATGACCGCAATGGTCTTGAACTGGCGCTTGAGGTAAGCCAAGGCACCTTCTTGAATGGCTTTGGCGATTTCGCGCATCTTGGGCGAACCCTGATCTTCAGCGAGGACTTTACGAACGAGGAAGAATCCGACTCCGAGGGCGAGAAGTGCAGCTGCTGCGGATAACCACAAAACAGCCCACTCACCACCTTTGAGAGTGAATTGCTGCCATCCGCCTTCTGCGGCAAATAGTGAAAACACCAGTTAGCTCCTTGGGACACGATGGGGGTAGCCCGGTTGGCCACCCACCAGGGGCGAATGAATTGTAGATAATTTGCGACCCTCAGAGCGACATGACACGGCATTAGTGGCGGGAAACTTTCAGAAATTTTTGTGAGGGGGTTTGTGACGGTTGTCGATTAGGGGTCTTTTTCGGCGGTTGATTTCAGGGCAATGGGCAGTCGGGGAGTAGCGTCTCAGCGGGTTCATCGTGCGATGAGCTGCATTCATTTTCGAAAGGCGCAGGTCACGATGGCGCAGACAGTGATGAAGAGGGGTCCGGTTTCCGGAACCGCAATCGAACGAGCAGCTCGCAAGCGCAAGCCGTTTTTGATTGATCTATATGGAACGGCCGTCGGCAAGAAGTACGTCATGGCGATCACTGGAATTGGTTTGTTGGGCTTCGTGCTCTTCCACATGATCGGCAACCTGAAGATGTACTTGGGTCAAGAAGACCTCAACCACTATGCGCACTTCCTTGAGCGTTTGTTGTACCCAATTCTTCCCGAGAAGGGAACGTTGTGGTTATTGCGCGGCGGACTCATCACGATGGCAATCTTGCACATTCATGCGGCGTACTCGTTGACAGTGCTGAACAAGCAGGCACGTCCTGTGAAGTACCAGAGCGAACGCGATTATCAAGTCGCAAGTTTCGCAAGTCGCACGATGCGCTACACCGGCATCATTGTTTTGTTGTTCTTGATCTGGCACTTGCTCGACCTCACCTTTGGTGCTGGTGCAGCGAACTCATATGTCGGTACAAAAGATGCCAATGGCGTCAAAGACGTGTACGGGGCAGTTGCATTTAGTCTCAACCGTGTTCCCGTGGCCATCTTCTACATCTTGGCCAACATCGCACTTGGTACTCACTTGTTCCACGGAGTTTGGAGTTTGTTCCAGTCTTTGGGTTGGAACAATCCACGATTTAACAAATGGCGTCGAGCCATTGCAACAGCTTTTGCCACGATCATCGTCGTTGGCAATGTTTCGTTCCCCATTGCAGTTCTTGCCGGCGTTGTCGGCTGACCGGTACGTACGGAATTACTAGGAGATATTCAAAATGACGATCACACTCAATTCCAAAATCCCCGCTGGTTCGATTAACGACAAGTGGAATACCTACAAAGAAGATGCCAAGTTGGTTGCGCCTGGTAACAAGCGCAAGTTCAAAGTCATCGTTGTTGGTTCGGGACTCGCTGGCGCATCAGCCGCGGCAACCATGGCCGAACTTGGTTACCAAGTTGATGTATTCACATTCCACGACTCACCGCGTCGCGCACACTCAATTGCTGCACAAGGTGGAATCAATGCGGCGAAGAACTATCAAGGCGACGGAGACAGCGTTCATCGCTTGTTCTACGACACCATTAAGGGCGGAGACTTCCGTTCACGCGAGGCCAATGTGCATCGTTTGGCAGAAGTGTCGGTCAACATCATCGACCAAATGGTTGCCCAAGGTGTTCCATTCGCTCGTGAATACGGCGGAATGCTCGACAACCGTTCATTCGGTGGTGCACAAGTAAGTCGTACGTTCTACGCGCGTGGTCAGACCGGTCAGCAGTTGTTGCTTGGCGCGTACCAGCAACTTGCTCGCCAGATTGGTCTTGGCAATGTGCGCATGTTCAACCGTACTGAACTGGTTGACGTTGTCACCATCGAAGGTCGTTGTGCTGGCATCGTGACTCGCGACTTGGTCAATGGCGAAGTTGTTTCGCACTCGGCGCATGCAGTTGTGATGGCAACTGGTGGATACGGAAACGTGTTCTACTTGTCGACAAACGCAATGGCTTGCAACGTGACAGCAGCATGGCGCGCTCACCGCAAAGGTGCAGCATTCGCGAACCCGTGCTACACGCAGATTCACCCAACCTGCATTCCACAGAGCGACCCCACACAGTCGAAGTTGACACTCATGTCAGAGTCGTTGCGTAACGACGGCCGCGTGTGGGTTCCACAGAATCCAGATGAAACCCGTTCGGCTGCACAGGTTCCTGAAGCAGAGCGCGATTACATTCTCGAGCGTTTGTACCCGAGTTACGGAAACTTGGCACCACGCGACATTTCGTCACGCGCTGCTAAGCGTTCGGTTGACTCGGGTCGTGGCGTTGGTCCTTTGAAAAATGGCGTGTACCTCGACTTCAGCGATGCCATCAATCGTCTTGGCAAAGATGTTGTAGAAGAGCGTTACGGCAACTTGTTCCAAATGTACGAACGCATTGCTGGTGAAAATCCCTACGACATGCCCATGCGCATTTACCCAGCAACGCACTACACCATGGGTGGTTTGTGGGTCGACTACGAACTCATGACCAACATTCCTGGTTTGTATGCCGCCGGCGAAGCGAACTTCTCCGATCACGGGGCAAACCGCTTAGGCGCTTCGGCGCTGATGCAAGGTTTGGCCGACGGTTACTTCGTGTTGCCGTACACAATCGGTAACTACTTGGCACCAATGTTGAACAAGCCAATTCCGGGTACCGATCACCCAGCATTCAAAGAAGCCGAGATGGCTGCACAAGCTCGTTATCAGGGTTACGTCGACATCAAGGGAACTCGTTCACCCGACTACTTCCACCGCGAAGTTGGCCGCATTATTTGGGATTACTGCGGTATGGAGCGCACACAACAGGGTCTTGAAAAAGCTTTGTCAGAGTTGCCAGCATTGTACGAAGAATTCCAAAAGGATCTGCGAGTCACTGGTGATGCCGAGAGCATGAACCAGACCCTTGAAAAAGCTGGTCGTGTTGATGACTTCTTCCAATTGGGCATGTTGATGTGCCGTGACGCTCTCGAGCGTGATGAAAGCTGTGGCGGTCACTTCCGCGCCGAGTACCAGACCGAAGAAGGCGAAGCGATGCGTGACGACGAAAAGTTCGCCCACGTTGCTGCCTGGGAATGGACCGGCGACCCAACGAAGTCAATTCGCCATAAAGAAGAACTCAATTTTGAAGCAATTCACCTAGCAACACGGAGCTACAAGTGAGCAACCATCTCAAGAACCTCAAACTCAAAATCTGGCGCCAGTCAGGTCCGACCGACAAGGGTCACTTTGAGGATCACATCATGCCCGAGATCAGCGACGAAGCGTCGTTCCTCGAAATGCTCGATGTGCTCAACGAAGGACTCATCAGCGAGAACAAGTTGCCCGTGGTCTTTGACCATGACTGTCGTGAAGGAATCTGTGGAACTTGTTCGTTGATGATCAACGGTCAAGCCCATGGACCAGAGCGCAGTACTGCAACGTGTCAGTTGCACATGCGTAAGTTCAAGAGCGGCGACGAAATTGTCATTGAGCCGTGGCGTGCCGCAGCGTTCCCGATCATCAAAGACTTGATGGTCGATCGTTCGGCGTTTGACCGCATCATCGAATCAGGTGGATTCATTTCGGCGAACACCGGTGGTGCCCCCGATGCGAACCTCATTCCGATTCCGAAGAGTGTTGCGGATGCGGCAATGGACTCGGCGCAATGCATTGGTTGTGGTGCGTGCGTTGCAGCGTGTCCCAATGGTGCAGCCAACTTGTTCACTGGCGCCAAGATTGCTCACCTGAACTTGTTGCCACAGGGTCAGGCCGAGCGTTACAAGCGCACCGAAGCCATGGTTGAGACGATGGACGAGTACTTCGGTTCATGCACCAATCATGGAGAATGCGAAGCGGCTTGCCCGAAAGAAATCTCAATCGATGTCATTGCGCTCATGAACAAGGACTATCGCAAGTCCAAGCTCAAGAACCGCAAAGAAATCTCCCG
>JBAXIP010000010.1:0-30784 GCA_037138315.1 Actinomycetes bacterium
GGACAACCAAAGTTCATGTCGATGTGATCAACGATGTCGTTTGCGCAAAGCTTGGTGACTGCCCGCGCCAACATGACGGGGTCGCTTCCGTACAACTGCAAACTGCGCGGTGATTCATCAGCAGCAAAAGTCACCATACGTTCAGTCTTGGCACTGCCGTGTACTAACGCAGTTGCCATCACCATTTCGTTGACATACATCAAGCCCGAAGCGAACTCGCGACACAATGTACGAAACGGCGCATTCGTAACGCCGGCCATCGGTGCCAACACAATGGGCGAGGCCAATTCAATATTGCCAATTTTGAGCGGTTTCATCGCGACCAGCTCGAATCAATGAGCGGCAAACGCAAATTAGGAAATCCGCCAGAGTCAAGTGCCGTCGGGCCATCGCTTCGTAATCGATACCACGCAGCGCTACCGATCATGGCTGCGTTGTCGGTACACATCGCACGACTTGGCAACAAACCTCGTCGTCCATCGGCTGCACACATCTCGGTGAATTTCTCGCGCAACAACGAGTTCGCAGCCACACCACCGCCCAATACAAGCCCTTTTGCGCCAACACCTTCAGCGGCCTTGCGGGCTTTATTCAACAACACGTCAACGACAGCCCACTGAAATGATGCCGCCACGTCGGCGGTGTCAACATTGGGGTTCTTGCGCACATAATTCACGACTGATGTCTTGAGCCCGCTGAAACTAAAATCAAGTCCGTCATGCAACATCCCCCGTGGGAAATCAATGGCCTGTGCATTGCCGGTGCGGGCAATCCCATCAATAGCTGGGCCACCTGGATAACCAAGACCTAAGAAACGTGCCACCTTGTCAAACGCTTCACCGGCCGCATCGTCAATGGTGCGACCGAGCAGTTTGTATTCACCGTGTCCACGCATTTCGATCAACATCGTGTGACCACCAGAAACTAAAAGCACAACGAGTGGAAGTTCTAACGTTGGATCTTCAAGCAAACCTGCATACAGGTGTGCTTCAAGGTGATTGACGCCGATATACGGAACATCCCAGGTGTAGGCCAAAGCTTTAGCCGCCGACACGCCAATCAATAAAGCCCCTATGAGTCCAGGGCCATGGGTTGCAGCAACCGCGTCAATGCGTGACTCGTTAATACCTGCTTCAGAAATAGCTTGCGCAATCACTGGGTTCAACAAATCAAGATGGGCACGCCCCGCGATTTCGGGAACGACTCCACCGTATTGAGCGTGCAAATCAATTTGTGTGCTCACCACACTGCTCAAGATGTCGTTACCACCCATCACAATTGAGGCAGCGGTTTCGTCACAACTTGTTTCGATAGCCAAGATGACTGTTGATTCATTGACAACGATGTTGTTCGGGGTGAAAGCACTCATGAGGCCGCACTCCCCCGCATCACATTTTCAAGTCGAGTTTGGTAAGCGGGATCTTGAATATCGTGCGCCCACATCACTAACGCGTCTTCGGTGTTTTCGTAATAACGCTGGCGAACTCCAGCCGGAGCAAAACCAAAGTGGCGATATAACTCTTGGGCCGCAGTGTTACTCACTCGCACTTCAAGAGTGAGAGCTTCAGACTTGTGCACAATCGCCTGTTGTGCAATGTGCGCCATCAACAAACGAGCGATCCCTTGGCGATGCCGATTTGGTTCAACAGCGATGTTGGTGACGTGTGCTTCATCAAGAGCAAACATCAGACCGGCGTAACCCACAACCCCTTCGCCATCTTTGGCCACCACGTAGTAACGCTCGCCACGACGAGAAAGATCAATCTCGCTTGAGAAGACACCCGATGTCCACGGTTTTGGATACACACGTTCTTCAATAGCCAAAATTTCACGCACATGACGACGACGCATCGGTTCAATCGAGATGCCATTGGCATCATCACTCGTTGGTTTGAGGAAACGAGAAACGATACTCATCGTCCGGCTCCAGAATTTCGTGTGGTCCAGTTGATCTCGGCATCGGGTTGACGCAAGTACAGGGCCTGAACTTCGTGGGGTTCAACCCATTCCTCTTTCAGTGCAAGAGGATGCGCCATTTCAACCAAGGCCGAAGCACTTGGGAATGAATACGACGAGCCAGCGAAATCGGTCGCGAACCCAGCAACAATTTCTTCGTGATAACGCACTGCTCCATCGCCCACGCACAAAGTTTCTTGGCCACGCCCCAAGAGATCAGAAATGAGGTCATCAACTGTGCCGACCGTCGGATCAAGAACTCGTTGAATACCGTTATCAGTCTGGCGATAAAACGCGTAGAACACTTCTCCTTTACGCGCGTCAATAACCGACGCAATGAGCTGATCGGTGCGCCGCAATGGGTATGCCAAAAGATCAAGACTCGACATCGCGATCATCGGAACATGCAATGCAAGTGCGATGGCCTTGGCCGCAGCGATTCCGACCCGCATACCAGTAAACAACCCTGGGCCAACGTCGACAGCGATAACTGCAACTTCATCAATCTTGACATCGGCTTGGCGACACAAAAATTCAATTGCCGGAGTCAGAGTTTCGGCATGTCGGCGACCGCGAGTGATGTCAATCGAGCCAAGTACTCCATCATGATCACCAAGCGCAACACTGACGCGTTCGGTGGCTGTTTCAATTCCGAGAGTCAGCACGGCTCTAGTCCTCTAGCCATAACGTTAAAGCAGTCTTCAAACGTTCAAGACGAGATGCCCATTGGGTACCGACACTGTGAACAACAACAGAGCGTTCGTTTTCGGCATGTTCGGGATTGTGGCGCAAAAAAACTTCGAGATGATCACCCAACAACTCAGCTGCAACATCGCCCCATTCGACGAGCATCACCCCGTCTTCGTCAACCATTTCATGCAGTGCTAGATCGGAAACTTCAGACAGGCGATCAAGACGATAGAGATCGGCATGGTGCAACGTCACACGACCGGTGTCGTAGGTGTGCACCAATGTGAAGGTGGGGCTTGTGATGGGTTCGTCAACCCCAAGCGCTACGCCAAACCCTTGGGCAAACGCCGTCTTTCCAGCACCCATTTCTCCGGCCAACACAATGATGTCTCCTGTGCGACTCAATTGCGCAATGGCGTCGGCAACACCATGGGTGTCTTCAAGCGACTGAACCACGAGCGAAATCACTCCAAAAGCCTAACGGTAGTGACGCGGGAGGCGGTTCGAGAGACCACAAACGATTTCGTAGCCAACCGTCCCGAGTCGGTTACCCCATTCATTGGCAGAAACCGAATCGGAACCTTGAGTTCCGATCAGCACGACCTCATCACCTACAGCAACGACATGATCGCCGACATCAACCATCAACTGGTCCATCGTGACCACTCCAACGATGGGACAACGACGTCCACCAATCAATACTTCTCCACCAACTGCTGACAATCGCCGCGATACTCCATCGGCATAACCAAGTGGAACAGTCGCCACCGTCGTGGCTGTTTCAAAATGGTGTTGCTGGCCATAAGAAATGCCCTCACCGGCAGCAACCTTTTTCACAAAAGTGACGCGAGCCTTCAACGACAATGCTGGACGCAATTGGGTGCACAGATGCTCAATCGCAATATCTGGAGCAATGCCGTACAACGCAATCCCTACTCGCACCATGTCACGATGCGATTGATTACGCGTGATCGTCCCCGCCGAATTAGCAATATGAATCCAGCCCGTTTCAACTCCAGCATTGTGTAATGCAGCGATGGTTGTGTCGAACTTCGAAATTTGTCGATCAGTGAAATCACTTTCAAGATCATCTGCGCTTGCCAAGTGTGTGAAAACTCCACCCAAAACAAGTTCGGGCGACCGAGCCATAATTCGGCCCCCCAATTCAACGGCATCACTCGGTTTACATCCGACTCGATTCATACCAGTGTCAATCTTCAGATGCAACTCTTGCCCGACAACGTTGCGAATTCGTGCTTCGTTTGCAAGTGCGTCAATGTACGAAACCGAATACGCCGTCGCAATCAGGCCATGCGCAACGATGTCACCTACTTGATCAAGCGGTTGTTCTGACAAAAGCAGAATTGGATTTTCAATACCAGCACGACGCAATTCGATTCCTTCTTGAACTAACGCGACGCACAGTCCATGGGCTCCTGCTTCAAGCGCGACTTCAGCTACTTGAACAGCGCCATGTCCGTACCCGTTGGCTTTCACTACGGCCATGACTTTGGCATCGCCGACCAATGAGCACAGATAGCCAACGTTGTGGCGAACCGCATCCAGATCGATATCAATCCAAGCTGCTCGAGCGCCCATCTTCAGTCCTGTGAACCAACATGTCGCATATGCGACAAAGCCAACGGAATGAGGTCTACCAAATCTGAAGCAATCAAACCTTCATTGGCATTGAACAACGCGGCCGCGTATCCATGAATCCAGGCTCCACTCGCCGCCGCATGGAACGGTTCAACTCCTTGGGCCAACAATGCACCGATGATTCCAGCCAAAACATCACCAGTTCCGGCGGTCGCTAAACGCTGATCGCCGTTGGCCACCATCAAGACTTCGCCAGAAGGTTCGGCAACAATTGTTGTTGTCCCTTTTAATAGGCAAACGCAATTCGTATCACTGGCCAGACGACGAGCGCTTGCGATGCGATCGTGTGACGGCGCATAACCAAGAATTGTGGTGTACTCGCCATCGTGTGGCGTTAAGACTGTTCCCGCCCCACGCGAGCGCACGATGTCACGTGCTCCTTCGCCACCCCATGCGACGGCGAATAGCCCATCGCCATCAATGACCATCGGAATATGTGCACCAGCAATGATGCGTCGTGCTTCGCTGACAGTTCCTTCATCGCGACCAAGTCCTGGTCCGATGACTATCGCCTTAAAACGTGGTAGGTCATCAAGTACTTCTTGCGACCAACCCAGAGCAGGTAAAGCACGGCGCACAACTTCAGTTGGCGTACTGCGATCACTCACAATTCCGGGCGAAGCAACATGCACTATTCCTGTACCAGCGCGCATCGCCGAAGCACTACACAAATTGGCGGCACCCATCATTCCTGAACTTCCAGCAACTGCGTACAACGCTGCTTTCCATTTATGCGAATCAAATGGGCGTTGCGGAATCCATTGAGAAACGTCGCTGCGTTCAACTTCGTTAATATCTACATTGCCCATGCCGAGGTTGATGCCGATATCAACGAGTTCAACTTCACCGCACAATGCACGACCGGCACCTAGCAGCAAACCAGGCTTTAACGCAACGAATGTGACGGTACGAGTCGCCTGCCAGGTGTCGGGTGCAGCTAAACCAGTTAGTCCATCAATTCCGCTCGGAATATCAACTGCCAAAACCGGAACGCCTTGGGTTGATGGCGGACTCCAGTCGTCACGAAAACCAGTACCGAAGGCCGCATCAATAATGAGGTCACTCACGGGTAAACGTAACGGCATATTGTCGGCATTGATGACGTGCACGCGTACGCCTTGATCGGCGAGTAGACGGGCTGTCACACGGCCGTCGGCACCGTTATTTCCTCTACCAGTAACCACGACCACAGTGCGCCCGTACAAGCCACCCATCATGCGCTTGGCAGCGCGTGCCACAGCGGCACCAGCACGACCAATCAAAATCTCGATTGGCGTTCCAGCGGTAATCGTCTCAGTATCAAGTACGTGCATCTGTTTGGGAGTCAGCACGGGGCGCATAACTAGATCGTATGCCTTACAGACGGGTCTACGGCAGTGATCGGACAGCAATCACATAGGCAATGGCCGTGCTGTCAGTATGTGTGATCGAAAGATGCCAGTCGGTGACGCCGAGTTCGTTCGCGATCTGCTGAGCCCTACCCGTGACCGCAAGTGTTGGACGACCAGATTCGGCCCGCTGTACCCACACATCATGAAATTCAAACGCACCGAGCCCAACACCCATGGCTTTCATCACAGCCTCACGGGCTGCGAAACGAGCAGCTAACGAAGCGGTTGGATCGTCATGAGGTTCGACGTAATCAAGTTCTTCACTTGTGAAGAGTCGCGACTTCATTGACGGAGTTCGTTCAAGCGACCGACGAAAGCGATCTATCTCAACTGCATCGACTCCGATACCGACAATCATTGAGATGTACTCACGATGAAGCGCGACGCCAGCGATCGGCCATTTCGCTGATCGGCAAGATCAACAAATCTGCCACCGACAATTCACTCAACAAATCGTCGCGCATTTCGCCTTCGGTTTCTGAAACCCAGTCGACCAAACGATCGTAACGACGGTCGTAGCCCTGAAGCACACCACGCATGACCGGTGCACTGAGTCGATCAAAGAAACGTACGTGCAACAAGGTGATGCCGATTGTCTGGCCGGCTTTGACCTCAGGAATAAAGATCACTGTGCGCCCATCGCTTCGACCACGAGCAACTAACACTTCACGTTCACTCGCGACGCGACGCTTGGTACCCACCAAAGATGGATTGCGATCAACACGGCTCGGAACATCACGAGATAGTCCACCGCGATCAACGATCGCAATCGTTGCACGTGTGCCCGACGGGTCGCCTTCGATGCTGTAACGCGTATAGCCAACAACTGCCTCAACGGCAGGGTCAAGATCGGCCAATACCTTAAGCGTACGATAAGCCAAAACGTCGCGCCCCGCACCAGTGGCCAATACTTCTTGCACCAAGGCCCGATCCATAACGCCTTCATCACTACGACTAATTCCGACAGTGACCGTCTTGGCCTGATGCTTTATGGCATCAATAGGTCGCGTCAGTTCTTCAATCGCTCGAGTCAAAGCCAAGGTGAGATCGTCAATCAATGCCGACGGAGTACCGACTTTGCCAGTTTCATTTTGGTATGCCTCAACCGGTGACGCGTCAAGCACGACTCGAAGCATTGAAGCTAAGCGCACGGCTGTGCTGGCTTCAAGATGCCCGTCGTATGTTCCGGCCCGCAGAGTTTCATTAAAGCGCTCGGCAGCTATGACCAAACCTGAACGCACAACTTTCAGAACAGATTCGCCATCAGGATTATGCAGTACCGCAAACTCAACAACTTCTCGAGCCTCACGTAATGCTCGAGCAAGCTCATCAATAGCCCGAGCAGCTTCATAACCAAAAAGATGCCCAACGACAGCACTCAATACAAAAGCCAAAGTCGGATCAACATCAGGAACATCAATCACTGCCACCGCGCTCGAGAACCGTGACTCAGATGCACTGGCAATCACAATTGGTGTGGCCTTGTGGGCACGATAGATCGCAATCTCTTTGGCAACGTCGTCAGCCGTACTTCCGGCTAATCCAGCAGCACACACCAAGATCAATGGCTCACACGACAAGTCAATGTGCTTTTTGTCTTCAGTGATGTCACACGAAATGCTCTTGTAGCAAAGTTCGCTTAACTTAATACGTACTTCATGAGCCGCAATCGCATTTGGCCCGTTACCAACGACCGCCCAGTAACGCTTGGACGGCGCATATTTGTGAGCTACTTCAGCAATCTTTGCTCGCGAGTCAATGACCGTACGCATGGCGGTGGGAAGTTCGCGTAACGTACGCAACAAATCATGCCGGCGTGAATCGGTGCCAAGCCCGGCCGCAACACTGACTGAACATGCCAACAGAACTCCAGCAGCAACCTGCGCGTAAAACGCCTTGGTGGACGCCACGCTCATTTCAACGTCACGACCATCGCTCGTGAACAACACGCCATCGGCCTTATCGCACAAATCGCTACCCCGTCGATTGACAATCGCCAGCACCGATGCTCCACGTGAACGCGCCAGGTCAACAGTGCGATTGGTGTCAGTTGTCGTTCCGCTTTGGCTCACAGCGATGATGAGCGTGTCACTCATATCTAGTTGTAAGTGGAAGCCGCTGAGTTCGGTTGCGGTAATTGGATCAACGTCAAGTCCGCCTGCACACAGTTCGTCAAGGACCGTTGCGCAACTACGACCGGCGATAGCCGCGGTACCTTGACCAATTACTCGAACTTTACGAATCGCTCCCGATGCGAGTTGTTCAATAATGAACGTTGGCAGCGTCTTGACACCGAGTGATGCATGTAAGACGCCATCTCGCTCGATGATCTTGCCGCGAAGAGTCTTGCGGAAAGATTCGGGTGCCTCACCGATTTCTTTCAGTAAGAAGTGCGGAGCGTCCCCACGATCGATGTCGCGAGTCGTGACTTCGGCCGTGACGAGTTCGTTTGCCGAAATAGGCAAAACAGTTCCGTCGTAGGCAAGTCGCGTCACACCAGAAAGATCGCCGGCAAGCGCACCATCAAGAACGACGATTTGACCTTTGCTGTCGGTCAGCGCTGCCGTGCTTGACCCTTCACCATCAAGACGGAAGTATGTCGAAGTTTCTTCAACGACTCCGTAGGGTTCGCTCGCAACAATAAACAGGTCTTCAGCCACGCCAACAAACAATCCTTGACCACTGCCGCGTAGAGCGAACATCAAACGATCGGGCTGATCGGTCGCAGCAGCACCAATAGCAACTGAACCCTCAAATGACGCCACGCTGCGGCGGAAAGCTTCAACTGTGTCGCCGCAGGCTCGAGCATGCATATTCACTAACGCCGGAATCACTTTGGCATCAGTGGTGATTTGCCCAGGGAATGACAGTCCATGCGCAATCCGCAAATCACCATGATTATCAACATCGCCATTGAGCGCGGCAACAACATACGGATGAGTGGTCTCAAGATCGTCAAGCTCGCGTTCACTGTTCACTGGGTGCGCATTAGGTTCGCTAATGATTCCCACACTCGCCCACCGCGTGTGTCCAACTAATGACAACCGAGCATCGGGATTCGAAAGTGCTAAGCGCAATAAGTCATCTTCTTGAACGGCAGCCCGTAACGCTTTCGTGTTATCACCGAGCTCACCAATTTCGGCGGCTGCCTTATAAACAAACGACAACGTGTCGTCAATCATGCGCACCGAACGATTTTGAAAGAGTGCGTCATGTGCCCGCGCGCTCAGAGCAGATGTCACTGACGGATCTTTGGCCGACAAACCATGGCCCCACACAAAGACATGGACTCCTGCCGAATCGCGACCGCGAACTTCAAGTCGATCAAGAGCCGAGAATGCCTGCTGAATGGTGAGGTACCCAGCGACCGCAGCAATACCAGCATCACGTCCTGATAGTTCACGAACAAGTCGAGCCGTACGCAAGCGATCTTGCCCAATCGACCATGTGACATCGCGCAGAGCAATGAGTGCTGCAGCACTTCGCTCGAGTTCATCGGCATCGGCCACGCTATTTTCGAGACCTTCATCAATGACTGCGATCGTCGCACCCACTTGATCGAGACGACTTGTCATCGCACTCACTAATTCAAGATTGTCGATCAGGGCGACAGCACCAGGAACACCTTTGAGAAGTTCGTTGACCTTGACAAGATGGGTCGTGGCATCAACCATGTTTCGACCACTCGCAATAGCAGCGTCAAGGTGTTGCACGATTTCAGCCACGGTGGGGGCACTACGCCGAGCGGGTCGACCGACCAAAGCGATGATGCCACACATGACAATCAGGTTACCGAACAACTACGCCGTGACAGGCTCACACGCATTTGTTGACAGCAACGGCAACCAGTCGATCAGCAACTTCATCGGCCATTTGTGCGGTTGGAGCTTCAACCATGACCCGGATCAGTGATTCTGTGCCACTTGCCCGCACCAAAACTCGCCCGTTCTCACCGAGTAATGATTCTTCGGCCGCGATTTCAATTGCTAACAGTTGGGCGACATCAGTTGGACGAACCGCCACCTTGACGTTCTTCAGAACCTGCGGGAAGGTGTGCATCACCGAAGTCGCGAGTTGTGAGAATTTCACGCCATCTTTTTCTTGCCGGCGCCGCACCAATTGGGCTAAAACAATCGAAGCCAAAAGCCCATCACCCGTGGTCGCCAGGTCACGATGAATAATGTGACCGCTTTGTTCGCCGCCAAGCACAAACCCGCCAGACTCCATGGCATCAAGCACATAACGGTCGCCGACAGTAGTTGTCACGACGTTCACGCCTTCTTGATGCATCGCCTGATGGAAACCCAAATTTGACATCACCGTTACAACAACGGTGTTATTGGCCAAGGTGTTGTGGTCACGCCGGTCGATCACTGACAAAGCAATCAGACGATCGCCGTCAACGACTCGTCCGTTTTCATCAACAGCAATCAGACGATCTCCGTCACCATCGAAGGCAAAACCAATATCAACTGAAATGCCGGTACCAGTACCACTCACAAATTCACACAACGTTTGCGGCGATGTTGCACCGCACGCATCATTAATGTTGCGACCGTTTGGTGCATCGTTCATCGAGATCACATCGGCACCGAGTCGTTGCAGCACAAGCGGCGCAACTTGGCTCATGGCTCCATTGGCCGAATCAATCACGACACGCAAGCCAGCAAGCGATCCTTCGCCAAAAAGTTCAACAAGATGATCGACATACAAAGTCACCGCATCGCTACGACGAACGATCGCGCCAACGTCTAGTGCAGTCGACGCGACGCCACTCAATACATTGTGCACTTCAGATTCGATGAGCACTTGATCGGCATCGGTCAATTTGCGCCCACCTGCCGCAAACACTTTGACACCGTTATCTGAGAACTTGTTGTGTGATGCAGTAATCATCACACCAGGAACATTTTCAAGTTGCGCAATGAGTGCAACTGCCGGTGTCGGCAATACACCAAGTTGTTCAACGCGCACACCCACCGAAGCCGCACCCGAAGAAAACGCTGCTTCAAGAATGGGTCCAGACATTCGTGGATCGCGAGCGATGACTAAACGCGGCGAACCAAGAACTGTGCCAACGGCGCGACCAAGAGCAAGCGCATATTCGGGAGTGATTTCGCTAATAGCGACGCCACGAACACCATCGGTGCCAAATGTCGGAACAATAGACATATATGACTTGGGCGAATTGTTTGCGCCCGACATGAAAGTCGCGATCAGCGCTTCGTGTACTGTCCGGCCTTACGGGCCTTGCGCAGACCGTACTTCTTGCTTTCCTTACGACGTGAGTCGCGGGTCAACAAGCCGGCCTTCTTGAGTGCACCACGTGAGTCGGGATCAAGTTCAACGAGTGAACGAGCCAAACCCATGCGCATTGCGCCAGACTGTCCCGTCACGCCGCCACCATGAATGGTTGCATCGACGTCGTACTGTTCGGTCGTGTTGGTCACGCGCAATGCTTCGACTGCTGCGTTCTGCTGTGTCGCGGTGCAGAAGTACACATCGATCGGCTTTCCGTTCACGGTGTGCTTGCCAGTGCCGGGGCGAACGCGCACACGTGCGACTGCTTCCTTGCGGCGACCGGTTGTCTGAGTAAGAGGCTTCGTCATTTTATGATCCTTGAATTCTTTGCTCAGCGAGCTTTGGCGTGGTCGAACTTGATGGCGGTCGGGTTTTGCGCGCCGTGAGGATGCTCTGCTCCGGTGTACACCTTGAGCTTCTTAATCATCTGACGTCCGAGCGGACCCTTGGGCAACATGCCGCGCACTGAACCACGAATGGCTTCATCGGGGCGACGATTCAACAAGCTGGCGAAAGTTTCGCTCTTCAAACCACCGGGGTAACCCGAGTAGTTGTGAATCAAACGACTCTCAGCTTTGCCAGAAGTCAACACAATCTTGTCAGCGTTGATGATGACGACGTGATCGCCGGAGTCCATGTGTGGTGCGAACGTTGGCTTGTGCTTACCGCGCAACAGACGTGCGACTTCGGTGCAAAGACGACCGAGGATCATGCCCTCAGCGTCGACGACATGCCACTCACGAACGATCTCGCTGGCCTTTGGCGTATAGGTGCTCATAGATACTTCTTTCAGAAAAGGTTCCCGGGACAACGCAGCCCACAGGGACTGAGAAATGATACGGGCATTATGAGTAAAAACGACAGGGTGGTCACCCGAATATCTCGCGTGGGCGAATGAAAACATCTTGGTCGTAGCCGACTTCCCACAAACACAGTCCGTGGGCTGGGGCGACTTGGCCCGCCTCGGTTCGGGCGCCCGAACGCAAAATACCCGACATCGAGCCAGGGGTGAGCTTGCGCAGGCCCACATCGACCAAGGTGCCGACGATTGAGCGGACCATTTGGTGGCAAAAAGCATTGGCCCGAATCTCAAACCGCAGAATTCGAGCCCCCCGTTCACTGGTGTGCTCAGACCAACGGGCTTGGGTGACTTCACGGAACATACTCGGCTCTTTTTCGCCTTCAACCGGCTTGGGTTTGCGACAAAAGGCCGAAAAGTCATGTTCGCCAATCAGCGGATCACCCGCCAGATACATCAGGGGTAAATCAAGTTCTTGGGGCACATGCCAAGCGGTTGCGGCTAAGAAGGGATCGGCCACCGGATCGTTGAGCACGGTGTAGCGATAGTGGCGCCAATGCGCCGAAAAGCGAGCATGAAAATCGGGCGCAGCCCACTCAATCGCGCGCACCACAACGCCCGGCGCACACATTTTGGTCAAACGGCGGGGCAGGGTTTCCAGATCAATATCAAGCGGCAAGTCACACGTGATGACCTGTCCCCAACCATGCACTCCAGCGTCAGTACGACCAGCCCCAGTGATATGAACTGGAAAGCGCGAGATGAGCGACAAGGCATCACCAATAACGCCGGCGACCGAACGCACATCGTCGTTGATGGCAAAGCCACTGAAGTGCGACCCTTCGTAGGCAACTAACAAACGAGCCCGCCTGATGGCGGGCTCGGAAGTATTCATGAGTTGTAACTCGCGACCAGATAAATGTCGGACGAGAAAATATCAGACGAGTTCGATACGCGCCATGGGGGCGTTGTCGCCCTGACGCGGACCAAGCTTCAAGATACGCAAGTAGCCACCGTTACGTTCGAGGTAACGAGGAGCAACTTCAGCGACCAACTTGTGCGTCATTTCCTTGTCACCGAGGTAACCCTGGATCTGACGAATACGGTGCACGCTCATCGCGTTTCCGTCTTGAGCCTTCTTGGCCTTGGTGATGAGCTTTTCAGCGATGGGGCGAAGAGCCTTGGCCTTCGCTTCAGTTGTCTCAATGGCTTCAGCAGCAATCAAAGATGCTGTGAGGTTGGCCATCATCAACTTCTGGTGCTGTGAGCTACCGCCAAAGTTTCTGGCACGGCGTGGTGTTGCGGGCATGGTGTGGTTCCTTCGTTAAAACGTTCGTCGGCTCAGCCGCGAAGAGTCAGGCCGCGCTCATCAAGCTTCTGCTTGACTTCGTCGAGGCTCTTCTGGCCAAAGTTGGTGATATTCAACAAGTCGTCTTCGTTCTTGCTCAGAAGTTCGCCAATGGTGTTGACCTGGGCGCGCTTCAAACAGTTACGGGGACGCTCGGAGAGATCGAGGTCTTCGATTGCAATGTCGAGATCGGGGCTTGATGATCCGGCTTGAATCACTTCACCAAGTTCGAGACCCTTGGGCTCTTCTGACAAGTTGGCAACAAGATCAACAAGCGAACGCAAAGTTGCTCCGGCTGAAGCAAGTGCATCACGCGGCGTGGTGGTGCCATCAGTTTCAATGTCAATGATGAGCTTGTCGTAGTTAGTTGACTGCTCAACGCGAGTTGGCTGAACATCAAACATCACGCGACGTACTGGCGAGAAGATGGCATCAATCGGAATGACTCCGATGGTGCGCGATCCCGAATCGCGATCGCTTGAGTTGTAGCCACGACCCTGCTCGACCGTGAGGTCGAATGCAAGACGGCCTTTGCCATTCACGTGGGCGATGACGAGATCCTTGTTGAGGATTTCAACGTCGGCTGGGCACTGAATGTCGCCAGCGGTGACGACTGTGCCTGCATCGCCACGAACGTCAACACGAATGATGACTGCTTCGTCCGACTGCGAGATCAGCACGATGTCTTTGAGGTTGAGGATGATGTCGGTGACGTCCTCGGTGACACCAGCAATGGTGTCGAACTCGTGCAAAGCCTCATCGAAGCGAACCGTCGTAATGGCGGAACCGGGGATGGAGGAAAGCAACACGCGACGAAGCGAGTTACCGATGGTATGACCGAAGCCGGGCTCAAGAGGTCCGACAGAGAAACTCTGACGGTTACCGTTCTGTTCGCCGATTGCTTCGACACTGGGGCGCTGGATGACGAGCATTTGTCTCTTCCGTTCGTCGAGGGTTTGTACTTAGGCAGTATTAGATGCAGATTGAATTGCTGGATTACTTCGAGTAAAGCTCAACGATGAGCTGTTCACGTACGGGCACATCAATGTGCTCGCGAGCTGGTTCGTTGCGAACGGTGACTTGCTTGCCGCCGTCTCCGCTTTCGAGCCAACCGACCAATGAACGGTCCAAGGTATCGATGTTGTGCTGAATCACGATCATGTCGCGAGCCTTGACGGCCAAGGTGATGACATCACCCTTCTTGACACGAGCGCTCGGAATGTTGAGGCGCTTGCCATTGACCAAAATGAGTCCGTGGCTGACGAACTGACGCGCCTGCGGGCGGGTGCTGCCGAAACCAGCGCGGTACACGATGTTGTCGAGACGAAGCTCGAGCAAACGCAACAGGTTTTCACCAGTCGGTCCCTGTAGGCGGTTGGCTTCGTCGTAGGTCTTGCGGAACTGACGCTCGAGTACACCGTAGATGTACTTAGCCTTCTGCTTTTCCTGAAGCTGTGCGAGGTATTCGCTACCGGCTGAGCGACGACGCGTGCGGCCGTGCTGACCCGGTGGGAAGGGACGACGCTCAAGAGCCTTACGGCCCTTTTCGTTTTCGAACAAGTTGGTGTTGAGACGGCGCGACAAACGCACCTTGGGTCCGGTGTAACGGGCCATGGCTTAGTTCCTCTTCCGCTTGGGCAACTTGCAGCCGTTGTGGGGTACGGGCGTGACATCTTTGATGCCCGTCACTTCGATGCCAGTGTTCTGCAACGAACGAATAGCGGTGTCACGACCAGAGCCTGGGCCCTTGGCGTGCACTTCGACGCGACGCATACCTTGTTCAAAAGCGGCCTTCGCTGCTTTTTCGGCGGCCATTTGTGCAGCAAATGGTGTGCTCTTACGCGAACCCTTGAAACCAACTCCGCCACCTGAGGCCCACGATAAAACGTTGCCTTCGGTGTCAGAGATGCTGACGATGGTGTTGTTGAACGAGCACTTGATGTGACACACACCAACACTGACGTTTTTGCGCTCGCGCTTACGGGGGCGTCGTCCGCCCGGCTTCGGCTTAGCCATGATGTACTACCTCACTGCCTTTTTCTTGTTTGCAACGGTCTTCTTCGGTCCCTTACGGGTACGAGCATTGGTGTGAGTGCGCTGACCACGAACGGGCAGGCCCTTACGGTGACGGACGCCCTGGAGGCAACCGATTTCGATCTTGCGCTTGATGTCGGTCTGAACTTCGCGGCGAAGGTCACCTTCGACGGTGACGTTCTTGTCGACCCAACCACGAAGTTTGTTGACTTCTTCGTCAGTCAAGTCGCGAACACGCGTGTTCGGACTGATATCGAGGTCTGCGCACATGCGTTGAGCTGTCGGCTTACCGATGCCAAAGATGTAGGTGAGCGAAATCTCCAACCGCTTCTCGCGGGGAATGTCAACTCCAGAAATACGGGCCATGCTGTTTCCTTATTCTCTTCTCAGCCTTGACGCTGCTTGTGACGCGGGTTCTCGCAAATGACCATGACACTGCCGTGGCGGCGGATCACTTTGCACTTCTCGCAGATTTTCTTAACACTCGGTTTGACCTTCATGGTCATCTCACTTCTTGTTGTTAGATTTTGAACGATAAAGACTGGTTTTATTGACTATTTACGACTTGTCATTACTTGTAGCGATACGTAATGCGACCTCTGGTGAGGTCATATGGTGTGAGCTCTACTTGCACCTTGTCGCCCGGAAGAATACGGATGTAGTTCATTCGCATTTTTCCGGAGATATGCGCCAAAACTTTGTGGCCGTTCTCAAGCTCCACCCGAAACATGGCGTTCGGCAGGGACTCAAGGATCGTTCCTTCGAGCAAAATGGCATCATCTTTGGGCTTGGACAGAACTGACTCCTAACAGGGCGGATATTTCAAACTGCAGTGCGACACGAGGACGCGTACAGGGTCGGCCATTGGGCCGAGGGGCAATGCTACCGCCGAGACTCAAATGAACCAAGTGCCTCGAGCCAGAAACTTCACGGGAAACTTGGGAGTCTTTTCGGAGGCAAACCATAGTCCAGGTTTCACGGCCGTTCATGGCAATATCTGCAGAAAAGTTATCCACAGGCAGGCTCAGCCGTTCTTCCGGGCATGGTCGATAGCAGCCGTCAATGTGCCGAAAACTTCGTTGGGCGAGACCGATCCATCGATTTCCACCAGGCGACCGTCTTGGCCATAGAAATCGAGCAAGGGTGAGGTCTGTGATTCGTAGAGGTCAAGACGTTGACTGATGCTCTCAGGGGTGTCGTCGTTACGGTGAATCACATCGCCGCCACACGAGTCACAAATCCAGGGATCACGCTTTTGGGTGGTGGCAACATAGTTCGTCCCACAGTCTCGACAGACCCGGCGGGCTGAGATGCGCTGAATGACTAATTCGCGGGGCACGTCCAAATCGAGAACCACATGAATGGGACGCTCGGCGGCAATCGCGTCGAGAGCAATTGCTTGGGCCACAGTCCGCGGAAAACCGTCAAGGATGTAGCCACGAGTACGGGCGTCATCTTGCTCTAAGCGTTCGCGGATAATTTCGATCATGATGTCGTCGCCCACCAAGCGACCAGCTTTGATGACCTGGCCGGCCATCTTGCCGAGTTCAGTCCCCTCACGCACAGCAGCGCGCAATATATCCCCCGTTGAAATGTGGGGAACCACGTAATGCCGTGAGATGCGTTGACATTGAGTACCTTTGCCAGCACCTTGACGACCCATGATGATCAAACGTACGCCCGCGGTCATGAGTTAGTCCTGACGCAGCCACCGATGCTGCGCGAGCATCACTTCAGGAATCCCTCGTAGTTGCGCAGCATGAGCTGGCTATCTACTTGGCGCATCAATTCAAGAGCAACACCAACGGCGATCAAAACGGTCGTACCAGCAAACGGGAACGACTTCACGTCACCGACCCACAACACGATGTACGGCAAGATGGCAATGAAAGCAACGAACAAAGCACCCGGCAACGTAATGCGGTTCACGGTCTTGGCGAGATAACGCTCGGTCTGCGGTCCGGGACGAATACCAGGAATGAATCCACCTTGACGACGAATCTGATCGGCCTGACGAATCGGGTCGAAAGCAATCGAGTTATAAAAGTAAGCGAAGGCAATGATCAACAACGCAAATGACACGATGTAGAGCATTCCTTGCGACGACACCAAGTTGCGGTCAACCCATTGCGTAATCGTGCGGCGCCAACCATCGGCACCACCGATCACATTGGTAACAAGAACTGGCAACAACATCACCGAACTCGCAAAGATGATCGGAACAACGCCGGCCTGGTTGACCTTAAGCGGAATGTACGTACTCTGACCGCCATACATACGACGACCAACAACACGCTTGGCGAACTGCACCGGAATACGACGCTGACCAAGTTCAACACGTACGACCGCAATCAAAATACCAATTGAAATCGACACGAGAATTGCAAAGACAACCCACTTCTTGCTCTGCAAAATTGAGTAGTAACTAAAGGGCAATGAGCTCACGACTGATGCGAAGATCAAGATGCTCATACCGTTGCCGATGCCACGTTGACTGATGAGTTCACCCATCCACATCAACAATGCTGTACCGGCAACAAGCGAAATGATGACAAGCAAACCACGTGGCCACATACCGTCTGGCAACAACACGATGTCTGGTGCGTTACGTGAGGCAGTGAAGAATGCCGAACCTTTTCCTTGACCGAAAATGAATGTCAAACCAGCGGCCTGCAAAGTTGCGATAGCGATGGCAACATAACGCGTCCACTGTGTGATCTTGCGCTGACCAGTTGCGCCTTCTTGTTGCCACTCTTCGAGCTTCGGAATCACGACCGTCAACACCTGCATGATGATGCTTGATGTGATGTAGGGCATGATGCCCAAAGCGAAGATGGCGAACGACGAGAACGCCCCACCCGAGAACAAGTTCAAGAAGCCAAGCGCACCCTGTTGACGTGCTGATTCGCGCAATTGGCGAACAGCTTGGTCGTCGATGCCCGGAACGCGAATGTGCGCGCCGAATCGATACAACAACACCATCATGACCGTGAACAAAATCTTGTTCCGTAGGTCGGGGACCTTGAAGATGTTCTTCAAGTTCGACAGCACGTGGTCTCCTCGGGTTCTAGCGGCTGGTGAAAATCGGGAAGCCCGAAATCAGCGGTTGGTGAACTGGTTGCCGTTGGCGGCAGGGCGAACCTTGTACGGCAACGGAATAATGGTGACGGATCCACCGGCAGCTTCGATGGCAGCTTGAGCAGCCTTCGAAGCACCGTGAACATGAACATCAACCTTGCGGGTGATCTGTCCACGACCGAGAACTTTGACGAAAACGTTCTTGTGCAAAACACCAGCGGCCGTTAGGACCTCGGGGTTCACAAGTGCATCTTCGAGTTCGTTGATGGTGTCAAGATTGACACCCTGATATTCGATGCGGAATGGGTTATTGAAACCCTTCAACTTCGGAACACGCTGCTTGAGGGGCATCTGTCCACCTTCGAAGCCGCGAGCAACCTTGCCGCGACCACGTGAGTGCTGACCCTTAGTACCGCGGCCGGCAGTCTTTCCGCCCTTGCCACCGATACCGCGACCAAGTCGCTTTTTTGGATGGGTTGAACCAGGTGCTGGTGCTAATTCGTCAACGCGCATTGGTCAGCTCTCCTTCGAATCAGTCGAAGATGAAACTTCGATGAGGTGGGGCACTCGGGCAATCATGCCGCGAATTTCGGGACGGTCGGGCAACGTATTGGACTTGCCAATACGACCAAGGCCAAGCGCACGCAATGTTCCGCGGCTCTTGGGCTTGGCATGAGTACTCGACTTGATCTGGGTCACCGTGATGGTGGGACCAGTGTGAACGACTGTTTGGTAGGTAGCCATAATCAGTGACTTTCTCCTGCAGCAACGGCGCGCTTGGTTTCGTTGTAGGCCTTGAGCAAGCCCTTCGGTACGAAACTATCGGCGGGAATGCCACGACGAGCCGCGACTTCATCGGGACGCTGCAATGACTGCAGTCCGTTAATGGTGGCGCGGGCCACGTTGATGGCATTGGATGAACCAAGTGACTTGGCCAACACATCGTGAATGCCAGCCTCTTCAAGAATGATGCGCGCTGCTCCGCCGGCGATAACACCGGTACCAGGAGCTGCGGGCTTGAGCATCACGCGACCAGCACCCAAGATGCCAATCACGGGGTGCATGATGGTGCTGCCAGCGAGGGCAACCGAGAACATGTTGCGCTTGGCATCTTCGGTTCCCTTTTGGATAGCCAACGGAACTTCCTTGGCCTTTCCGTAACCGAGACCAACGCGACCGTTGCCATCACCAACCACAACAAGTGCGGTGAATGAGAAACGACGACCACCCTTCACAACCTTGGCAACGCGGTTGATGTGAATCACCCGTGACTCGCGGCCACCTTCGGGGGTGTTGCCCATACCTGGAGGCGGACGATCACCTTGGCGCGGGTTTCCGCCGCCAGGTCCACCTGAACGCGGATTGGGATTTGGATTGGGATTGTTAGGTGTATTCGTCATCAGAACTCCAGACCTGCTTCACGAGCGGCTTCAGCAACCGCAGCGACACGACCGTGATACAAGTATCCACCGCGATCGAAAACAACTTTCTTGATACCAATTGCTTGAGCCCGCTGCGCAACAGTTGCACCTAAAGCCTTAGCGATTTCAACAGTGCTTCCACCAGCGGCACGCAATGCCGGCTCGTTCGATGACACCGATGTGATCGTCGTACCAAGATCGTCGTTGATGACCTGAAGCATGAGGTGCTTGTTTGAACGGTACAACGACAAGCGCGGACGCTCGGCGGTGCCGTGGATCTTCTTACGAACTCGGTTGTGACGTACAAGGCGACTCTCACGACGCTCTTTACTGATCTTGCTCATTGGATCTCCCTACCGGAATCTTTTCTCGGCATTACTTCTTGCCGGCTTTGCCGGCCTTGCGCAGAATCTTCTCGCCCTGGTAACGCACACCCTTGCCCTTGTACGGCTCAGGCTTGCGAATGGAACGAATGTTGGCAGCTACTTGACCGACAGTTTCTTTGTCGATGCCTTTCACAATGATCTTGGTCTGCACGGGCACTTCAAAAGTGATTCCTGCGGGAGCATCCACATCAACGGGATGTGAAAAACCAAGGTTGAGACGAATGGAGCTAGGGCCCTTCAACTCGGCGCGGTAACCAACGCCAACGATGTCGAGTTCTTTAGCGAAACCAGTAGTGACACCAACGACCATGTTGTTGATCAATGCGCGGCTGAGGCCGTGCAAGCTACGTGATTCACGCTCGTCGTTTGGACGCTCAACAACCAAGTTGCCTTCGTCTTGACGAACAGTGATTCCACCAACAAGATCGCGACTCAAAGATCCCTGAGGACCTTTAACAGTCACTGAACTTCCACTGATGGAAACGTCAACACCCGCCGGGACGGGAATAAGTGCTTTACCGATACGTGACATGTTGTCTCCTGATCACCACACGTAACAGAGAACTTCGCCGCCGACTTTGCGCTTGCGCGCTTCACGGTCGGTCATGAGTCCCTGACTGGTGGATAGAACGGCAACACCAAGTCCACCGAGCACGCGAGGCACAGTGTCGGACTTGCGATACACGCGAAGTCCTGGTGTTGAAATGCGCTTGATACCGGCAATGGTTCGACGGCGTTCAGCCGAGTACTTCATTCCGATGTTCAAGATCTCGCCTGGTCCCTTGGTATTGGGAGCGATAGTGAAACCAGAGATGTAACCCTCTTGTTCCAAAATCTTGGCCAGAGCAACTTTTTGCTTCGACGACGGCATCTTGACCTCATCATGCATCGCCGTGTTGGCGTTGCGGATGCGGGTCAGCATGTCGGCAATAGGATCAGTCAACATAACGTCTCACCAACTCGACTTCGTTAGGCCGGGGATTTCTCCAGCGTGAGCCATCTGGCGAAGGCACACACGGCAGAGTCCGAACTTGCGGTAAACAGAACGAGCACGACCACACTTGCGGCAACGTGTATAACCACGCACCTTGAATTTCGGTGTTGCATTGGCTCGGTTAATTAAAGATTTCTTTGCCATGAGTCAGTACCTCTCGCTCACTTCTTCTTCTTGGCTGCGTACTGCGGTCCACGAGTGTTTAGCTTCTTCGGCGCAATGGCTGCTTCAGCGCCACGCTTGAAGGGGAAGCCAAACGCATCGAGGAGTGCCCGACCTTGGGCATTGTCAACAGCGGTGGTCACGATGGTGATGTCCATGCCTCGAGGGGCATCGATCTTGTCGTATTCAATTTCGGGGAACACCGTCTGGTCAACGAGACCGAACGAGTAGTTTCCACGTCCGTCCCATGAATAGGCCGGCAAACCGCGGAAGTCACGGATACGAGGAATAGCAACCGCGATCAAACGATCGAGGAATTCCCACATGCGATCACCACGAAGAGTGACCATGCAACCAATGGCTTGCTTCTCACGAAGTTTGAAGTTGGCGATGGAGTCGCGTGACTTGGTCACCTTGGGCTTTTGGCCGGTGATGCGAGTCATGTCAGCAACAGCTCCTTCGAGCAACGACGGCTGCTGAGTTGCACGACCAACACCCATGTTCACCACAATCTTTTCGAGACGTGGAACCTGCATGATGTTGGGCAATTCGAGAGAAGCCTTGAGGCTGTCACGAATCTCGCTCTGATACTTCGCCTTTAAACGGGGCATCGTAGTAGTGCTCATGAAATTTCCTCACCTGTCTTGCGAGCGATGCGCACTTTTTTGCCATCAGCCAAAACCTTGTAACCAACGCGCGTGGGCTTGCCCTTATGCAGGAGCATCACGTTCGATGCGTTGAGCGGCATGTCACGGTCGATGATTCCACCTTGCTGGTTTGTACCGCTTGGCTTCTGGTGCTTCTTCACAACATTGATTCCATCAACGATGATCTGGTTGGTCGTGGGCATCACACGCGAAACGGTGCCTTCTTTGCCCTTGTCCTTACCTGAGATCACCACGACGGTGTCACCTTTTTTGATCTTCATTTCACAACACCTCCGGTGCTAACGAAACAATGCGCATGAACTTCTTGTCACGCAATTCGCGACCAACTGGTCCGAAAATACGAGTTCCTCGTGGAGTGAGGTCGTCCTTAATAATCACGGCAGCGTTCTCGTCGAAACGGATGTAGCTGCCATCGGGACGGCGCTTTTCCTTCTTGACTCGAACGACGACGCACTTGACGACATCACCTTTTTTGACACCTGCACCCGGAATTGCATCCTTCACGGCAGCCACAAAAATGTCTCCGATCGAGGCGTAACGGCGGCGAGTACCACCGAGCACCTTGATGCACAGAACTTCTTTGGCGCCACTGTTGTCGGCAACCCGTAGACGACTTTCTTGCTGAATCATGTGTTCTTCTCCGTCGTTCCCAGGCTCACTTGGCCCGCTCGAGAATCTCGACGAGGCGCCAGCGCTTCGTCTTCGATAGTGGACGGGTTTCCATGACGCGCACGCGATCGCCAATGTTGGCGTCGTTGGCCTCATCGTGGGCATACAACTTCTTGGTACGCATCACGAACTTGTTGTACTTCGGGTGGCGCACTCGCTCGACGACTTCGACGACCAAAGTGCGGTCCATCTTTGACGAGGACACGATGCCCTCGCGTACTTTGCGTGGTGCGCGTTCTGTTGTTTCGACTGTTTCAGACATCTGGTTCACTCTCCGGCCTCAGCGGCAGCGATTTCACGCTGACGGATAAGGGTGTTGATTCGTGCGATGCGACGACGAACACGACGCAATTCGCTATGGGTATCGAGCTGACCAGTTGCGCTACGGAAGCGGAGGTTTAATGCCTCTTGCTTGGTAGCACGAAGCTGCTCAACCAATGACGTGAGGTCGAGTTCGGTTAGTTCAGCGCGGTCTTTGCTGGCTTGAGTTGCCATGATCAGATCGCCTCCTCGCGGGTGATAATGCGAGCCTTAATCGGCAATTTCTGGATGGCCTTATTGAGGGCCTCAAATGCCTGCTCGCGACTTGGGAATGACAATTCGAACAACACGCGACCAGGCTTGACCACGGCTACCCAAAATTCGGGGTTGCCCTTACCAGAACCCATGCGGGTTTCAGCTGGCTTCTTGGTGACGGGCTTATCAGGGAACACGTTGATCCAGACCTTGCCACCACGCTTGATGTGACGGGTCATAGCAATACGTGCAGCTTCGATCTGACGAGCGGTTAACCAGCACGGTTCAAGAGCTTGAATTCCGTACTGACCAAAAGCCAGTTCGCTTCCACCCTTGGCCATACCTCCGGTACGACCACGATGGTGCTTACGATGGGCAACTTTGCGAGGCATCAACATAATGAATCAGTCCTGTGCACGGAAGTGCGGGGTCTCGTGCCCATCGTGGGTGCGGCGGGCAATTTCTTCTTCCTCGTCGAGTAACTTCTCGAGTTCGGGATCGGCTTCTTTGATGAGCGGAGTTGCGGCCAATTCGGCAGCTTCTTCGGCCTTGCGGCGTCCGCTTGATGACACAACTTTGCGCGCACCAGGTGCACCCGACGTTTCGCCAACAGCCATGGCAGCTTCGCGAACGATCTTGTCATCGGTGACGGGCTTGTATGGCAAAATGTCGCCACGGTAAATCCAAACCTTCACACCAACGCGACCACTTGCGGTACGAGCTTCACGGA
This sequence comes from Actinomycetes bacterium, assembly GCA_037138315.1. Classification (GTDB taxonomy): domain Bacteria; phylum Actinomycetota; class Acidimicrobiia; order Acidimicrobiales; family Ilumatobacteraceae; genus Casp-actino8. The sequence goes on from JBAXIP010000010.1 coordinate 23,803, forward strand.
AGCCGTAGTCAATGTCGGCACGCAATGTGTGCAACGGAACGCGACCCTCGCGGTACCACTCGGTACGGCTCATTTCGGCGCCACCTAGACGGCCCGAACACTGAACACGAATACCAAGTGCGCCAGCCTTTTGTGCGTTCTGCACAGCCCGCTTCATGGCACGACGGAAAGCAATACGACCAACGAGTTGATCGGCGACGCCTTGAGCGATCAATGCTGCATCAAGTTCTGGTGACTTGATTTCAACAATGTTCAACTGCACCTTCAAGTTGCCGGTGAGCTTGGTGAGACCTGAACGAAGTTCGTCGGCCTTGGCACCTTTACGACCAATAACAATTCCGGGACGTGCAGTGTGGATGTCGACCTTCAAGGTTTCGCCACGCTTGCGCTCAACTTCGATACGTGAGATCGCGGCATCGGGAAGTGAATCCATGATGTACGCGCGAATCTTCCAGTCTTCGGTGAGGTATTCCTTGTAGTTGCGCTCGCTGAACCAGCGGCTCTTCCAGTCGGTGGTAATTCCGAGACGGAAGCCGTAAGGATTAACTTTTTGGCCCATCAGTTGGTCTCCTCAGCCTCAGGTGCTGCAGTTTCAATCGTCGTATCTTCAAGCGACGTATCTTCGAGTGTTACTTCTTCAACAGTTGTTGACTCGTTCACACTGTCGCCACCATCGGTGCGTTGAGTGCGGCTGGCCTGCACGCGAGCACGACGATCAGCAACACCGCCACCGCGAGTTGCACGGCGACCGCTGACTGCACGCTCACGACGAGCCTGGACAACTGTCAAGAGTTCAGCATCAATCACCGCGAGCACAATGGTGATGTGGCAGGTGCGCTTGTTGATACGTGTTGCACGACCCTTAGCGCGAGGCTTGAAGCGACGCAAGGTCGGGCCTTCGTCGGCGTAACAGGCCTTGACGTACAAGGTGTCGGCTTCGAGGCCATCGTTGTTCACGGCGTTAGCAACAGCAGATGCCAACACTTTGCGAATCACGCGAGCAGCTTCACGCTCGGTGAACTGCAAGACCTGATCAGCCATGACAACATCGCGACCGCGAATGAGATTGAGGACAACGCGTGCTTTCGATGCTGACATGCGTGAACCGCGAACACTTGCTTTTGTTCCGGTGCGCTCTCCAGCAACAAATGAACGCTCATTGAGCTTGGGACCAGTCATTACTTGCGACCCTTCACGTTCTTCTCTTGACCTGCGTGATATTTGAAGGTACGAGTCGGTGAGAATTCTCCGAGCTTGTGACCAACCATTGATTCGGTGACGTACACCGGAACATGCTTACGACCGTCATGCACCGCGATGGTGTGACCCACCATGTCGGGGATGATTGTCGAACGGCGACTCCAGGTCTTGATGACCTTCTTTTCATTGGCAGCGTTCAGCGCGTCCACCTTTTTTACGAGGTGGTCGTCAACGAACGGACCCTTTTTTAAGCTACGAGACATCTAATGCACCTATCCTTTACCGGCGGCCCTTGCCGGAACGACGACGACGAACTATCAACTTCTGTGATGCCTTATTGCCATCACGAGTACGGCTTTCTGGCTTGCCCCACGGAGATACGGGAGGACGACCACCAGAGGTCTTACCTTCACCACCACCGAGAGGGTGATCGACCGGGTTCATGGCGACACCGCGAGTTTGCGGACGTACACCCTTCCAGCGGTTACGACCAGCCTTACCGATCTTGATGAGTTCGTGTTCGGAGTTACCGACTTCGCCAACAGTGGCACGGCAATCAATCATCACGCGACGCATTTCGGTTGACGGCAAACGCAAAGTTGCGTAGTCGCCATCTTTTGCGACGAGTTGAACGCCGACGCCAGCCGAGCGCGCCATCTTGCCGCCCTGACCAGGACGCAATTCAACGTTATGAACCACGGTACCGACCGGCATGTAGCGCAACGGCAACGCATTGCCGGGCTTGATTTCGGCCTTGGGACCATTTGATACGTGATCGCCAACATTCATGCCTTTAGGAGCAAGGATGTACGCCTTCTCGCCGTCTGCGTAGTGCAACAAAGCAATACGGCAGGTGCGGTTGGGGTCGTATTCAATAGTCGCAACTTTGGCAGTGATGCCATCCTTGTTGCGCTTGAAGTCGATCATGCGGTACTGCTGTTTGTGTCCGCCACCGCGGTGACGTGAGGTCTTGCGACCATACGCGTTTCGTCCACCCGTCTTCGGCTTGCTCGTGAGCAATGACTTCTCGGGAGTCGTTGATGTGATCTCGGAGAAGTCTGACGAAGTCTGGAAACGACGACCGGCAGATGTTGGTTTACGCTTACGAATTCCCATGACGTGATGCCTCAGTTGTTCTCGAACAGTGGGATTTCATTCCCAGCAGCCAAAGTGACGATGGCGCGCTTGGTACCAGGGCGACGACCGGGGCGATTAGTGCCTCGGGTGCGCTGGACCTTGCCCGCACGGTTGAGTGTGTTGACCTTGACAACTTTGACTCCCCAGATGGCCTCGACTGCGTCGTGGATCTCGGGCTTTGAAGCGTCAACGTGAACGTTGAATGTGTACACACCGGTCTCGATGAGCGCGTAGCTCTTTTCGGACACGATGGGAGCGATGATGATGTCGCGGGGATCTTTCATCACTGACCGTCCTTACTTGCTCCAGGCAAAGACGCCTGCGAGAAAACGATGGTGTCGTTGCACAGCACGTCGTAGGCGTTGAGTTCGCCAACTTCGATGAGCTGTACTTCGGGGAGATTACGGAACGAACGAATCGCATTGAGTTCGTCACGACGAACCACGATCAACGTACGACCTTCAAGATTGAGTGCGTTCAACGCTTCAATCGCTGCAGAAGTCTTGGGTGTTTCAAAGTTCCAAGAATCAATGACAACGATTTTTCCTTCGTTGGCACGATCGGACAATGCTGACTGCAAAGCAATCTTGATCATCTTTTTTGGAGTCTTTTGCGTGTACTTACGCGGCTTGGGCCCGTGAGCCACACCACCACCAGAGAAGTGCGGTGAGTTGGTTGAGCCCTGACGAGCGCTACCAGTTCCCTTTTGCTTGAGCGGCTTCTTGCCACCACCAGAAACTTCGGCACGAGTCTTGGTGTTCTGTGTGCCAGCTCGTCGGTGCGCAAGTTGCGCAGTCACGACTTGGTGCATCACTGGAACATTGGGCTGACGACCGAAATCAGCATCGTTCAACGACACCGTTCCGACTTCTTTGCCACTTTGATTCTTCACTTTTAACGAAGGCATCAGGTCACTTTCCCTTCACCGCGTTGCGCACGATGACAACGCCACCGTTAGGGCCGGGTACTGAACCACGGACCAGCAACAAACCACGTTCGGCATCAGCCTCAACAACCTCAAGGTTCAAGGTGGTGACTTGGGCGTGACCCATGTGTCCGGCCATCTTGAGACCCTTCAAAACGCGACCCGGGTATGAAGCCGAGCCAATGGAACCAGGTGCACGGTGGTGCTTGTGGTTACCGTGACTTGCGCCTTGACCACTGAAGTTGTGACGCTTCATTCCGCCAGCGAAGCCCTTACCGCGGCTCACTGCAGTCACGTCGACTTTTTGGCCCTTGACGAATTGATCAACAGTGATCTCTCCGCCAACTTCGAATCCGTCAACGCTCTCGAGACGAAGCTCGACCAGACGACGACCTGATTCGACATCCGCTTTCGCGAAGTGACCAGCCTTGGGCTTGGACAATTTCTTGGCGTCCTTGTGCCCATACGTGACTTGGAGCGCGGTGTAACCGTCGCGCTCGGAGGTCTTGACTTGAACAATGCGAGCCGCTTCAACACGAAGCACAGTGACGGGGACGATTGAGTTATCGTCCGCCCACACTTGTGTCATGCCGAGCTTTTCGCCGACGATCGCTTTCTTTGCCATAAGGCAGCCTCTTCATCCAGCCAGTTTTTCTGGCGCTTTCGAGTTGACTGTGCACGAACGTTGGTAAACCGCCGTTCATGCAAACGCTCCGTGGATCGGATGATCAACGGAGCATTTTTTTCGGTTGTTGCCATGCAGTCCCCAGCGAACTGGGCTTTCATAGACATCGATTGCAGCGGACGGACAAAAGCCCGTTTCGCACGAGGTGAGAACACTACCGCCACATTGGACGCGAACCCACACGCGCTTCTGAGCAATTTCTATGGTTCTTTTGTCTCATATAGTGAGACAAAAGATCGGTATTAGGGGAATCTGCGCCCTAACCAATCGGCCACGTGGGCCAGGGCCTCGCGCCGATGACCCTCAAGATAATGAGGTGCACCCTTCATCCCGATATAGGTCTTGTCGGCAGCCCCGCTGTTGTCGACGATCTCTTTGGCCTGCCAGATACGTATCTCGGTGTCGGCGGTCGGATGGATCAGCAGGGTCGGAACTTTGACTTTGGGCATCGTGTCAGCCAATTTGGCGTGGCTTGAGAGCCCGCTCCAGGTCGACAGCCAGCCGCGTGCCGTCATTGAGCGACCCAGGCCACCTCGGCCATAGTTGGCATCAAAGGGATCGGGGAAGGCAAACAGGCTGCCCATGGGTCGTTCATCAGGATCGATCGACAAGTCGAGATAGGCCGGATCGGCCAACGTGCGGTAAATCACCATGTATTTGGTGAACACCGCTCGACGGCGCAATTCGCGCCACTGCACGGTCTGGGTTTGGTTGTCGACGCCGCGCAAACGAGAACCTGCATCAACAGACTCAGCAATGCTGGCTTTGGCAATTGCATCGATGCGGGCAACGCGTTCAACTTGCGCGGCGCGATAACGCTTCAGCCACTCTTTGTCGTAGACACAAGGTTCGGGCCACGGCCGCCAACCATTGTCGGGGTTGTACATATCTAGTTCGGGAACCGTCGAAAATGGATCGCTTTCATCGACCACACTCGGGTCGATAACTTGCAGCATGAACACACCTTCACCCGGATGAGCGGCCATACCCACCCAGCCATCGCCAATGCCGCGTTCGGCATGAGCGAGAGCCATCAGTGATCCGCCGCCAGAGTTACCGAGTAGCACGACCGCTTCGGCACCACGTCGTTTCATTTCGTTGTACACAGTTTCAACATCAATCGTGCAAGCTTCGTGCAAACAATCGGTGTCGTTGTTCATGTAGCGCGTACCAAAACCTAAAACGGCATAACCGGCAGCCGCGAGTAACGGCGCGGCATAGTGCACGCTGAAGTCACCGCGTGGGTGCGACAAGATCACCGCGGTCTTCCACTTCTTACCGTTTGGCGGAGTCCACAAAACACCGCGCACTAATGCGCCGTCGGGACTCACTAAGCGAATGGATTCACGCGGTATCTCGACACCCGGATCGTCTTCGGGCATTGGCCAATAGTTCAGACCAAACGGACGTGCACCACCGACATGTACATCAAGCATGAACGCACAGTACATCAACTCATATGTCGTGAAATTCGACGACACACCATGCGTCATCTATCTGGTGGTTACTGAAGTTCGTCCACAGCCACAGCACACCCTCTAAACAACCAATTCACACAAAAAATTTCTTATGTTCACTCCGCCGAAGGCGGCGAGAACACAAGAAATTAAATAGATAAATAGTTAAATAGTTAAAAAGCCCTCACAGGACGCACGTAGTACGCGTTGGTCTTAAGGAAGGCGATCTGCCAGCCACCGTTGAAAAGCTGGGTCCACGCGTTGGTGGCGCTGTACACAGAAGAACTCCAATACTTTCCAGCCGAAAAACCACCATTCGTCAACGACAAAGAGCCTGACCCGAAATTGTTGCAGATCGCATTCACAGTGTCGTTAAATGCCCATTTACATAACGCATTGAGTTCATCTCTCGACGGCAAAAACCAGTCGTCTAGGCCACCCAACAGCAAAGCGTCCGCACGTTCGGCTGCAGTAAAATCTGATGTCACACAACCATTCACAATGTCGGTCGTGTTCTGTCTACCAGTTCCAATCGCGCTTCGGCCAGTACCAGCAATGTCAGTCCCGGAACAGCCCCACTCAGCTTGCGGATCAGTCAAGTCGTTACCTCCGCAGGTCCCATCAGACCAGCCAGCACACGCCACTTCTAAATAGCGACCCCAAGACTGAACTGAGCCAGCATCATAAAAGATGATGCCGCCACCAGGACCCGTCGCACCCAGGGTGACCGGACTTGCGAGTCGAAAACCGTTCGTGGAGATCTTGTACGACGGGTCGTAGTCGAAGCGTGCCGAGGACGACAGGTAATCGGTAGAAGTGATCGAAGAGCCGCCCCGAAGCCCACGTAACAAGCCGGCTACGCCATCCAGATCGTTCCACTGCCAGACGTTGCCGCTCTGATCAAACGTGCCGTAGAAACTCCCGCTGCCGCTAAACGAGCCTACGTTAGTTGCGGTGCCAATGACATTGTTGTAGTTGGCCTGATTGGCACTGCTGCCGATTGTGGTACCCGGGGCAGTATCGCTCTGTGTGGCGTAAGTCCAGTAGCCGCCGACGCCTGTCCCGCCGTAATTGGGCGAGTAGTAAGCAGCCTTGTACCACTCGTTCTCTAGCGGCATCCGGAAGGTCGGAGCCAAGCCCGTATTCGGGTTGGTTGCGTTGGCGGCCACAGCATTGCCTGAAGTGGCACCGTTCACGTTGTACGTACCGTTTTCTGTCGTCGTGCTGGTCTGGGCGCCGCTTGGCTGGCCGTTGCTCATCCAGTTAGCAAACCTTGCACTGTCAAACCAGGTCACATACGAAATCGGACGGCTGCCGGTGCTGTTCATAACGGCGTAGGTGTAACTGCCAGATGAGCCCGATCGGCTGATTTGGGCAACATTGGTGTTTGTGCCCATGCCTGTGTTGTAGAGGCCGTAGGTGTCGGTCGAGGCTACGGCATTTAAGAACGCTGTGTACTGCGATCCTGTCACGTCGTATTTACCGATCTGGTACGCGTACGACACGGCACCGTAGCCGGAGTAAGTGCTACCGGTGTCAGCAGCGTTTCCAGGATTGCCAACAGTCACCATGCTCATG
>JBAXIP010000011.1:0-28462 GCA_037138315.1 Actinomycetes bacterium
ATTTACTTCGTGCAAGACCCGCATCGTTACGACGTGATTGTCACTGACAACTTGTTCGGTGACATCTTGACCGACCTCGGCGGCGCAGTGTCTGGCGGAATTGGCTTGGCTTCATCGGCCAACCTCAACCCCGCTCGAACTGGCCCCAGCATGTTTGAACCTGTGCATGGGTCGGCCCCCGACATTGTCGGAACTGGCAAGGCCAATCCGACTGCAGCCATTTTGTCGGCCGCCTTGATGCTCGATTTCTTGGGTGAAAGTCAGGCTGCTGATCGCATTCGTGCAGCTTGCGCCAATCCGGTTACCGGCAACACAGTCGAGATCGCTGACGCGATTGCGGCCCGAATTAAGGGCTAAGCCCAACTCGTTACCAACTAATCTCACTAACAGAACTTTCGAACGGAGTACGCAATGCCCACATTGATCCCCACCCCAAAAATTTGGATGAACGGCGAATTGGTCGATTGGGATAAGGCACAAGTACACGTGCTCACCCACACCTTGCACTACGGCACCGGTGTCTTCGAAGGAATCCGTGCCTATGAAACGTCAAAGGGTACGGCAATTTTCCGTCTCACTGAGCACATCGAGCGTTTGTTCCGCAGCGCACACATTTTGGGTATGGAAATTCCCTACACCGTTGAAGAACTCGTTCAGGCGACCAAAGACACCGTTGCATCGACTGGTTTGCCGTCGTGCTACGTGCGTCCGCTTGCGTACTACGGCTACGGCGAAATGGGACTCAACACTTTGCCGTGCAAAGTTGATGTTGCCATTGCTTGCTGGCCATGGGGCGCTTACTTGGGCGACGATGCGTTAACCAAGGGTGTTCGTATGAAGATTTCTTCGTGGACACGTCACGATCACAACACCATGCCGCCTGCTGCCAAGACTGTTGGTAACTATGTCAACTCATCGTTGGCCAAAGTTGAAGCATTGCGCGCCGGCTACGACGAAGCCATCATGTTGGCTCCGAACGGTCTCGTTGCCGAATGCACGGGAGAAAATATTTTCTGTTCACGCAATGGCATCGTCTTGACTCCGCCAATGTCGGCCGGTGCACTTCAAGGCATCACCCAGCATTCGGTGATGGAAATCGGACGCGATCTTGGCATCGACATTCGTGTTGACAATATTGCCCGTAGCGATCTCTACATTGCTGATGAAATCTTTGTCTGTGGAACAGCCGCCGAAGTGAGTGCAGTCGCATCGGTTGACGATCGTTCAGTTCCGGCACCTGGCCCGGCAACGACTGCAATTGGTCAGATGTATGCGCGAGTCGTGCGCGGCCAAGAAGCCAAGTACGCCCACTGGTGTGAACTCGCCAAATAATCCTTGGTGAAACTGGTGGCGAAAATGACCGGTAAACCGGGCATTTTCGCCACCAGAAAAACTAATTAATGTTGCGATGGCGGGCGGCAAGACCGGCCAGACATTCAAACGCTAAGCGGTGCGCGACATTGACGGTGAGATCGCTCACGTCATAGGCCGGTGCGACTTCAACAATATCGATGCCAACAACATTGTGTTCGAGGCACAACGTGCGCACCATACGTAACAGATCTGCTGACATGATGCCGCCAGGCTCGGGCGTCCCTGTTCCAGGAGCAAATGCCGGATCAAGGCTGTCAACATCAATTGAGATGTACAAACTCTCTGCTGTACTCAATGCTTCGGCAACAGCATCTTTCATAACGGTTTGAAATCCGCGCTGCCAGATTTCGTCCATGGTGTGCCAACGCATTCCTTGCTCGCGCATCCAGTTAAAAACTTCTTTTGGTGGCCAGTATCCACGCAAACCAACTTGTACAAAGTTCTTGCCCGGTATCGCACCCGACTCAATGAGTCGGCGCATAGGCGTTCCGTGACTTGCCAAGTTGCCATCAAGAATGTTGGCGGTGTCGGCGTGGGCGTCAAAGTGAACCATGCCCACGTTGCCAAATCCTTTCGCCTCAGCAACGGCAGTTGCAGCGGGCCAAGTAATGGAATGGTCTCCACCGAGCGTGATCGGGATAATGCCGCGGCTGGCAACTTCGCTCACTCGGGCTTTGATGTTGGCCAGACTGACATCGGTCTGACCATGGGGGCAATACGCATCGCCAAAGTCGACAACTTCGAGGTAATCGAAAATCTCAATGCCCAAGTCCATGTGATAACTGCCAGGTTCGTACGCCTGCGAGCGAATAGCGCGCGGGCCAAAGCGGGCACCGGGGCGGTTGGTGGTCGAGTTGTCGTAAGGCGCACCCACAATTGCGACGTGAGGTTGCCACTCGTCGAGTTGTGATGGCTCGGTCAGAAAAGGGCGCTGGCCAAAGGTGGCAAGTCCGCCGAATACGTAGCCAAGATCAAGTTGTTCCTGCATACCGGGGGAGAGTTCGCGCTTTGGTTCGGCCATTCCCGAACCTTACCGAGATTGACCCCGATCTCGGAAGCATCAGGAAATATCTCCTTGGCGTTGACACTGGGTGCAGAATCCTGTTGACTGAGAAGCAATGAACGCCGTGACTACTCCCCGTAACACTGCAGCAATCATCATTATTCGCTAGCGCACGGGTTCGTTCTCGTGCGCAGTCAGCCGCCCACCGGGCGGCTTTTCTGTTTCTCGGAATGAACCTCAACCACAGAGAGAAAACCCATGAGCAACATGCAAAATAAAATGATCGAAGTATTCGACACCACCCTGCGCGACGGACTACAGGTCGAAGGCGTCTCGGCATCAGTTGAAGACAAGCTTCGTATTGCCGAACAGCTCGATTACTTGGGTGTGCATTACATTGAAGGCGGCTGGCCTGGTGCTAACCCGAAAGACATCGAGTTCTTTGCTCGTGCCGTGAACGAATTGAAGTTCACGACCAGCACCTTGGTTGCTTTTGGTTCAACCCGTCGCCCCAAGGGCAAGGTTGACGACGACGCCACGTTGCGTCACCTCATCGACGCCAACACCAGCGCCGTGTGCATCGTTGCCAAGAGTTGGGACTATCACGTCATCAACGCGTTGCAGACCACACTTGAAGAAGGCATCGCCATGATCGCTGACTCGGTTGAGTATCTGAAAGGCAATGGTCGTCGCGTGCTTGTTGACATGGAGCACTTCTTTGATGGCTTTAAGCGCAACGAAGAATTTGCACTACGTGCCCTTGAAGCGGCCGTGATGAAGGGTGCGAGCCACTTGGTTTTGTGCGACACCAATGGTGGAAGCCTTCCTCACGAAGTTCAGCACATCGTTGCGCAAGTCAAGAGCCACGTCGGCAACGACGTCACGATCGGCATTCACTGTCACGACGACACTGGTTGCGCCGTTGCAAACTCGATGGCCGCAGTGTTGAGTGGTGCTGGCCATGTGCAAGGAACATTGAATGGTCTTGGCGAGCGCACCGGCAACACCAACCTCACAACTGTCATTCCGAACTTGCAATTGAAGTTGGGCTATCAGTGTTTGCCAGAGGGTCGTCTTGATCGGTTGACCGCAGTAAGCAATCATGTCGCTGAAGTATTGAATCGCCCCATGAATCCGCAAGCACCGTATGTCGGCACTGGTGCATTTGCCCACAAAGCCGGGCTGCATGTGAGCGCAATCGTGCGCGCGAAAGATGCGTACGAACACGTTGACCCATCGTTGGTCGGAAACGGGACGCGCTTTGTCGTGAGCGAAATGGCTGGCAAAGCCACAATCAATATCAAGGCTGACGAACTTGGTTTAGAACTTGATGGTCCCGCAATCAATCAAGTCATTGATGACTTGAAGCGCCTCGAGCACGAGGGCTATCACTTCGAGGCCGCCGATGCATCGCTTGAACTTCTGATGCGTAAGGCCACTGGATGGGAGCAGTCATTCTTCAAGGTTGAGTCAATGCGAGTCATCACCGATGAAGGTGCAAATGGCGAATTCACGACCGAAGCAACAGTCAAGGTATGGGTCGGACCTGAAGGCACAGCGACGCGTCATGTTCATACGGCCGAAGGAAATGGTCCGGTCAATGCGATCGATACCGCGCTTCGTGCCGCAGTGTCGCAGGCGTACCCCAACGTTGATCGCATCCACCTCACCGATTACAAGGTGCGCATCCTCGATGGCGCCACCGCGACTGGTGCGGTGACTCGAGTGCTCATCGACGCCACCGATGGTGAGCGTTCATGGACCACAATCGGAGTCAGTTCAAACATCATCGAGGCCTCGTGGCGGGCCTTAGAAGAATCTTTGATCTACGGACTCCTACATTCGGGCGTCTGAGCGAATACGGTAGTAAGCGATGTCAGCACCACAATTTGCCCCCACCCCAGTTCTCAACGATGTCCGTGTTTACGGTTCGCCCGATGTGGCTCCGCAATCATGGGTCAACAATCGCCCGACCGATATTGAAGGATTCCAGCCCGTCGGTGAGCATTTGGGTTTTCAGGGTCCTGATCAGGGGTACGCACTGTTGCTGGCTAACCGTCTGAGTCATCGTTTGCACCTGGTCGGTGGACTCGTGATCGCCGATGCCATACGCGGCTGTCTGAATATCGCGTTACGGCGGGCTTCGCTGTACAGCCGCGCCCCAGTGATTCATGACCTCACGATTGCCTTCACCATGTGGGGATTCTTTGATGCCAACCCGCCGGCCGATCTGGTGACAATTCGCGCCGATCTGTTTAAGGGTGTTGGCAACGTGCATCACTACGCCGAAGGTCGTTCGATCGTTGACATGGTCCCCGAAGCAACATTACGAATGACCCCCGCACAAGTGACTTCTGCCTACCCAACAACTTGGCGCACGCTCGCCGGTGCCTGATCGTCGCGACCTAGTGTTAGGTGTGTGACTGACTACCGTGCACCTCTCGCCGATATTGATTTCGTTCTGAACCGCGTGTGCGGTCTTGACCGCATTTTGCAATTACCAGGTTTTATTGATGCCGATTCATCAATGGTGCGTGACCTACTTGAAGAAGCAGGGCGTTTCATGGAAGACAAAGTTGCGCCGCTCAACAAAGTGGGCGACCACTTTGGGGTCAAACTCAATGCTGACTCAACAATTACAACTGCGCCTGGTTTCCCGGCTGCGTACAAGGCTTACGTTGACGCAGGTTGGGGAGCAGTTCCGTTCGAAAGTGGCTACGGCGGCGGTGGATTTCCGTGGATGATTGGCATTGCCATTCAAGAAATGATGACTGCGGCCAACATGGCATTTTCAATGTGCCCGTTGTTGACACAAGGTGCAATTGACGCGTTGATGTATCACGGCAGTGAAGATCAACGTATGACTTATTTGCCCAAGATGATCACCGGCGAATGGTCGGGCACCATGAACCTCACCGAACCAGATGCGGGTAGCGATGTCGGCGCGGTTCGCACCAAGGCTGTTAAAAACGCCGACGGCACGTACAGCATCACCGGAACCAAGATTTACATCTCGTTTGGCGAACACGACATGGCTGAAAACATCATTCACTTGGTGTTGGCACGCACACCTGATGCGCCCCCAGGAACAAAAGGAATTTCGTGTTTCATTGTTCCGAAATATCTTTTGAACAACGATGGTTCGCTTGGCCGCCACAACGATGTCAAGTGTGTCTCGGTCGAGCACAAGCTAGGTATTCACGCCAGCCCCACGTGTGTTCTGACCTATGGCGACAACGGTGGTGCGGTTGGCTATTTGATTGGCGAAGAGAACCGCGGCATGCAGTACATGTTCACGATGATGAACCAGGCGCGCCTGTCAGTTGGTCTGCAAGGACTTTCGTTGGGTGATCGTGCGTATCAACAATCATTGCAATACGCCAAAGATCGTCGTCAAGGACGTGCGCCAGGTGCGCCGGCTGGTGAAAGCTCGCCGATCATTGACCATCCTGATGTGAAGCGCATGTTGCTGACCATGAAGACAACGCTTGAGGCATTGCGTCGTATGACCTATTGGAATGCGGCTTGTCTTGATGTTGCCAAGCATCACCCCGATGCAGTTGAGCGCGAATCAGCGTCAGATCTTGCAGCGTTACTGACGCCGATGTCGAAGGGTTGGGGTACCGACATGGGTGTTGAGCTCACGGGTATCGCTGTACAAATTCACGGTGGTATGGGATTCGTTGAAGAGACTGGTGTCGCGCAGCATTATCGCGATGCGCGCATCACAACCATTTACGAAGGAACCAACGGAATTCAGGCCATCGACTTAGTGGGTCGCAAACTTGGTCTACGTGGTGGCGAAGTTGTGAAGCGTCATCTTGATTCGGTTGAAACGCTCAGTCGAAAGCTTGAAGGTCATGCTGAACTTTCTGGAGTCAGTGCAGCTCTGGCAAAGACTTTGGTTGCAACACGCGCCGCAACGACTTGGTTGGCCGAACACTCAGGCAATCCGCTTGATTCACTGTCGGGCGCAACTCCGTACATGCGATTGATCAGTACGTTGACGGCCGGTTTCTTATTGGCCGATTCGGCGGTCATTGCTCAAGACGCTGCGAGCGAAGTTGGCGCGGCGTGTGTCGCTGAACGAATTGCCTCGGCACGATTCTTCTGTGAACAACTGATGCCACCAGTTGATGGACTTTTGCCAGCAATTACTGGCGATTCTGCGCTGTTGATGTCAGCTATTTAATACTGCTGAGCGGTTGATTAATGACCATCTGTGAAAAGCCATCAGCGAGCGGTTTGTAGACATACCTCAGGTCGCGACCGTTGAGCGAATCCGAAATTTCTTCAAGAAGTAATGAACCTTGCACCAAGAGTCGAGCCATGCGAACTGTAGGTGCGGCGAGAAAGTCGGGTATCCCGAACAAAGAATTGAGCAGATTGGTGGCGTGTTCTGTCGCCAGGGCGTCGGCCTTGAGCAGAGCATCTTTAATCACCGGATCAGTGATTGCGGCCAAATGAAATTCAAGTCGGATTCGTCGTTGCTCTTTCCCTGCTGGTGAGAGTAAAGCCATACTGGTGGCGGTTCCTCGTTGCGTGAGAAATTTTCGGTGCATCACAAGTCGGGGATCATTGAAATCTGTTGGTGTTCCGATTGCGCTTGATGTTTGATCTGCAGTCGGCAAGATATCTTCGGCGCGAGCTCCGCGATAAATCAGGTGCAATAACTTTTCGGCAACGTCTCCGAAAAGTGCTTGTCGGGTTCGGTATTCAGAAAAGAGTGCACTTGGTGGCAGCGCGGCTGCACGGGCAATACGTTGTGTTGTTGCGCGTTCAACTCCGCCACGAGCAATGACGCGTGCGGCACCGTTCACTAGTGCATCGCGGATCTCATTGTCGGTTGTGACAACAATCGACGGGGGAGATACCTCTGGAATGTTGGGGACGCCTTCGATGGATTGATGCTCGAGGACGTAGTGCGCCAGTGGTTTGATGGTCTCCCAATCGTCAAAGTCGAACATGTCGGCCGCGGCGAAATATAAACATCCAAGTACGAAACTGATGATCTTGAGTTTGTATAGAGATGCAACATCGGATCGATCGTCAGAGATGCCCATCTCGCGCAACCAACCCTGAATTTCGGGAACGATGATTTCGTGAAGTTCGGGAATGCGGGCCGAAGCGATCAGCAATGAGACACCGGGACGCAATGGTCCATGGGGATTGCTAATTGCTTTGGCCATGATTGCCTGGGCATCGGCACGGTGGAGTCCAGGAGTGAGGGCAGGTAATGCTGCTTCAAAGAATGTGCGCATCGGACCACTGATGCGGTGCTGCCACAGACCAACCAAGATTTCTTCGTTGTTTTCGTAACGGGCGTACACCGCGCCGGTCGTGAGTTTGGCTAATCGTGCGAGATCGAGGGCAGCGATGCGGTCGGGACCCTTTTCACGCAGCAACTCAAGGGCTGCGTCAAGGAGAAGATCGTCGTTGCGAGCGGCGTCGGCTCGACGACGAGATTGGTTCATATGCAAGAAGTATAGGTAACTATCGTCCCTATTTATAATTTTTCAATTAGTACGTTGCGCTTTTTTGGGTTGATCAGCTGATGGCGTGGGCACGTAGGTCGGCCAGATTGCAAAACTCAAGGGCCAACATGTGCGTGGCCTCAAGTACGACCTTTGGTGCGACGCCTGCTTCAAAAGCCTCTTGCCAGCGTGAGGCGCACAAACACCATTGATCGCCATCTTTCAGCCCAGCGAATCCGTATTGCGGCATCGGAGTGCTGAGGTCGTTGCCCTGACCCTGGCTGAAAGCCAAGAAGTCTTCGGTGACCCGCACGCATATGACGTGGACGCCAGGGTCATCGCCGCGCGATTCGCAACATCCAGTGCGGTAGTAGCCAGTCATGGGGTCGAAAGAACATGAGGCGAGTTCGCCGCCGAGAACATTGCGTTGGGACATGCGGGAAACGCTACCCGTGGATGTTGGTTCGTGTGAGATGCTGCCCATATGTGCCTGATCCCTGCGAGATAGCGTGTCAGGGTCATGTCATCTGCTCCGCGTTTCCGTTTTGCTCCGTCACCCACTGGTTTCTTTCACGTTGGTGGTGCCCGCACGGCGCTGTACAACTGGGCTTTGGCTAAACGTCTCGGCGGCACATTCGTGCTGCGTATTGAAGACACCGATGAGGCCCGTAATCAGCCCGAGTGGACTCAGGGAATCATTGACGCCTTGGCCTGGATTGGGGTTCGCAGGGACGACCCCACTTTCGAAGGACCGTACTTTCAGAGCCAATACGCCCAAGCTCATATAGACGCGGCTCAGAAAATTTTCGCTGACGGCGGGGCGTATTACTGCGACCTCACAAGCGAGGAGATTCAAGAACGTTCAAAGGCCAATGGCAAGCAGGGTTACGACGGCTACTCGCGTGATCGTGGTCTTGAAGCCGGACCTGGTCGAGTGTTGCGTTTCCGAGTTCCTGAGGGTCAAACAATTGTTAACGACTTAGTTCGCGGTCGCGTCGAATTTGCCAACGAAACAATTGAAGATTTTGTGTTGTTGCGCGGAAATGGTTCGCCGATGTTCTTGCTGGCAAATGTGGTTGATGACATCACGATGCGCGTGAGTCATGTGGTTCGTGCTGAAGAGCATTTGCCCAACACACCAAAGCAGCAAATGATTTGGGATGCGCTCGGTCAGAGTCCACCTGTGTGGGCGCATGTTCCGGTTCTTGTGAATGAGCAGCGCAAGAAGTTGTCAAAGCGTCGCGACAAGGTTGCACTTGAGCAATTCCGTGACGAGGGCTACTTGCCCGAAGCAATGATTAACTATTTGATGACACTTGGTTGGGCGCCGCAAGGCGAAACCGAAATCGTTCCGTGGTCAACCATTGAGCGTGACTTCAAGCTTGAAGATGTGAATCATTCGCCGGCATTTTTCGACTTAAAGAAATTGGCAGCGTTCAACGGTGAATACATTCGAGCAATGTCGTCTGATGAATTCTTCGAAGCCGCACAGCCATTTCTAGTAGGCGAAAACATTCCGTGGACGCCTGGTCAATTTGATGAAGCAAAATTTCGGGCGATGGCTCCTTTGGCCCAAACTCGCTTGGTTTTGATGACCGAATTACCGATGTTGGTTGACTTTTTGTTCTTGGACGAGCCAGTGATTGACGAAGATTCGTGGAATAAAACTTTTGGCTCAACCGATGGCGTTGAAATGTTGAACGATGCGATTGCTGCGTTGTCTACTGGGCTCGACTGGAATCATGACTCGTTGAAGTTGTGCGTTGAGGCAACTGGTGCGGCACGCGGTTTGAAATTAGGTAAGGCACAAGCACCGATTCGCGTTGCGGTGACTGGTCGCACAATTGGGCCGCCATTGTTTGAGGCACTCGAGCTCATGGGTGAAGAGCAAGTGATGAAGCGTTTACGCGCTGCTGCGGAGCGACTCGCGTCGGCATGACCGAATTGAGTTCCGAGAGCGCCGAATCTCCGAACATGTCTCGCGATGAGACTCCGGTCGGAGGAACTGTTGCAGCGACGCTGCAACGTCGCATATTCAAGGCACCGAAATGGTGGCGACGTGGCGGATGGCGACGGGCCTTTGGTTGTGTCGCTGTTTTTCTATCGCTGATTTTTGCGTACTTTGCGATCTCACTATTTCAAGTGTGGTCGACGGGTCGCAGCCATCACCATGGTCAAGTTGACGCGATCGTCGTCATGGGTGCGGCGCAGTATGACGGTCGTCCGTCTCCTCAGTTGCAAGCACGACTCGACCATGTGGTTGAACTTTGGTACGAGGGCGTAGCGCCAACGATCATCGTGACGGGTGGCAATCAGCCTGGCGACCGCTTCACCGAAGCTGAATCGTCAGCTAAATACCTTGTGAAAAACGGAGTCCCTGAAGGCGTGATTATCGGCGAAGACTCGGGACATTCGTCGTGGGAGTCGTTGCAGCATGTGGCCGACTTGGCCCGCGATCGTGGAATCGGCACCATCGTGTTAGTGAGCGATCCGTATCACAGCCTGCGCATTCGCTTAATGGCCGAAGAGTTGGGCTTTCGGGCGTACTCATCTTCAACGACGACGAGTCCGGTCCATGGCTGGAACAACTTGAAACGACATGTTGAAGAGGCCGCCGGCGTTGGGCTCGGACGAATCCTTGGTTTTGACCGAGTCGAATCTTTACTGGGTTGAATCGTTACGTGTCGAAACTTTTTTGGGCGAATAGTTCGCAGGTTTTGCCTACGCCCTTGCGCCCGTAGCATTGTGGTTCTTATGAGCCTTCGGGTTCATTGGGGAGTGGTGTAACTGGCAACACAGCAGATTCTGGTTCTGTTATTCAGGGTTCGATTCCTTGCTCCCCAGCCATTGTTTTTCTGAAGTACGGTCAGGTACAAGTCCTTGGTTCCAGCCACGTTGACTAACTAGGAGGCCGTAATGGATCGTCGCCGTTTTCTGTATGCAGGAATGATTGGTGTGGGCGCGAGCGCCCTTTTGCCGACTGGTTTGCGGGTGAGCGCACGATCTCGAGATGGGTCGGCTGTCATTGGCGAGAGTCCGTATGGTCCGTTGTCCGATACCCCCGATGAAAACGGCTTGTTGTTGCCAGCCGGATTCACGTCACGGGTTGTCGCAATTGCTGGTGAAGCAGTCGGTGCTACGTCGTATGCATGGCACTTGTTTCCAGATGGTGCTGCCACTTTCGAAGACGGCATTGGTGGTTGGTATTACGTCTGCAATAGCGAAGTGCGTGACTTCATGTTGCTGAATGCTGGTGGAGTGTCGGCGATTCACTTTGCATCTGATGGTTCAGTGATTGATGCATATCGCATTTTGGATGGAAGTGTTGCGAACTGTGCTGGTGGGCCAACACCATGGGGAACATGGTTGAGCGGTGAAGAGTTTGAGTCAGGCCGATTGTGGGAATGTGATCCGACTGGTGAGAAGCCTGCGATTGCCCGTGATGCAATGGGCGTATGGTCACACGAAGCGGCCGCAGTTGATCCGGTTGACGAGATTGTGTACATGACCCAAGACGATGGTGAAGGTCTGTTGTATCGCTTTACGCCGACGTCGTATCCCGATTTGTCGGCAGGTGTTGTTGAAGCATGCATCATCGATGCCAATGGTGCAGTGAGTTGGGGAGTAGTTGCTGATCCGACCGGGGTCAGTGCACCAACGAAAACACAAGTTGCTGGTGCGCATGTGTTTGCCGGTGGTGAAGGAATTTGGTATCACAACGATTGGATTTACTTCACGACCAAACTTGATCACTCGGTTCACGCGATCGATCTTCGCGCTCAGACGTATCAACTCATTTGGAAAGGTGATCCCGATGGTTTAGGCGTTGAAGGTGCAGTGCTGTCGCACGTCGACAACATCACCGTCGATAGTGGATCGGGAGATTTATACGTTGCCGAAGATGGTGGCAACATGGAACTGTGCATCATCACGCCCGATGGATTTGTCGCACCGTTTGTGCGCGTGGTCGGTGATGGTCATGGTGATTCGGAAATGACCGGACCAGTGTTCAACCCAACGAATGAGCGTTTGTACTTCTCATCGCAACGTGGACCAAACAAGAAGACTGCTAACGAGATTTTGCCCGGCATTGCAGGCGTTGCCGAAGGTGCATTTGGCGGAGTGACATATGAAATCACTGGGCCATTCCGTGGAATGTTGGTAACTACCGATGCGGCTCCGCCAGAGACTGCGATCCCTTCACCGGTTGACACATTGACGGGCGCTGCGCCATCGAATTCAATTTCGGTTGGTGGCGACGGAGACGATGACGAAGAGGGCGAGAACGATGATGATTCCGAAGGCGGATCGGGAATGTTGTTAGGAATTGGCGTTGGGGCAGCCGCAATGTTGGCTGCAACTGGCGGAATCGTGGCCTTTCGTAAGCGCCGGCTCGATGGTGAGTCGGGAGAAAATACGGGCGGTAGTTGATAGGGTTTGACCCGCTACTTGGCCCCATCGTCTAGTGGCCTAGGACACCACCCTCTCAAGGTGGCGGCACGGGTTCGAATCCCGTTGGGGCTGCTCAGTGTTGACGGAGAATGTCCCAAAAATGATGCCGCACAAAATGACTTTTGTGCCGTGAATTGTTATTTTTCTCTCGGAGTCGCCGATTCCACACCGAAAAGGGGCAGTAATGGTTTTTCAAAACGCAAATTTAAATGAACTCGTTTATAACGCTTTGTCATTCGGAACCGCAGTCATGCTGGGCGCATTTGTGTACTTTTTGACTCAGGTAAAGAGCGTCGCGAAGCAGTTTCAAGCAGGCGTCGCCGTATCAGCCGTAGTGGTTGGTATCGCTGGTTATCACTACTACCGCATGTGGAGCGGCTGGTCCGAAGGCATTGTGCACGAGGGTTATCGTTACGCAGACTGGTTGATCACAGTTCCGCTGTTGGTCATTGAGTTGCTCATTGTGCTCGGAGTCACCGCAGATCGTCGTAAGAAGCTCATGACGACTCTCGTCCCGGCAACCGTCCTCATGATCGGACTTGGTTACCCAGGCGAAACTGCATCGAGCGATGGCACCAAGTGGACCTTCTGGATCCTGTCGATGTTGCCGTTCCTCTACATCTTGTACACGCTTTCAGGTGAATTGAAGGCTGCAGGCAGTCGAGAGACTGGTGCGGTTGCTTCATCAATCAAGAAGGCAACAACAATTCTGTTGGTGACTTGGTTGGTTTACCCAATTGGCTACTTGTTCCCAGTGATCTTTGATGCTGGCAACGAAGGCGCCGAGACTGCTCGTCAACTCGCGTACACCGTGGCCGACATTACGGCTAAGGCCTTGTTCGGTTTGATGATTCTGAACATTGCCAAGGCACGTTCGGGCGACAACCACTGATAGTTGCCGAAGGGTCGGGTTCATCGGATATTCCGATGAACCCGACCCTTTTGCGTTTTCTGAACTAAGGTCAAAACATGAAGCCGAAACTCATTTTGCAAATCAGTGTCTTGTTGGCAGCGGCCTTAAGTCTGGCGCTCAGTATCTCGTTGTACTTTGCGGGCGATGATCAAAGCGACAAGTTGAACGGCATTTACGTCGGAGTATGGGTTCCGTCGATCCTTGCGTTGGGGGCCTTCATTTTGGCCGGAAGGAAAGGTGAATGATGTCCGAAGGATTACTTTTCACATTTGGTTCCGTCATTTTCTTCATTGTTTTTGGCGGCGCGACATTGTTCGGTATGGCAAGTCTGCGTAAGTATCAAGAAGATCAGAAGTCTTAGATAGATCTATGGGTCCTTCAACGGGATCCAAGGTTTTGGACAAACTGGTGGCGAAAAGCAACGGAAAAGCAATCATTCCTGCCACCAGAACAACTAAGCGGAGTTTTAGCTCACGCGTTCGAGTCGTCGCACATCTTTGTTGAACAACGAAGCCGCGGCCATGACGATCGAAATCACTCCAGCGATATACAAAGTTTCGCTGGTACCAATCCACTGAGCAATTGGTCCAGCCAAGAACAAACCGAACGGTGCAAACACTGTCGAACCAAGAGCGTCATATGCACTGACGCGTGACAAGGCTTCTTCGGGTACGTGTGTCTGGAACATCGTCATCCAAATCACAAAGAACAAGTCCATTGCGATACCTGACACGAAAGCCAGGAACATCAATACAACGATATGAAATGGCACGGCAGCACCAAGCATCCACACGCCAACAATCGGCATTCCACCCATCGCAATTATCAACGGATGTTTCGGTTTGATGCGCAATGACACGAGAACTCCGCCAATGTTGCCTGCACCAAAAGCAAACAGCATCAGACCCATGTCGCGGGCACCACCGAGCGCTTCTTTCATCTGCACCGGGGCAAGTACTCCTAAGAATCCCTCGAAGCACATATTGATAAAAGCGAAACAGATGACGACGACAACAATCCATTTGCGCGAATAGAACTCGGTCCACCCTTGACGCAGTTGCGAAATCATTGATGGGTGTTCACTAATTTCGCCCGTTTGCATTTTCGTCGGCAACTGCAATTGCAAGACCAGTATTCCGGCAATCAGAAATGATGCTCCGTCGCCGATGATTGCCCAGCCCGGACCGACAGTGCTGACGATGGCTGCACCCATAGTTGCGCCAAGGGTGAAACCGACGTTTGCACCTAGCCCTACTAACGAGTTAGCAGCTTGCAAGTTCTCACTCGGCACCACTTCAGGAAGTAGTCCAGCAAATGCGGGCCACCACAATGCGTTTAATACTCCGAAAACAAAAGCGTTCACGCAAAGCAATGGAACAGTCGCGTGATCGGTCAAGAAAAGAACACCACTTGTTGCCACGACGAAGCTGCCGATGATGTCGGTAATGCCAACGACACGGGCTCGTCCCATCCGGTCGGCGACAACTCCACCCAACAATAAGAACAAAACAATCGGCACCATGTGTGACGCAGTGACCCAACTCAGTGACGAAGCGTTACTGCCAGGAAGCGACAGCACCCCGAAGGCCATGGCAATCGGCGACATGCCGTTGCCGATATTCGACAAGGTGCGCGCCGTCAGCAAAACGCGAAACCGTTTGATTTTCCAGAGGGTTTTCAGGTCGTGCAGCACAATGATCTTGAGTCAGGTTAGTGAATTTTGAGTGTGAAATTTGCCGTGTTGGCACCCGTGATCTGCGTACCACCCCAAATTGTGTCTACACTCACGCCATGTCACGACCTCCCGCCTCACTTCGAGCCCTTGCCGTTGCCCGCGGTGATGAGCCTGCTGATTTGCTCATCACTGGTGGACGAGTTCTTTCTCCGATTACACGCGAATGGGTATCAACCGACCTCGCAATTGCTGACGGCGTTGTTGCCGGATGGGGCAAACGTGAAGCCAAAGAAACAGTTGATGTTGGTGGAGCGGCCTTAGTCGCTGGATTTGTCGACGCACATATGCATCTTGAATCAACCAAGTTGTGGGTTGATGAATTTGTTCGTGGAGCCTTGCCATGTGGAACAACTGCGGTTGCGTGTGATCCGCACGAAATCGCCAACGTAGCCGGACTCGAAGGTGTCGGGGCTGTTGCTGAAGCCGCCGAAAAAATGCCGTTCACGTTTGGACTCGCCGCATCAAGTTGCGTGCCTGCATCGAGTTTTGAAAGTCCAGGTGCGGCTTTTTCGCCAGCCGATATTCGACATTTGATTTCTGAATTCAAAGCCATTGGTATTGGCGAGGTGATGAACTATCCCGCAGTGATCAATGGTGATCCAACGTTCCGCGAAATCATTGCGGCTGCGGGTTGGCGAAGTGTCGATGGTCATGCCCCTGGTTTACGAGGTCCGCAACTTGATGCGTACTTAGCTGCTGGCGTCGAGTCTGACCATGAATGTTTCGCGCTTGATGAAGCTCATGAAAAGCGTCAAAAAGGTATGTGGGTCTTCTTGCGTTATGGATCGGCTTGCAAAGATCTCGTTGAATTACTTCCGACGGTGTTGCGCACGGGGGTCACGCGAACTGCAATGTGCACCGACGATCGTGAACCTCACCAGATTCGTACGATTGGCCACATCAATCACTGTGTGAGCCTTGCGGTTGAAGCTGGTTGCGACGAGATTGAAGCGCTCATCATGGCTTCGTATTTGCCCGCGCAGTTTCACAACTTCTTTCATCTCGGTCAACTAGGACCCGGATATCAGGCCGATGTCTTGGTCTTTGATTCAATGAAGGAATACCGTCCCGCTGCGGTGTATCAAGCCGGCAAGTTAGTGGCGCGCCACGGTTACATCCTCGATGGTGCAGTTCCATCGACACCTGCCCCCGATTCATTGCGCAATCGTGTGCACTTACATCACAATCCAACTGCTGCAGAGTTAACTGTTGATGCACCCGCCGATGGAATGGCTCGAGTGATCGGTGTCACTCAGGGAACTGTGCGCACGACTGCGCTTGAACTTGATATCAATGATGCGAATAACGACATTGCGCGTATTGCAGTTCTTGAACGACATAAGAAAACCGGCCGCATTGGCCTTGGCTATGTCGCCAACTTTGGTTTGACCCGTGGCGCGATTGCTTCAACGGTGTGTCACGACGCTCACAACGTGATGGTGATTGGTGCTCGCGACGAAAGTGGTCCCGCTGACATGGCGATAGCAGTCGCGCACCTCGCCAAGATTGGTGGGGGACAAGTGCTCGTACATGAGGGCAAGATTTTGGCCGAGGTTCCGCTGCCGATTGCTGGTCTGATGAGCGATCAGCCCCTCGATGTTGTGGCCGATCAGATCGAACTCATGGAGCAGACGGCCCGCGATTTCGGCATTGCGATCGACGCCCCGTTTATGTTGCTGTCGTTCCTGGGACTCTCAGTTATTCCTGATCTACGCATCACTGACCACGGGTTAATCGACGTCAACCAGTGGAAACAGGTTCCCGTCGCCCTGTAAAGGCTCAAATTCTGGTTCGCTATTAGTTTTACTTTTTGCCCAAAAACCGAATCGTCACACATTGGAAACATTCGTCTAGACGAATTGTGTCTATAGTTCGCACATGGCCAAGAGGGAGACCAGCGCTCGACAGACCGAGATCGACCAAGTCTCCGACGCGCCGCTCTACGAGCAGGTCCGCGATCGGTTGAGTCAGATGGTTTTGGCCCGAGAACTTTCAGACTCAACACCACTTGCGACTGAACCGAATTTGATGGAGCTTTTCGGCGTCAGCCGCGGAACTCTTCGTCGAGCAATTGAAGAATTGGTTCGCGACGGACTGTTGAGCGCCGAGCAAGGTCGGGGAACCTTTGTTGTTCAAGAAGAACGAGTGCGCCGAGTCGTATGGCAACGGTTATCTGAAGTTGCTCGTCCTGATTCGCGTTTCGATCTTGACCTCAGTCAATACGTTCCCGATTTCGCCGGATCAAACCTTGCGCACAAGCGAGTCATGAAGCGCACCGAGTGGAGAAGCGCAGATGTGGTTTTCTGCGCTCCTGACAACAGCATTGAACAATTGCGACTAGCAGCCCTTGAAGCAGGAAAGAAGATTTTGGTTCCGACATACGGGCTACGTCGCGGCTTCATTCTTCTTGACGGAACAAAAATTCAAAAAACCGATCATGCCTTGGCCGCAACGCTTGATGGCATGGAACGATTCGGCAAGCGACTCGGTCCTGGCGATTTGCGTCAAGTTGGCACGATTGATCTGGTAGTTACTGGTGCAACTGCTGTGACAACCGATGGCCGACATATCGGTGGTGGTCAGCGTTACCTCGCGCTCGAGTGGATGATGATGAAGCAACTTGGTGTGTTGTCACCGGATGCTTTGGTTTTTGCCGTTGTGCATGATTGTCAAGTTGTTGACGAAATGGTTGAAGCCGAACCAGATTGTTTGCTTGATCTGATTTGTACGAACGCTGATGAAATTGATGTGTGGGAGCCCCGTGATTCGGTTCCTGCAAAATTGAGGAGAATTAAGTGAGCAGCGCTTTGTCAACCGATCAATACCGCGAGCAGATCTGGGCCGAGTTAGCCAAGGTTGCGCGACCCGATTCACGATTTCATTGGGACTTCTCAAGTTTCATCTGTGATTTCATCGGAAGCGAAAAATGTTCAGATCGAGTTCTAGAACTTGATGCATTAAAGAATCGCGGAAATCGTCAGGTCTTTATTACGCCCGACAATTGTCTTGAAGATTTGCGCTACAAACTCATTCAGCGCGGAATTCCATTCGTGATGACTACCTACGGAATTGTCCGTGGTTTTTATCGCCTCGATCCCACGAGGATTCCGGCGAGCGATCATCGTTACGCTGCGACGCTTGACGGATTCGATCGTTATGCCGCGGCAATTCCATTGGCTGAACTGCAAAAAGGTGAAAAGTTCGCCTTGCTCGTCACTGGTGGAAGTGCTGTGAGCAATAACGGTGTGCGCTTTGGTAAAGGGCATGGTTATTTCGATTTTGAGTGGGCTGTTCTTTCAGAACTTGGACTCACCGATAGTTCTTCAGTTGTGGCCGATGTCGTGCACGACTGTCAGTTCGTCAATGAAGTGATGCCTGCAGAGAAGCATGACGTCGTTGTCGATTGGGTGGTCACTCCCACTCAAGTAATGCACATAGATCAGAGCTCGCGTCAAAGTGGACGAGTGTTCTGGGAATTGGTTCCAGGAACAGAATTCGAACATCTCGGCATTGTGGCCGAGCTGCGCGTGATTCAGAACTTGGGTCCGTTTTAACTCTGCGCCCCAGTACATCAAGCGTGACACAACCCACACGACAAACAACATGAAAGGTCAACAATGAATCCGATTTCACGACGACAGATGCTGATTCGAGCATCCGCAGCCGGTGTTGGTTTAGCAGGCTTGCCTGCTTTCCTCGCGGCATGCGGAGGTGATGACAGCAAGTCATCAGGCTCAAGTTCAGGTGCTTCGACCAAGTTCACGATGCAAGCCGCATGGGTGAATGACGCCGAATTCACTGGTTATTTTGTGGCATTGACCAATGGTTATTACACCGATCAAGGTCTTGACCTCAATTACCAATCAGGTGGACCTGATGTCATTCCCGAGAGCACCTTGCTCGCTGGTACATCGCCACTTGCTTTGACAACGCCAGACAGCACCATCCAAGCCATCGTCAACGACAATGCCCCATTTGTGATCGTTGGTGCTCAGTACCAAAAGAATCCGTTGGGTGTTGTGAGCTTGAAGAAGAACCCCATCAATTCGCCAGCCGATTTGGTGGGCAAGACGCTTGCAGTTCCGCCGTCAAACACTGTTTCGGTTGAAGCAATGTTGTCAATCAGCGGTGTCAATAAGGCTGATGTCAATATCGTGCCGTACGAATACGATCCAACCCCGCTTGTTAAGGGTGAAATTGATGCATCGGTTGACTTCACAACGAATGTGCCTTTCACCATTCAGCAAGCTGGTGAAGAAGCAACGTCGTTCTTGATGTATGACTACGGCTTTACAATTTTCAACGACACAGTTGTTGTGACCAAGGATTCCTTGAAGAACAACCGCGCCGAAATTGTGAAGTGGTTGCGTGCGAGCCGCATGGGTTGGGACGAAAACTTCAAAGACCCAGCCAAGTACCCACCGATGTTTGCCGACACCTACTTCAAGGGAACTGGCCGCACCATTGAAAACGAGTTGTACTTCAACAATGCGCAGATGCCGTTGATCAAGTCAGACGGTGGAATTTACTCAATGTCCGAAGAAGCGATTGCCGCAAACCTCGAAGCTCTCGGTGCTATCGGCATCAAGGGAACACGCGACATGTTTGACACAACTCTTCTCGAGGAAATCTAAATTTGTCAACGTTGCAAGAAGTAGCCGGTGGTGCGCTCCGCGTTCAAGACGTGGAGCGCACCTTCGCGCTCAAAGACGATGTAGTTCGGGCACTTGACAAAGTGTCTTTAGAAGTTCCGGTCGGGTCGTTCATTTCGTTGATCGGCCCCTCAGGATGCGGTAAGTCAACTTTGTTGCGATTGCTCGCTGGCCTTGAATCACCTGATGCTGGTTCATTGCTTATCGGCGAGAGGTCGCCCGATGAAATGCGTACGGCTGGTCGTTTAGGTGTGGCGTTTCAAGACCCAGCCTTGTTGCCGTGGCGCTCAGTATGGAAGAACATCACCTTGCCCTTGCAGGTGATGGGCAAATCTGTGAAGGAATATCAATCAGCGATTGAAGAACTTATCTCGCTCGTTGGCCTCAAAGGTTTTGAGCAGGCATTGCCGGCGCAGTTGTCTGGCGGAATGCGTCAGCGCGTTGCCATCGCGCGGGCATTAGTGACCGAACCCGAAGTTCTCTTACTCGACGAACCCTTTGGTGCGCTTGATGAAATTCTTCGTCGCACAATGAATCTTGAATTGCAGCGAATTTGGTCGGCTCGTCGTCCAACCACCATTTTGGTAACGCACTCTATTGAAGAAGCAATTTTTCTTGCTGACAAAGTTGCTGTCATGTCGGCGCGGCCAGGTCGCATTGTCGAAATTGTGGATGTGCCATTCAAACGGCCTCGAGTTCCCGAGATCATGCGTAGTCCTGAATTCCATCATTTGGCTGATCACTTGTCTGAATTGCTGTTCGCTGGTGGCGGACACTGAAAACTGTTGTCCAGATGAAGAACTTCAGTCGTTTCGCTCGCGGCACTGGCGTAGTGCTGATTGTCCTATCTATCTGGGAAGTATTGGGACGACTCGAACTCATTGGTCAGGGCGCGCTGCCAGCGCCGACTCAAATTTTGGCTCAGTTATGGAAAGATCGTTCTGATTATCCGCCACATTTGTCGGTGACCTTGAAGTCAGCAGGCACTGGTTTTGTGATTGGAAATATCATCGCAATCATCGCTGGTGCGATTTCTGCACGATTTCGAATTGCCGAAACCTTGTTGCGCGGACTAGGGATGTCTTTATTCGCGGTGCCGTTGATCGCGATTGTTCCGGTGTTGTTGTTGGCATTCACAGGCACAACTCCGCGAATTATTCTGGCGGCTATGGCGGTGTATTTTCCGACCTATATCGCAACGATGAACGGTATGCGCGATGTTGATCCGCGACTTGTTGATGTTGTTATGGTCGCTGGTGGTTCGACAACCGATGTGCTGCGTTGGATTCGAGTTCGTAGTGCTTTGCCGTACATTGTGAGTGCTTTCAGAGTTGCTGCGCCGGCAGCGTTACTCGGAACGTTGCTCGCTGAGTTTGGCGGCGGAACTCGATGGGGACTCGGAACATATCTGCTTGGTTCATTAGGTCAGGCCAACCCGTCTCGTTTATGGAGTATCGGTTTAGTAGCCACTGCAGTGGCCGCTTCGGCGTACATGTTGTTCGCCTTTTTGGGTTCTCGCCTCACGCGCTCGTCAATGTCGGCCACGGTCCAAACATCTTTGCCGATGGGTGGACCAACTGGTCCTTGGTGGAAGCGATTAGGCGGGGGAGTCATATCGGCCGGAGTTGTTTTAGGTCTTTGGGCGTTGGTGCTGAGTATTTTGGATATGTCGCCAGTAGTCGCCAAGTCTCCATTTGCGATTGTGAGATATCTCACGACCGACCCTCGCGCTTCACTTTCACGGTCGCGGTTGTTCCACGCCTACAGCGAAACTCTGCCGTTGGCTTTGATTGGTTTGCTGTGTGGGCTCGCTGCAGCTTTGTTGCTCGCAGTGATCTTGAGTTTGCGACCTGCACTCGGCCGAGCGGTTTTGCCGTTTGCTTTGGTTTCGCAAACAATGCCGTTGCCAGCTTTAACGCCGTTGATTGTTTTGGTTTTTGGTCGAAGTATTTTGGCAACAGTGGTGGTGTGTGTTTCGGTGACGTTTTTCCCGTCATTTGTGACGATCTCTCAAGCGCTAGCAACAACTTCGACCGCTGCTATTGATGTTGTTCGCGTGAGCGGTGGAGGACGTTTTAAGTCACTGCGTTTCGTTGGACTACCGGGTGCCGTTCCCGCAATGGTGACTGCAGCCCGTTTGGCTGCACCGCGCGCCCTGCTTGGTGTGATGATCGCCGAGTATTTAGCAACTGGTGACGGACTCGGGAATCTGCTGAACGAATCGCGTGGACGCCTTGATTACGGAATGATCTGGACCGTCGCGACCACGTCGGTATTAGTCGCGGTGTTGATCACTCAGTTATTCGGGCTCGCCGAAAAACTCACCCGGAAATAATCAGGAAGATTCCTGATTGCGGGGATGGGGAACTGCGCGCAAGTCAAGTTCGTCAATACCGGCATAGTCGTCGACATTGACCGAGTACAGCGGGAGTTCGTTGGCAACTGCGATTGAAGCAATCAGCAAATCAAAAGACCTGGCTCTTGACGTTCTTCCAGACGAGCGAACTTGGGCTGCCAATCGTCCAAACACTCGCGCGGCGTTTTCATCAAATGCCAGAGCACCAAAATTACGTTCGGCAAATTGAAGATGACCTAATCGATGCGATCTTTCGGTAGCGGTTTTCGCAACGAGAGGTCCGACCGTCAACTCGGCCAGGGTGATCGCGCTGATTGCCGGGAATTCTGGAAGTTCGGTTTGTATTTCTCCAAGCAGAATGAGCGTGTCGGTATCTAGCAGACCATCATGTTGAGGCGACAGAGATTCGGTCATAACCAAGGATCAACAATTTCGTCAAGATCGTTTCGCAACGAGGTCGGGTCAATGGCTTTCAGTTTTGCCGCTCGCTTTTTCAGAGTGGCCAGGTTTGCAGGTATGGACAATGGTGAGAGTTCGGCGACTGGTTGCCCATCACGAGTGATCGTGAGTTGTTCGCCCGCAAGGACTCGGTCCAGTACCTGCCCGCCCTGGTTTCTTAATTCCCGAACTGTCACTGCGTTGATTCCTGAGGTAACTTTTCCCATGGGAAAACTGTATCACCCGTGAGACACATTGACTTAAACGTTTTATTCATCGGTCTATTGAGGCTTCAAGATCGCAGTTGACGGTGTTTGAACAGGGAAATACTTTCTGACACGCCATCAGAAAAAATACCGCTAACGCCTAAGGTGTACCCATGACTCGGGGGATGTTCACGGTTCCGCAAGGACGCCGTATCTATGGAATGCAACTGCCTGTCCAGGCGCAAAGCGCGTACTTCGTGGCCGACTGGGAACGAACCTCCGGACCCAAAGAACTAGGTCGACTGGCTCGGGCTTGTGACGACAACGGGTATGCCTATGTCGGCGTGTGCGATCACGTGGCGCTTCCCGAATCGGTCGTTGGCGGAATGGGCACCCACTGGGCCGACCCGATTGCCACGCTCGGATGGATCGCGGGCATGACATCCAAAGTTGGATTGCTGACCCATGTCTATGTGTTGCCGTATCGCAATCCGCGAGTGGCGGCCAAACAGTTCGCCACACTCGATCATCTGAGTGATGGTCGTGCGCTCATCGGTATTGGTGCCGGACACGCGCAAGCCGAATTCGAATTACTTGGCGTTGATTTTCATAGCCGCGGCAAAGCTCTTGACACCGGAGTTCCTGAACTTGCGAAATTGCTCGAGAACGAATTCGTTGACGGATTCGGTGCGCGACCGTTGCCGACGCAGTCGCCACGTCCACCCATTTGGGTTGCAGGATCAAGCCCGGCTGCTATTAAGCGTGCTGCACGGGTTGCTGACGGTTGGTTGCCACAAGGACCATCAGACGCATCAATGGTGAACATGTTGAATGAAGAACGCGCCCGGGTTGGTCGCGCTTCATCAGCCAATGACGGATTCATGATCGGTCACATCACGCCGTTTTTGTATGTCGGCAAACCTTCGTTTGATGTCGGCGAAGCAACGCTGAGTGGTTCTGCTCAATCAATCGCCGAACGAATTCTTGAAGGAACTGCAACTGGTGTGAATCAATTGCAAGTTCGCTTCAAAGCGCAAAGTTGCGACGAATTGTGCGATCAAATCGCCGCGTTCGCCAGCGAAGTCGCGCCACTCGTGACAACAATCTAAGAAAAAGTTACTTCACTAACGGAGCCATCATGCTGTCAAATCTCGACGACTTCCCAATTCATCAAACGTCTGAACCGATGCGCCACGTCGCAACGAGCGATCGTAATTTCTATGATCGCTACTACTTCAACGGTTTCAATCACGACGGAACAGTGATGTTTGTCTGTGGTTTGGGTGTCTATCCAAACCTTGGCGTGATTGATGCGTACCTGTTGGTCTTCCATGAAGGTCAACAACAGGTCGTCCGTGCATCTGGTGCGCTTGACATCGCCAACCGCATGAACCCTGGCGTCGGCCCGATCAGCATTGAAGTCATTGAGCCTTTGCAAAAATTGCGCGTGCGTTGCGATGACAACGAATGGGGTATCACGATTGATGCCACTTGGACTGGTGCTATGCCAGCTTTCGAAGAACCTCGCCATTACATCCGTGAAAACGGCCGCGTGATTTTTGATACGTGTCGCCTCGCGCAAACTGGTGGTTGGGACGGAACTCTCACTGCTGGTGGACACACATTCCCCATTGACTCAAAGACCTGGTGGGGAACCCGCGATCGCTCGTGGGGTGTACGCCCGATTGGTGAAAGTGAACCTGCCGGAATTCGTGCGAGCAATCCGTTCAGCTGGTTCTGGATTTACACGCCAATTCGTTTTGCCGATCACTCGCTCATGATCATCATGCAAGAGAATCCTGATGGCACTCGTGTGATGGAAGAAGCAACACGCATTTGGCCCGATGGTCGTATTGAACATCTCGGTCGCCCCGAACACGATCTTGAATATCGCGAAGGTTCGCGCTTCTCAACAGGCGGCGTGATTCGTGTTGTCGCCGATGACGGCCACGTCACAACCCTTGATATCGAACCGTTGTTGCCAGTGCATATTGGTATCGGAACTGGCTATGGCTATGACGCCGATTGGCGCCACGGAATGTGGCAAGGCCCGTTGAAGGTTGAGAACTTCCACTTAGATACAACGACTCCTGAAGGTGCCATGCGTTTGTTTGGCATCGTGGATAACTCGGCCAAGTTTGCTTACACCGATCGTGATGGCAAGCGTCATGAGGGTTATGGCTTGTACGAGAACATGGCAATCGGACCGCATGAAAAGTATGGCTTCACCGACATGCTCGATGGCTTCGTCAAAAAATAGAGAGATTCACATGGCCCACAAGATCTACCCCCGCTCTATCCAACTCGGCGACCTCTTCGAAGTGATTGCTGATGCGATTCCCAATGAACCTGCGCTCATTACTAATGACGTTCAGTTTTCGTACGCCGAACTCGATGAACGCATCACTCGTTTGGCGAACCACTTGCTTTCGATCGGCATCAAGCGTGGTGAGCATGTCGGCGTACACGCGCAAAATACTCACGAGTGGGTTGAGGCCTTTTATGCGTGCGCCAAGATCAGTGCAGTCGCAATCAATGTCAACTATCGCTATGTCGAGGCTGAACTTCGTTATCTCTATGACAATGCCGATTGCGTGGCAGTCATCGCAGATGCCGAATACTTAGGTGCCATTAATGATGTCCGTGACGCATTGCCGAACCTTCGTAATGTCATCGTGCTTGGTGAAGATTATGAAGCTGCTTTGGCGGCCGCTTCAACCGATCGCGATTTCCCCGGACGCACTGCCGACGATGTGTATGTTCTCTATACGGGCGGCACAACCGGAATGCCTAAGGGTGTGATGTGGCGTCATGAAGACGTGATTCTTGGTGCAATGAATTCGGCGCGCGCTAATCGTCCGATTGATCGCATCGAACAATTAGGTGAAGAAGCCGCAGCGTCGGGCTTTCGCGCTCGTCTGATGTCGATTGGTCCGATGATGCATGGTGGTGGCCAGTGGATTATGGGCAACGCAATCACATCTGGTGGTTGTTTTGTTCTGTACACAAAAAAGCGTTTTGATGCTCATGACGTATGGCAATTGGTGGCTGACGGTGTCGTGACATCGGTATCGACAATTGGTGATGCAATGGCACGGCCACTCGCCGAGCATTTAGTTGCTGAGCCGCGTCCGAGTTATGACCTAGCGATGTTGTTCGCGATTGGTAACGGTGGGGCTCCATTGTCGGCCGGTGTTCGTGAACAGATTCGTGCTGCTTTGCCGAACGTTGCAATCCTTGACAGCTTTGGTGCATCAGAAACTGGTGCGGCCGGTGCACGAACCGATGACGGGTCGGCAATGAGTTCTCCGAAGTTCGCAATGAATAGTGACACGACGGTAATCACTGAAGACGGTCGTCAATGTGGTGTTGGCGAAGTGGGCAAGTTGGCTCGCAGCGGAAATATTCCCTTGGGCTACTTCAAAGATCCAGTGAAGACGGCCGAAACCTTCCGCACATTTGATGGCAAGCGCTGGGTCATCCCAGGTGACTTTGCTCAGATCGAAGACGATGGTCAGATCACATTGCTGGGTCGTGGTTCGGTGTGCATCAACTCGGGTGGAGAAAAGATTTACCCTGAAGAAGTTGAAGCAGCACTGAAGCAGCACCCGACTGTGTTTGACGCAGTTGTGATCGGCACTCCGAACGCTCGTTGGGGCGAGCAGGTCACTGCGTTAGTTCAACTTCGCAAGGGCACTAGTCCAAGCGTGGAGGACATCGTGACTTTTTCACGTACGTTGGTCGCCGACTACAAGAGTCCAAAAGCTGTCTTCTTTGTTCCAGTCGTCGAGCGCACTCCAGTGGGCAAAGCCGACTATCAGTGGGCTAAGGCCGAAGCCTTACGCCTGATTGGTTAACGAGCAACTAGCCGCGAACGCGACCCCATTCGCCGGTGTCGCGGCCAAGTTTTTCAAGTCGACGAGTCACCGACAACGGCGCACCAATATCTTCGCCGGCACGAATTTTGCGTACTTGCTCGCCGTCTTCATCCCAGATGTGACAGGTATTTAAGTTCGACTTGAATCCCATTTCGCGTTGCTCGGGTGACATCTCGGGTCGCTCGGCTCCGGTTTCGAAGGCTTCAGTCATCTTGACAACACGCATGCTCCATCCGCATTGAATGGCTACAGGACCCATTGCTTGCAACAAGGCCGTTGTATGAGTGCAACCACGCGGACCACCAAATAGTTCGCGCACTTTATGGGTAAACCCACGGGCAATCGACAAGCCGATCAGCCCTTTGTATTTGATGCCAATTCCTGGACACTCTTTATGGGGGAACTCTTTGAGCTCAGCTGAAGCATCAAGAATTTCCATCATCGGATACGAAACACGTAACTGCACAACCATGTGATGGATGGTGAGAGTTTCTGAATCTTCGAGTACGTACATGCCAGCTGGCTTGTCATCTCGCACTGCACCCCACAACAAAATTTCGTTGTCGTTCACTTTGAATGCGCGCACTTCGTAGTTGCGCGTGTGAATTGGCAAGTACTCCGGGTCGTCGGGCAGTATTGGATTGGGGTTAGGTAATGGTTGAGCCATGGTGTTAGCTATTAACCAAAATCTGACCCAAACGCGCGAGGCTCGGTTGTGTTGATCCCAACTGCAGTTCGAGTTGCTTGTGCAACAAGAAATAGCGGTGCAACGGATAATCACGGTCAACGCCGACTCCACCATGAACATGATGTGAACCATGCATCACGCGCCAGCCACCTTCGGCCGCCCAGAACTTGGCCGACAATACTGCTTCATCGGCGGGGAGTCCTTCGCTCAATCGCCATGCAGCTTGCCATGCCGTCAAGCGAACGCCTTCGGTATCGATGTACGCGTCGCCGGCACGTTGACTCACAGCTTGGAAAGTGGCGATGGCCTTTTCAAATTGAAAGCGTCCCTTTGCGTATTCAGCCATGAGTGCCAAAGCTGATTGGCAAGCACCCGAAGTCATGATGCACGCCGCAGCAATACCGCGGTTAATCAACTCCGCTGTTGCGCCCGGGTTGCCGAGGCACTTTACGGTTGCATTTTTGAAAACCACAAGTGCGTCGGGCACACCACTTGTTGTGTCTTGACGAGTGATCGTGACGTTGGGGTCGTTGGCCTCAACGCAGTACAAACCATCAGCGGCGCTCACGACGAAGCGCTTGGCAAGCAATCCGTGAGGAACGCACACTTTGGTTCCGGTGATCTTTCCGTCAACTACAACGGTTGCCGGATGGAAAACATCGCCAACAGCTTCATGAAGAGCAGCCGTAACAATAGTTTCGCCACTTGCAACGCCATCTAGTAGTTCGGGAAAAGCCACGAGCGCATTGGCTGCAAGTCCCATGACTGCGAATGCCGGAACAGGTGCAGCAACGCGGCCGATTTCTTCAAGAACCACTGAGGTTTCAATGATGCCGAGACCGGCGCCCCCAACCGATTCGGGAAGGCCGATACCAACTAAACCAGCATCGGCAAGCGTGCGCCACAACGCAAGATCGGTTGCGCTTTCGGTTGCACCGATCTGCTTGAGGTGTTCGGGTGTGCAGACATCGGTCAAGATCTGACGAGCGAGTGCGCGCAATTCGTTTTGGTCTGAGGTAAGTGAAAAATCCATTAGCGGGCCGCCCGGGGGAATCCAAGAGAGAACATTGTGATGAGGTCGCGTTGCATTTCGTTTGTTCCGCCACCAAAGGTGAGGATGAGCATGCCGCGGTACATGCTCTCGAGTCGGGCGCGAATCACTGCGCCTGGTGTTCCTTGCACGAGGTAACCCGTCGGTCCAAGAATTTCAAACAAGAGTCTGAATGCTTCAAGGTAGAACTCGGTTCCGTACACCTTGATTGATGAACAGTGACCGATATCAAGTTTGCCTTG
>JBAXIP010000012.1:0-28445 GCA_037138315.1 Actinomycetes bacterium
ATGTCCAGCGCCTCCGAGAGTCGCGTCCAGGAGGACCCCATCTGGAACGTTCGCAAAGAGTCCAGTGATCTCGCGCACCATCACTGGATCGTGCGAAAAAATTGCCGGCTGAGTCGACATCATTCGCCCTCACCAGCAATGACACCCTCGCCAGTCGCCAACATGCGGGCGAAACGGCTTGGTTCCCAGATTTCAACTGAGTCAAAAGCTCCTGAAACGACGACCTTCGCACCAGTGCTGAGACCCGCAAACTGACGCAGATTGTCATCCAGAGTGATTCGACCTTGTCCATCGACTTGGATTTCGACCATATTGGCGGCCATGGCGCGCAATTCGGCTCGGGTCTTTTCGCCTCGCTTGACCGCCTGAGTCATTTCTTCAGCCCAGGCCAGAGATACCGCAACTGTGACCACACTGATGCATTTGTCCTGCCCAAGTACCAAATAGCAACGGGGCTCGAGACGGTTTCGAAAGGTCGCCGGAAGAGCGACTCGACCCTTGGGGTCAAGCTGACGCTCGTATCTTCCAACGAAACCTTCCACTGATCTGCCTCTCGTGCCGTGATGAAAACCCAGAGAAATGTGGTTTCTGCCTCCACATTTCCCCTATGTCCTCCACTTTGCACCCCACGACCCCCCTTTGTCAACCACTTTTCCCCTTTTCGCGCCACTTTTTTGATTTTTTTTTTCCGCACGGTCGCTCCCTTACCTCTGAAATCTCACATTTGGCAAAAATCTCCAGGAAATCCTCAAGTTGGGCATCAGAACGCGCCGATACCTATAGGTGCTCAACATCAGCCACATAGATCTCGCTGCTTCACGCCAGCGACCTCGTACTTGGACCCTCACGTCTGTGTGCGCCGTGGTGATGACCCTCATTACTTCGGGAGCGTGGGGCGCAACGACAGCTCGCGCGGCAACATCGCCGACACAAATTTCAGTCGCTCACTCACTATTGACCAAAAAGGCTTCGACGTTCCCGCAAATTGGCGACCGCGGTCAAGCAGTTCGCTCTCTTCAACAAGCACTCGTCGCTCAAGGAATTTCCGTGGCCGGTGGCGTTGACGGAATTTTTGGGCAAGGCACATCCAACGCCATCAAAACATTTCAGTCAGGCAAAGGACTCACGACTTCCGGTGTTGTGAACTCAACAACGGCATTTCTTCTCGGACTAGCGCCTAGCCCTTCCCTGCCAATTCTCGGTCAGCGCGGCGCAACAGTGACAGCCCTCCAACAATCTTTAATTAATGCATCAATGTCAGTTCGCGGTGGCGTCGACGGAATTTTCGGAGCTGCGACAACAAATGCGGTTTCGGCATATCAAACAAGTCGCGGACTCACCGCAACCGGAATCGTTGATATCACAACTGCGATTTCACTTGGAATCGTTGAAGGAAGCGTTCAATTAACTATTCAGCCAACTACTACTGCTCCAACGACTACTGCTCCAACCACTACTGCGCCACCAGCTACTCCGGGTCCGTTCCCACTTGCCGGAGAGAACAACGATGCAGTGAAGGCATTACAAAAGGCCTTGGTGACTGCGGGAATATCAGTCAAGGGCGGGGTTGACGGTCGATTTGGTTCTGGCACGACAACTGCAGTGACAACTTTTCAACAAAATATGCGTATTGCAGCAGGTGGAGTCGTCGATCAACTCACCGCCCAGTTACTCGGCCTCACGCCAGCGCCTGCACTTCCGAAAATTGGCGACACCGGCGATGCGGTCAAGGTGCTGCAAAACTTGTTAGTCACCGCTGGCATCGCAGTGAAAGGTGGCGCCGACGGGAAATTTGGAACAGCAACGAGTACCGCGATCACCGCATTTCAAAAAGCCCAAAGCCTCATGGCGACCGGAAAACTTGATCTGCGCACTGCTGTGTACATCGGATTCATTCCTGGATTAGCAACGAGCACTCCAAGCGCCTCAACGACCACAACGACAACTCCAACGACAACTCCAACGACGACCAACACTTCACCAGCGACCCTCCCCACAGTCTTTCCCGTGCTTGGACCATGTTGGTTCACTGACACGTGGCAGGCCCCACGTTCTGGTGGCCGTCGCCACGAAGGTGTTGACATCATCGCCAAGTCTGGAACGCCAATTTACGCCGTCGCGAATGGCACCATCACCCGCGTGTTCCTTGATCATCCAGGTTCACTTGGTGGAAACGCAGTACGACTCACCGCCGCTGATGGCACATACTTCCACTACGCCCACCTTTCAGCATTCGCCGATGGAGCAGCACTCGGATCAACAGTCGTAGCGGGACAAGTCATTGGTTACGTCGGAAGTACTGGCAGCAGTTCGTCACCGCATTTACATTTTGAATATCACCCAGGTGGCGGCGTTGCGAGCAATCCTTACCTTGTTGTCAAACCTCTCGATGCTTGCAAGAGCACAACTCCCCCGACGACGATTGCCCCAACCACAACTAGCCCGGCAACAGCACCCGCCGCTTAATCCAAAGCAATCCGAATTGCGTCAGTCATTTTCGTCGCAACTGTTGCAGAATCTAGCGAAAGATTTGATCCACAATTTTCAATGTCAACAAGTGTCGGACATGGCTCATTCAATAACTCAAGAAGTAATTCAGGTTTCCACTGCAAGGAAACTGCACATTGAAATCTTGCCCAATCGCGCGTTCGACGCTGACTGATTCCGACGACTTTGCGGCCATCCCCAGTGAACACCTCGCCAGGTCCGCGTCCAGCAAAGCAAATAAGTGGCGACCAGACTGTTTTGATCAACCCACTACGGTGAATTTCTAGGTTGACATCGCAAAGTTCTGAGAGTTCTTCTTTAAAAACCTCACCGAGCCACAGTGAAGAATCGCCAACATCGTTTAACCACAATGAATGTTCACGTGGAATTTCAACGTCAATCCAAATTGTGGAATCTTCGGCAAGAAATACAATTCCGCCACCACTATGCCGCTTGACAATTTCAATGTTGTTCGCTAGGCAAGCTTTCTCATTGATCAACGATCGCTCTTGCGTCGAGCCGAGGATGATTGCTGGCTGTACTGGAGTAAACAGCGAAATGACCGGTTCATTCGCGACCGGAAATGGACGATGGTGAAACTCCTCGCACGATCCGGTCAACCTATTGATCAGCGTCGACAAAATAATTCACGAGGCCTTCAGTAAATATGGCTTCCATGCGTCTGGCACGGTCCCCGCTTCAACTGTCACCCACGCCAGCTCGCGGGGTGTCATTGGTGGAATCGCCAAACGCATACCAGCTTCATCCGGCGTCCGATCACGCTTGCCAAGATTGCATTTACGGCACGCCGCAACAACATTTTCCCAAGTGTGTTGACCGCCCCGAGACCGCGGCATCACATGATCAATTGATTCAGCGAGACCTCCGCAGTATTGGCAACGATGGTTATCACGTGCAAAAACGGCACGGCGCGACAATGAAGTCTTGCGGTGATACGGCACTTTGACGACATAACGCAAGCGAATAACTAACGGCGACGGCAATGACAAACGTTCACTTCGAATAAATGCCCCGTCATGCTCAACCATTTCGGCTTTGTCACTCAAAACCAAACAAACTGCCCGACGAGAAGGCACAACACTGAGTGGCTCATACGTTGCATTCAGTACCAGCGCGCTCCTCATCTGAAACTAATTTCCCCTACGAATCACATCAGTGATCATGCCACGGCATCCCAGTGACGGACCCATTGCAAGTACTTCAAAACATCGGGAAGGTTTGGCTGAGGCGAAGTTCCCCCATATTGGGTCTCGAGGCGAAACTTCACGTAGTCGGCAGTCGGCACCGGCAAATATGGCCGCATCGTCCACCAACGCGACGGAACCATGCGCCGAGCAACACGTAGAGCGACCACCCAGTAGCGCGGTCGGACAATCACCCCAGTCACGATGTACGTCATCGCACACGTTCGGCGAATTCGATTCATGATTCAGCGAGGTTCCTTAGGTAAACCGAGCACCATCTCGCCAATGATATTTGACTGAATTTGCGACGAGCCTGCATAAATCGTTCCAGCACGGGCATTGAGAAACGCCCCAGTCCAACTTCCGCTGGAGTTAGGGGCACTGCGATCATCTGGTTGGAACGAATTCAAGGGAGGTCGTCCCTCTGGGCACATAGCTGAGGCCCCAAGGATTTCCATCGAAAGTTCAGTGACAGCCTGGTGATATTCGCTCCAGTAACGCTTGAAGATTCCGCCGTCAGGTCCGGGGTGACCTCCGGCAAGGAATTTTGTCAGGGTGCGTAATCCGAGATAGCGCATGATCTGAACCTTTGAATAGGCCCATGCCAGTTTTTGTCGAATGCGAGGATCTTGGTCAACCCCGCATTCCCGAGCCAAAAGCAGCAATCGATCAAGTTCGGCTTGGAAACGCACGGGGACCGTCGCTGCACCCTCGCCACGCTCGTAACCAAGCAACGTCATTGCTACGGCCCAACCATTATTCAGTCCGCCAACGACGTTTTCCTTAGGACATACTGCATCGGTATAAAAGACTTCGTTGAATTCGCTCTCGCCGTTGATCATTTTGATCGGGCGAACTTCTATTCCGGGTTGGCGCATATCAACCAAAAGAAATGAAATGCCTTTATGTTTCGGACTGTCAGGATCGGTTCGCGCCAACGTGAAAATGTGATCGGCCAAATGTCCAGCCGACGTCCAAATTTTTTGTCCGTTCAATACCCACTGATCGCCGTCAAGAGTTGCCTTCAGACCCAGACTTCCTAAGTCACTGCCCGCATTGGGCTCGCTATAGCCCTGACACCACACATCTTCATTGGACAAGATGCGCGGCAAGTAATACTGCTTTTGTTCTTCAGTTCCCCACGTCAACAATGTGTTGCCCAACATAGTGATGCCAAAGCCATCATTTGATCCACCAGTTGGCACACCCGCTTTGGCAAATTCTTCAGCCAATATCACTTGTTCGAGCGCCGACATACCACCGCCGCCATATTCGGCCGGCCAACCTGCCGCCAAAAAACGTTCACGATGCAAAATCTTGCGCCAGTCCATCACCCATGCGTGGGCTTCGTCAGCGGGCAATAAACCGATGCCGCGCCAATCGGCTGGAAGGTTTTCGGCTAGGAACGACTGCACTTGGCTACGAAAGACATCTACTTCGGGGTCATACATCGGACGCATACTTGCGAACCTACTCGCCATTTGCTGCAGCCCGAGAATTTTCAGTTGTTGATACTGGTGAGAGCTACGGCGGCAGCACCGATCAACGCCG
The DNA here is from genome assembly GCA_037138315.1 of Actinomycetes bacterium. Taxonomy (GTDB): domain Bacteria; phylum Actinomycetota; class Acidimicrobiia; order Acidimicrobiales; family Ilumatobacteraceae; genus Casp-actino8. The sequence continues at coordinate 5,244 of JBAXIP010000012.1, forward strand.
ACGAATCACCAAGGCCGAGGGGCACGATGGAGATCCCAGCAGTGAAGGGCAATTTAGATCGTGAGGCCAACTCATCGTTAGCTGCCTGGAAGAACGGATCGCCCCATCCCAACGCGACGCTTCCTCCAACAACGACCCGCGAAATATCAGCGACTGCCGCGACCGATGCCACGGCTCGTCCTAATAAAATTCCGTTACGGACTTTCAAGTTCATCGGTGCATACATCGGGTCGCGTCCAGTTTCTAGTTCAACGGCTGGACCTGACAAATACGCTTCGAGACAACCTCGTCCTCCACAGCGACACGGCCGATCATCATGCCCGACAATGTCTCCCCCAACCACGATGTGCCCAAAGTGACCAGCATTTCCAGTGCGACCCACGGCGAGGCGATTACTGACAACGAGACCCCCTCCAACTCCAGTCCCAATCACGACTGCCATGAAATTTGCACAATCGCGTGCCGCACCCTTCCAACCTTCGGCCAGGGCAAGAGCCTTGGCGTCATTATCGATGTACGTCTTCAAACCAGTTAATTCTGAGATTGATGACAAAAGCGGAAAATCAGCCCACGCCGGAATGTGCAACGGAGATACCTCGGTTCCACCAATTTTCATCGGGCCGCCACAAGCAACGCCACAGGCGACTAACTCAATGTCAGCCGCTGCGGCTTGAATACGTTTAATCAACGTCGAAAGTGTGATCCATGGGGCCCGCGCCGGCGTTGCTACTCGGTCTCGACGAATAATGTCACCTTGAGCGGTGACGACAGCAGCAGCCAATTTCGTTCCGCCAATGTCAACTGCCAGAATTCCAGAGGTCGTTGCCATCCCACTCACGGTATCTAGCGTCTAGCGTGTCACCGTGTCTTCTCCCCCCAGTTCAACTTCCTCCCGTTCCTTCGCCCGCATGTTTGAGTCCATCGTGGACAACGTCAGCCTGGTTCTTCAGGGTAAAAAAGGCCCCATTGAACTCGCCGTTGTTTGCCTGCTGGCCGATGGTCACCTACTCATCGAAGATGTGCCAGGCGTCGGCAAAACAAGTTTGGCCAAAGCTCTGTCAGCTTCTATCGATTGTTCGTGGAAACGCGTTCAGTTCACTCCCGACTTGTTACCGTCCGACCTTGTCGGAGTTTCAATTTGGAGCAAACATCGTGAGGTCTTTGAATTTCAAGAAGGACCGCTATTCGCCAACATCGTGCTTGCTGACGAAATCAATCGTGCCTCTCCTAAGACCCAGTCGGCCCTTTTAGAGGCGATGGAAGAACGCCAAGTATCAATTGATGGTGTCACCCGTCGTTTGCCGCACCCGTTTCTTGTCATTGCAACACAAAATCCGGTTGAACATGACGGCACATATAAGTTGCCCGAAAGTCAACTTGACCGGTTTTTGATTCGCATGGAGATCGGATACCCAAACCGCCAAGCCGAACTTGACATTCTTGAACCTAAAACTGGTGCCGAATTAACTGATCAACTTGCACCGGTTGTGACTGCCCAGGACATTCAAGAAATGATCACTGCTGCTTCTCGAGTATCAATGGTTGATCCCCTGAAGAATTATCTCGTCGATATTGCCCACGCGAGTCGCAAACACCCCCAAGTTGCACTTGGATTGTCTCCTCGAGCAATCATTCAATTGGCGCGAGCAGTGCGAGCACTCGCAGCCGCGCGGGGCCGCGATTACGCAACACCCGATGATGTCAAAGAACTTGCAGTCCCAGTTTTGGCGCATCGCCTTGTTTTGCGAAACAGTAACTCTGATCGTCGCATCACGACGAGTGACGTCATCCAGGAAATTCTCGCAACCGTACCTGTGCCCTCTGGACGTTAGATATGTTCTCAAGACAATCCGGAGTTTTTATCTTCGGTGGTCTCATCACCATTGCTGTCGGTCGCCTCTTCGGACTCATTGAACTCTTCATCATGGGTACGGCGCTCATCACATGCGTGGTGGTCGCAACACTGTTGGTCATCACACAAAAACCAAATATTGAGATCAACCGAGCAGTTGTTCCACGTAACCCAGAAGCTGGACAAATCATTGAGGTTGAACTCAGCGTGCTAACAAACTCACGAATCCCCGCTTGTGATGTATATGAATCAACAGAAGATGGAGGGAGAGTTCACATCTCGCTGGCACCTTTACCTTCGGGGCACATGGCTCGAGCCAGTTACCAAATCGCCACTCATCACCGCGGCGATCTCATCCTCGGACCAGCAATTGTCGAGGTTGCAGATCCACTTGGGCTTTCGCGACGATCAAAAAATTTAGGCCAGTCAACAGAAGTCACCGTCTTCCCTCAATCAGTCGATATCGATCTTCCTGATCCTAAAATTGGCACTGGCGAATTAGTTGACGCCATCAAGCGAGCCATTCGCAACCAACCAACGAGTTCTGAATTCCGTTCGATGCGCGAATATTCAGTGGGCGACGATCCCCGCCGTATCAATTGGAAAGTCAGTGCAAAGCGCGAAGACTTGGTCGTCAACGAATATGAAACCGAAATCGCTGTAGACATGCACATCACTCTCGATACACAAACTCGTTCATATTCACCCGAGGGTTTTGAGCGTGCGGTTTCTGTGGCCGCTTCGTTTGCCCGATCTACTGCAAATCAGAATGACGAAGACTTTGCGAAAGTCAGTATCAACTGCGGCTTACAAAATTTTTCCATCTCCGCTCCTGCAGAGGCAACGCAAGTCCTTAAATTTCTCGCCAGAATAACTGCGGTTGACAACGATTCGATACATATCTCCACACGCGAATCGGGTCAGCTCAAGGTGGACGTCATCATTACAGGAAATCCAGATTCTCAATGGATTGAGACAACCTGGAAACAATGCGGATCAGCTCGAATCGTTGTGGTTATTTTTTGCGAAAACTCGCCCGTTGCCAGCAATCTTCCCACCCATTGGTTCGTGCTCTCGGGCCAACAACTCAAATTCTTCGCTGAAAGTTGGAACCTTCTGTCCTCGCTATCGGCTGAATATCTCGTCTGAATCGCCCGCCCGTGACAACTTCTGCTTCTCGCCCCACCAGCAAAGACATTGCATACGATCGAACGCTGCGTGACCTACTCGGAGTGGGCACTCTTTGGATTTTGACCCTCGTGACGGCAATTTCGTTCTGCCGAATTTTTAGTGGATGGGAATTTCTCACTTCTTACATCATTGTTGCGACTGCTGGACACCTTGTGGCCTACGCACTTCGACGATGGAGACTGCCATTCTTGTTGTCCTTCGTTGGCGTCACGTTGTTTACTTATCTTCTCGCGTCCTATTTTCAGGCCCGTCACACCTTGACATTTGGACTACCGCTTGGTCGCACTTGGTCGTTCGTATGGCAAGAAATTTCTGATTCATGGGGGCTCCTTGGTGACGCCGTCCCACCCCTAGCACTCCAATCCGGATTTGGGTTTATCGGCCTCGTCAGCATCGGTCTCATTGCGTTCCTATCGGATGCATTCGCTTTTCGCTTTGCTGGTCGCGTTGAATCGCTCATTCCGTCCACCATCATTTTTGTTGTTCTTGCGAGCGTCGGCATTGACCGAAATCGAACGATCGTCACCGCACTCTGGATCGCTACGGCAGTTATTTCTGTCGCTGTTTTACGACTACGACATCAACTCGCAAGAAGTAGCAAACTTTTTGGGTATCGGCCTGGACGGACAACGATGCTGTCAGCCTCGTACATCGCCCTCTTAGCAGTGGTCGCGAGTTTGATTGCCTTAGTGATTGGCCCACGAATACCAGGCGCTCACGAAGACTCATGGCTATCAAACCATTCGGGCAAGGCGGGGCCGCAACTAGATCCACTCGTTGATATCCGCGGTCGTCTGAACGACCCCACTGACGAAATACTCTTCAGCGTCGCTTCCGAATCCCCCTCGTATTGGCGTGCGACTTCCTTGCCCAATTTTGATGGGACTCAATGGACTATTTCGCAAGATCTCCTCGATAGCGCAGGTGGTGAACTCCCAAGTACTGCCACGATTTCCGAAGTTGGTGTGGCCGAAACTGAAGTTACCCAACTCGTCACGATTCAAAGCCTCGCCGGAAATTTTGCGCCAGTCGCTGATCGGCCAGTCCAATTGCGGTCGGCGACACGAAGTTTGTTCTACGAACCTCAAAGCGGAACATTACTTGTCAGCAAAGACGGTCTCAAACGTAATGACAACTACCAGATCGTTTCAACTGTCGTCGTTCCCTCAGCCGACACATTGCGAATCTCATCGTCATCCTCTCCCCCTAATGACGAATACCTACAACTCCCACAGAATCAAGAAATCACCGAACTTCAACAAGTTGTTGATCAAATCGTCAAAGGCTCGACGGGAAATTACGAAAAGTTGTTGGCGATACAAAGTTACTTCCGAGATAATTTCACCTATTCTCTCGATGTCCCGTCAAGTAATTCGTCGACAGCAACTCTTGAGTTCCTCAATCGTAAAACTGGATATTGCGAACAATTTTCCTCAACGTTCGCGCTCTTCGCTCGACTGATCGGCATCCCTTCCCGAGTTGCGATTGGATTCACTCCCGGTGAACAGTCTCCGATCGGAACATCAAACGTTCAACTCTTCAATGTTCGTAGCCAACACGCCCATGCATGGCCGGAAGTTTGGTTTGATGGCATTGGTTGGGTCTTATTTGAACCAACCCCTGGTCGTGGCGCACCATCAGCTGATTACACAAATGTTGCACCTGCCCAAGATGATTCAGTCCCCGCCGCGGTGGCGCCAACAACAACATCGCTCAATCAAACATCGACAACTATCGCACTCATACCAACGACCATTCCGGCCGACTCAGCAAATCCGATGAAGCCGTCAACCCCGGCGAGTTCACGAAGTTTGATACAAGTTTTTATCTACTTTGCTCTAACGATCGCGTTCATTGCATTGTGGGCATTCGCGATGCCCCGATTTGTTCGATCTACCATCCGTCGACGAGAAAGCAATGTGATTCTCATGAGCTGGAGATCTGCTGTCGCACAATTTGAAATTGTCCATGGCGAACTCCCGAATCAACTCACCGTTTTTGAAATTGGTCAGCGATTCATCGAGCAAAGTTGGGCTCATGCCGAACTGATTGAACGAATCGTCAACCTTGTCACACAACATTTATTTGCCAAACCTGAAGTGACTAACACCTTGTATCAAGAACTCGATGACTTTGTGAGAACACATCACTCACAGTTGCCATTGAAAATTCAGATTCGCCAGCACCTCAGTCCGCGCCTTGCTTGGAAACTTGCCGGCGGATCTCAATCTCGCCGGTAAAGACTCTTGTTACTGAAGGCGACGACCGGCGGACGAACGTGCCTTGCGAATTGCCCCAGCCATGTCTTGAATTCCGGCTTTACCCATCGCTCGAGCGTTGCGCTCAATGACAGCGAGCAATGCCAACATGCCTACGAATGCTGCGAATGCTGCGATGTAATGAACCTGAAGTAAGACGACCAAAAGGACTAGGCATAGAACAAGGCCAACTACGGCCCAACGAACTGTTTTAGCCGAATGGGTGTACAACCCCGAAGGCGACACGGCTTGAGCAAACTTTGAGTCATTTTGTAGTTCTTCTTCGATTTGGCGCAAAATGCGTTGTTCGTTTTCGGACAATGCCATGGGTTTCACCTCCATCTTTCACTAGTCAATACATAGTCTCACAGACCGAACGGCCTAAGGCAAAGCATGCCCTGGTTTTTCTTCACTAGGGCCCCATGGTGATTGTCCTAATTCGCGTCGACCAGTGACTGTGATTGAACTTGCTGGGTTGATCGCATCTCGTCCAAACTTTTCTCGAATCTCATCAACTGCTTGGCTAGCCGGACTCCAATCGCGTTCAAGGTCGGCGGTCGTGCGACCATCGGCCACAGATTGATCACTCCCGTCACCCCCAAAATTAAGCAGAGACAATTGCTCGACGGGTTCAACAAATCCCGACACGCTGACACCAATCAAACGAATACCAATTGTTGGATCAATCTTTTCAAGCAAAGGATCAAGCGCTTTCACCATCGCTGGAGCACTAGCCAATGGGCTTCCTGGAGTAACTGAGCGAGTAATTGTCTCAAAATTCGAATAACGAATTTTGAGAGTGAGAGTTCGCGCCGCACTTTCATGAGCGCGCAGTCGTGACGACACTGCATCGGTGAGCCGGACAATCTCACGCCGCATTGCCACGCGGTCGGTGATGTCATGGGAAAAGGTTTCTTCGTGACCGATTGACTTCAAGTCGCGTACGGTCTGCACCGACCGATCGTCAATTCCATTGGCAAGAGCGAACAAATGACGCCCATGCGCTTTGCCAACCGCCCGAATGAGGGTTTCTTCTCCAAGCGCAACGAGATCGCCAACTAACCGCACGCCGAGTCGATCAAGTTTCGCCAAAGTCGCTGGGCCCACTCCCCACAACGACTGAACCGGCAAAGGATGCAAAAAGACCAACTCTTCACCCGGAACAATCAGCAAAACTCCGTGACCTTCTTTGATTCCACCACTCGTCGGAATCGGCTTAGCCTTTTTAGAAGCCAACTTGGCGATGAACTTAGATGTCGCAACTCCAACCGAACACGGCAATTCAAGTTCGTTCTGTATTTGTTCTTTAATCTTCCAACCGATCGCCGTGCCATCGCCAAAGAGATGTATTGAACCTGTCACGTCAAGGAATGCTTCATCAAGAGCGATTGGCTCAACGAACGGAGTGAACTGCCCAAAAATCGTGTGTACTTGTTTGCTGACTTTCGAATACTCGGCATAGTCGCCCGACAAAAAGACCGCTTGCGGACATAGCTGTCGGGCTTTCGAAGACGACATGGCCGAGAAAACCCCGTAGCGACGCGCCTCATAATTTGCGGCTGCGACTACTCCGCGAGATCCAGCCCCGCCGACAACAACAGGTTGTCCAATTAATTCAGGATGCCGTCTCATTTCAACCGAAACGAAGAATGCATCCATATCGACGTGCAAAATCGTGCGATATTCAGTCATGATGCATTTGCCGCTCGATCATCGTCGTTGAAAACGTCGCAAAACTCGATCTGCAAACCACAACTTCACCACAAGACCGAATGCCTCACCGATGATGTGGTGCGTCAACTTTGATTCACCAACAACTCGATCGGTAAACAGAATCGGGACTTCTACGATGCGACCACCGCATCGAACCGCTCGATGCGACATCTCGACTTGGAAACCGTAACCCTCGGCTTGAACACTTGCATAATCCATACGTTCAAGAATTGATTTTGAATAAGCGCGGTACCCACTGGTCGCGTCGTTGATCGCAAGACCCAACATGCCAGCGGCAAATCGGTTTCCCCAACGTGACAAGAAGTGCCTCAACGGTGGCCAGTTCTCAATTCGTCCACCTGGGATGTACCGACTGCCAAGGGCTGCGTCTGCTCCCATATCAACAACTGAAACGATGGCCGGCAAATACATAGGGTGATGCGAAAGGTCGGCGTCCATCTGCACGCAAATCGTTGCGCCTAATTCGAGGGCAACGGCAAAACCGTCACGGTAGGCGGCGCCAAGTCCGGCTTTATTGTGTCGCCGATGAACTTTGACAAACCCAGGAAAGTTCGCGGGAAGTTCGGCAGCAATCTTGTCAACAAGATCAGCGGTTCCGTCAGGACTGTTGTCATCAACGACCAAAATGGATGCATCAGGCAATGCCTCGGTCACGCCTGAGATGACTTGGGCGATATTTCCTATTTCGTTATAGGTCGGTATCACCACAACCACGCGCCGCGCTGGGAGAACTTTGTCGTCAACCGAACCTTGGATCACCTCACGAGCCTACGATGTAGACGTGACCAATGAACGTCCACTCTCGGCCCTGCCATCGCCTTTGGCGCGAATCATGGCCTTTGTTTCGATACTTCTCGGGGGTCTAGGCGGAGCACTGATCGGCTACACGCTTGTCGACATTCAATACGATGGCGCCAGCGCAACACCCCTTGGGCTTGGGCTCGTGATCGGCGCAATTGTGGCCGCTGGCGGAACGGCAATCATTGCAGTACTTGTTTTGCGAGCGACTGGCGAATGGCGCGATATCGGCGATCCCCAAACATGAATGATGAACAGTCATGAATGACGATTACGTCGCTCTGATGAATGTTGCGGCCCGCATTGCTCGCAACGCTGGCGATTTGGTGTTTGTTGGTCGTCGAAACGGCGCAGGCAACGTTCAAACAAAATCATCGGTAACCGACATGGTGACCCAGTGGGACACGGCAAGTGAACAACTCATCTTGAAACAACTTGGGCAACTGCGCCCGAATGATTCGATTGTCGGAGAAGAAGGAACTCACATCAAGGGCACGTCACCGTTGACATGGTTTGTCGATCCAATTGATGGGACGACAAACTTTCTCTACAACTTAAGTGGGTACGCAGTTTCAATTGCCGCTTGTCTCGGAACCGATCCAGTTGCCGCAGCAGTATTTCTACCAGCGACACGCGAACTCTTTGTCGCTGCAAAAGGACATGGGGCGTGGCTTGGTTCGACCCCACTGCGCGTCTCAAATTGTGAATCAATAGATACTGCACTCATTGCGACCGGGTTTTCCTACAACTCAACTCGACGCGAGGCCCAGGGACAACGAGTTGCACGATTAATGCCACAAGTTCGCGATATTCGCCGTTGCGGGGCCGCTGCCGCAGATCTTTGTTTTGTCGCGAGTGGGCGAATTGATGCGTACTTTGAGGAAGGCCTTCAACCCTGGGACCTCGCCGCAGGTCAATTGATCGCTTCAGAGGCTGGCGCCACGGTTTCTAACTTTTCGGGTGGGCCAATCGTTCCTTCAGAAGTCTTAGTGACGACTCCCCGAATTCATTCGTCGCTGGTGTCATCTCTGTAACCCGATCTCAAAGAATCGTCACGCTTGTCCCCGCCGCAGCCCTGCCATAGGGCAAGATGTAGACGTGGGTACAAGAATCCTTGCTGTTGAAGATGATGAACGAATTCGTGCCGCGGTTAAGTTGGCGCTCGAAGACGAAGGCTGGACCGTCGACGAAGCCGCAAGCGGCGAAGAAGCTGCACTTTTATTCCTCCGTCAACCCGCTGATGTCGTCCTCATCGACATCATGTTGCCTGGAATAGACGGCTTCGAGTTATGTCGCACCATTCGTCGGTCTAGCGATGTTCCGATCGTGATGGTGACCGCTCGAGCCGACACTCACGATGTTGTCGCCGGTCTTGAAGCCGGAGCGGACGATTACCTCACCAAGCCATTTGCACCCAAAGAACTCTCGGCAAGAATTAGGGCCTTATTGCGTCGGGCCCGTCCCGCGCATCCCGCGCACCCAAAACTCATCTTCGGCGACCTTGAGATCATTCCCGACGAAGGCAAAGTTTTGCGCTCGGGCACCGAACTTCATTTGACGAAAACAGAATTCAGATTGTTATGTGAACTCGCACAAAACCCTGGACGGGTCTTTAGTCGCGAACATCTTCTTGACCATGTGTGGGGTTATGGATATTTTGGCGATGGACGCCTTGTCGATGTTCATATCCGGCGGCTTCGCACAAAAGTTGAAAGTGATTCTGCCAACCCGCGTCACGTCGTGACGGTACGTGGCCTTGGTTACCGTCTACAGGCTTGATACTTGGTGACAATCGAGCCAGACATGATCAAGTCGCCGACACCCAAGGCTCGTTCCAAGAGATCAGATGGGCCAGCCCGCCGTAGGCATATTCGTCCGATGGGATTACGTAGTCGAATTCTTTTAACTTTCGGCCTTGGCAGTTTGGCATTGTCGCTCTTTTTGGCGCTTGCGACTTTTAATTTCACGCGTTCAAATTTGGTAGACGAACGAATAGGAAGCGCTATCGATCAGACGTATGCCAATGCTTCGCGCCTCGCTGTTGATCTTCAATCAAATCCCACCAACATCCAAACTGTGCTCGAGAGACTTGGGGCCGATCGTCCCCTGGTTTATTTTCGCGGAACTTGGACGGGAAATGACGCACGTTTTTCGTCGTCCGCCATCCCACCTTCCTTGCTGAATGCAGTTTTACAAAATCGTCAACCAGCAACTATGCGCATTGAAGTTGAAAACGAATTGGTACTCGCCGTCGGAGTCCCGATTGATTCAGTGGACGCGGCGTATTTCGAATTTCCCTCGCTCAATGACGTGCGCTCAACGCTGAACAGCGTCAACCTTGCCCTCATTCTCGCCGCCGGCATCACAACACTTCTTGGCATCGTTCTTGGAGCCATCGCAGCGTCACGGGCCGTTCGACCACTGACTGCCGCTAGCCAAGCCGCCCAAGCCATCGCTGGCGGACGACTTGATACACGTCTTGCAGAAACCGAAGACCCCGACCTTGCAGTACTCACGTCCTCATTCAATGACATGGCAAGTGCCCTACAATTGCGCGTTGAACGTGACACTCGTTTTACGTCTGATGTCAGTCATGAATTGCGATCTCCGCTCATGACTCTCGCCGCCTCGGTCGAAGTCATGCAAGCACGTCGCGATGAAATGCCCGAACGCGCTCAAGTCGCACTCGATCTACTCGTTGCAGATGTTGCCCGGTTTCAAGGACTCGTTGAGGACTTATTAGAAATTTCACGTTTTGATGCTGGCGGAATTCGACTCAATGTTGATGAATTACTTGTTGGCGAATTTGTGCGTCAAGCGGTTGCGATCAGCAGTGCTCCCGACACGCGAATTTTGGTTGCCGAAATCGCCGAGGAAATGATGATCAAGGGAGACCGTCGTCGCCTCGCTCGAGTCGTCGCCAACCTCATTGACAATGGCCGGGCATACGGCGGTGGAGAACTTGAGGTGTCGGTGTTTGTTCCCGATGACGAAGATCCTCCCTCACAAATATGGATCACCGTCGAAGATCATGGCCCTGGTGTCCCCCATGATGAGAGAGATCTCATATTTGAACGGTTTGCGCGCGGTTCAATTGCCGGGCGGCGTAGCGGGTCCGAGGGGGCCGGACTCGGACTCGCACTCGTCGACGAACACATCAAACTGCACCGCGGACGGGTCTGGGTTGAAGATCGCCTTGATGGTCTAGACGGCGCCTGCTTCATCATTGAATTACCAGCGGAGCGGGTGTGACGATGAGCGGTCAAAAATTACAGGTCATGCGCAGCCTGATCGGTACTGCACTTTTCATCGCAGTTATTTCTGGCTGCTCATTCGGACCGGAGAGTCAATCACAAACGGTCCCCGAATCACAGCAGCAGAATTTGAACGAGGCGACTTCTTCAAATGAGGTGGGCGTCGGATTTGGACGCGTCTACTTACAACGCTCCGAAAGTACCGGTGGCTCGGTGCTTACTGGCGTTCAACGCAATATCTCAAGCGATCCTTTTGACATTGTCCAAGTTCTGCTCAGCGGCCCCACCAAAGCCGAACAGGATGCGGGACTTCGTAGTGCTATCCCCTCGTCTACTGAAGTGTTATCTGCCCGTTACATTGCCAGTGATTTGGTGAAGGTTGATCTCACTAATGAAATCTTCAAAGCGACAGGCGATGATCTTGTCTCATCAGTCGCCCAGATTGTTCTCACCCTGTGCGACATTTCTGGCATCGAGCGAGTCATCATCGTTGTGAGCGGACAGGTCAATGAATGGCCAAAAGGGGACGGATCGCTGACGTCGCAACCCTTAACTGCCTATGACTTTCCAGGTCGAGCCATCAGTAGCCAACCGTCTTTCCCAGCCATTGTCAATACGCTCAATGAATAATTAACTACTCAATATCAGCCAAAGAAAACAGAAGCGATCTCGTGAAAGAGATTCATGTCAATCGGTCGCTCTTTGTTTATAACTTCATTCAGTGGCACCGTTGTGACCTGAGATGAACGCAGTGCGACCATATGGCCAACCGCGCCATTGTGCAGTGCGTCAACGGCCGCTAGCCCAAATCGAGTTGACAGAATCCGGTCGTAAGCAGTCGGAGTGCCGCCGCGCTGCACATGACCAATCTGTACAACTCGTGATTCATAGCCGGTACGAGATTCAATTTCTTGAGCGATCGTTGCGCAAATTCCGCCGTATCGCGGTCGACCAATTTGGTCATGTTCGTATTCGGGCAACTTCATCGTTCCCGGTATTGGTTGAGCACCTTCTGCAACGACCACAATTGACGCATACCGTCCTCCCCGATGGCGGTTGGCAACTTGTTCGCAGACTTTGGCGATGTCAAAAGGTTCTTCTGGAACCAAAATGACCGTTGCACCACCAGCAATACCGGCGTACAACGCAATCCAGCCGGTGTCTCGTCCCATAAGTTCAACGACCATCACTCGGTCGTGGCTTTCGGCAGTTGTATGCAGGCGATCAATTGCATCAGTTGCAATTTGAACTGCTGTGTGAAACCCAAATGTAAGATCGGTTCCAAAAACATCATTATCAATGGTTTTTGGAACACCAATCATGGGCAGCCCAGTTTGTTCGAAGATCAACGATGCCACCGTCAAAGACCCATTTCCTCCGATAACGATCAGCCCATCAAGCTTTTGTTCGGCGAAGCATTTCTTCACCAAATCAACACCATCGGTACTGTCAAATGGGCTACCACGGCGCGTACCCAAGATCGTTCCCCCTCTCGGCAAGAGTCCTCGAACATCGGCCTCCTGCAACGAAATGTAACGTTGCTCCATGACCCCATCCCACGAATCAAGGAACCCCAAGAATTCGTCGTGGTAAGTGGCAATACCTTTACGGACAACTGCTCGGATCACCGCGTTCAATCCCGGGCAATCGCCTCCGCCAGTCATGATTCCGATGCGCATCTGCTCAGCCTAGGCATGAAACAATGCATGAATGGCTTGGGATTCGACAAGAACGATTAACTGGGGGCGACTCACGCGGGAATGGGTTGTCTATGCGGTTGTGATGGCGGCGGTGTTTTTGATTTTCCTCCGCGACAATGTGTCAGCAGGGTCAATCGCAGGACTTGCCGCCTCATTCCCGATGTATCTCATCTTTGGCGGAGCGCTCGCCAAAATGGGTTACCAACGTAAGACTTTGAGCGATCTCCGTCGTCAAACTCCGGTACGTCCCCCTCGTGCCAACAAAAGATCATCTAGTAGTAATAGCGCTTCAGCTGCAACTACAACTGCAACTACAACTACGAGCCGCACGCGACCAGCACCGACGAGTCGCACGTCAACTGGCCCGTCGCAACACCGTTCAAATCAGCGCAAAAAGCGATAACCATGAGTACCTCGCCGTACATCATGGCTATCGATGCCGGCACGACCGGCGTGCGTTGTCGTGCTGTCTTTGTCAACAGCTCAGAAGTCGTTGCTGCGTATCGTGAATTTACGCAACACTTCCCTGAACCAGGTTGGGTGGAACACGATGCCGAAGAAATTTGGCAAGCGGTTGTTGCAACCTTTAACGAAGTTGTCAGCAAAATTGGGATTCCTACGGCTATCGGAATCACCAATCAGCGCGAAACGGTTGTTGCCTGGAATCGATCAACAGGCGAGGTCTACGGCCGAGCCATCGTGTGGCAAGACCGGCGCACTGCTCCCATGTGCGAACAACTCACCGCTGACGGCCATCTCGAAACTGTTCGGTCAATTACTGGTCTTGTTCTTGATCCGTATTTCTCCGGGACCAAAATGGCGTGGAAGCTTGAGCACGGAGTTCCTGCTTCGGCCGATCTCGCCCTTGCGACCGTCGATAGTTGGATTCTTTGGAAACTGACGCACGGACAAGTTTTCGCAACCGACCCCTCAAACGCCAGTCGTACGATGTTGTTCGACATTCGCTTATTGGAGTGGAGTCCAATAATGAGTGATCTACTTGGCGTACCACTCTCTTTTCTTCCCAAGGTTCTTCCATCAAGCGGACGATTCGGAACGACCGCATCGCCCGAATTACCCATAGGAATCCCAATTTCTGGAATTGCCGGCGATCAGCAATCGGCGCTTTTCGGACAAACCTGCTTCACAACAGGGATGGCCAAAAATACCTACGGCACGGGAAGTTTCATCTTGATGAATGTTGGTTCACAATGCCCCGAACCAACTCCTGGCCTACTGACCACAGTCGCATGGAGCATCTCTCACTCCGACGGCACAGTAACAACTGCCTATGCACTCGAAGGAGCAATCTTCGTCACCGGCGCAGCGGTTCAATGGCTACGCGATGGCCTCGGAATTATTTCATCCTCCTCCGAAATCGGACCCCTCGCCGAATCGGTGACCGACAACGGCGGCGTCTATTTGGTTCCTGCCTTCACCGGCCTCGGAAGCCCCTGGTGGGATCCTTATGCCCGCGGAACGCTGATCGGCATTACTCGTGGTACCAACCGTGCCCATATTGCGCGGGCGGTCGTCGAAGCCATGGCTCTACAAACTCGAGATGCTGTTGAAGCAATGCAACAGGCAAGTGGAACACAGATCGCCGAACTTCGCGTTGACGGCGGGGCGTCGGTCATGAATCTTCTCCTCGAGTTACAAGCCGATCAACTAGGAATCACGGTTCGTCGACCAGTTGATCAAGAAACGACTGCACTCGGAGCAGCATTTCTTGCGGGACTCGCCGAGAATATCTGGCCGTCACTTGATGCGCTCAGCGAACGGTGGGTCTGTGATGTCGTCGTCACCCCACACGAACCCCTTTCAATTGAAAGAATTTTCGCGGACGCGCTTCATTCAACATGGCTCAATGCAGTTACCCGTTCGCGTGACTGGGCAGAACATTCGCAATCAACTAGTAGCGACTAACTACTTGCTGACGCAGAACTCACAATGCGAGCAATCAAGGTGAGATGTTGACGTTCGCGTAATCGAAAGGCTCCGCGTTGTCGGCCCACAACTATTGCTGCATCAAGTAAATCAAGAGGTGCCCATGCCACATCGGCTGGCGTATGTTCATGTTGAGCATCACTCGCAAGATGACTAATGCCACCCAAAAATGCCATCACCCATGGCAAGTCAGGAACATCTCCTGAAACGGCAAGCGGTGAGTGCGCACCGTTCGGCACAACAGTGCACCAATCTGCTTCGAGCATGTCACGAACTAATTCACAGGTTGCCTCAGTTCGCTCTTCGTGGGGAGTTTCCAAGATTCGGGCTGCAGTGTCGAGCGCCAAAACACTTTGGTCTGGACGGTCTTGCGCGACACGGTGCACGTCTTCAACAGCAACGCCTTCAACTTGACTCACGCAACTAATCAATTTCTCTACGCTCAATTCTTCAAGGCGCACTTCATCAGATGGAGTTGAACCTTGCGTCGGCAACGCCACAATCAATTCGTCAATAGCCATGCCAGCACCGCGTTCAAGGATTTCAATTCCGATCACGTCACCGTCAGCTTGCCCAATAGCCGCCGCAACTCGGCCGAGTGTTCCCGGAATATCAGGAAGCCACAGACGTAAGACGTAAGTTTGCACGCCTTGACACTAACCAGTCAGACGTTGCCATGCCGTGAACATTAGATGTCAGATATGTGTGCGTGTTCGGGCAATATGGCTGCCCCGATCGCCCCTGCTTGTTCGCCAAATTTTGCGAGCACAAGTTGTGGGTGCGGTCGCAACTCGGGCGAATACAGCAATTCACCAAACCATTGTTGAATCGGTCGAAGAAATAGATCTCCCGAGCCCGCCAACCCGCCACCGATCACCAGCATTGATGGATCAAGCAGATTGGTGAGGTTTGATAATCCGAGAGCCACCCACCGCGCGAATTCATCAACAATCGCCAAGGCTTCATCGTCACCAAGAAGTGCCGCCTCGCGAATATGTTCACCACGAATATTCGTACTTCCGCCGGCCAAAGTTTGAACCATCTGGGCGTGTCCGCGTTCGGCCGCCAAAGTGCCGAGGTAAGCCAGACCATTGCCCGATGCATACCGTTCCCAACAACCCCGTTGTCCGCAGACGCATTTTGGACCAGAGGGATCGACAACCATATGTCCGATTTCGCCGGCGAAACCATGAGTGCCGCGAACCAAACGTCCGCCAGACACAAGCCCTCCACCAATGCCCGTACCCAATGTCACGACGATGACATCGTCAACTCCTTGCGCTGCACCTGCAGACCATTCAGCAACCGCGGCACACGTTGCATCATTTTCAACCGCAATGTTGACGTGCAAAATGTCCCGCAAAATCGGGCCAACTGCAAAATCCGCGATGTCAACCAAATTAGGAGCCGCCCGCAATATGCCCTGTCGAGTCACGAGCCCAGGGACTCCGATGCCTACTGAATCAACCTCGCCCAATTCACGAACCATCGAAACAAGCGTGTCAATAATGCCGTCGGCACTCTGAGGCGTATCGCGACGAACCTCTTGGACAATTTTTCCGTTGTGCCAGACAACGCCAAGACATTTCGTTCCGCCGACATCAATTCCGGCGCGACGTCCACTTGCTACAGGCATAACGCTGCCTTCACCGATTAGATTCTGCTTGAACCTTCAACTCTTTAACAGTGTTGAGAATTCGAACTTCCGCACGTCGCTTCACAAAACCTGGAAGCGGAACAACAAGTTCAATTGACAAGTTGTACGTGAGAACGACACCACCTGAATTGTCTGGCGAGAACATGTAGGCGCCATCAACGGCACGCATTATGTCACCAGACACCATGTGCCACGACAAACGAGCAGGAGCAGCGCTGTAGTCGTACGACAAGGTGTAATGCGTACTTCGACCAAGTGCCGACGTACGGAACTCGACTTGCGTGGCACGACCCTGATCATCGCGCGTCAGCACAACTGCAGATTTCACATCTTTGGCCCATTCGGGGTAACGCTCAAAATCTGTCGCAATCGCCCAACAACTTTCGTGGGGCGCCTGAATGGTGATCGTCAACGACGCTGTGTCAGCCATAGTTATGTTCTAGCCGATCGGACGGTCGTCGGGGTGGCTCTCGGCTGGGGAAGAGTCACCTTTCAGCCGGCGAGCCCCGAAAGATCCGTAGGTTGCGGCCCACAATCCATTCAATCCCAGTCCCAAGATTGGGACGAGAACTCCAAAGGCCAAAGTTGACCCACGACTTGAATTCTGAGCACCATCTTGCAGAGTGCTCGGACGGGCAATCGCCGTCGCGATGGCAATCACACTTTGCGCGGCCAAACACGAATGCATCACCACTTTGACTTTCTTGGGGATGGCACGTCCCAGCAAAAGGTACATCTCAGCGACAGATATTTCTAGTTCGCGACTTTTTTGTACGGCAGTCCAATATCCCCAAAGAAACGCTGCGATACCAATGGTGAATAACGAAAGAGCAACGACCACCCCTTGTGTCGTGGCGAAACCGTCAAACACAACTGCGGCGACTACGGCCGACACACCAAAAACCGCTGTTGCCAAAACATTGAATCGTAAAATATTTTTACCGCTCATGACCACACTCCGAAAACATCACCGAGTCGCTCGGCGAGCATCTCGTAGGAAAATTCTGTTATGGCCCGCTCACGCGATGCCATTCCCATACGCCGACGCAAATCTGGATCGTTCAACAAAGTCTCCATATAACTCGCGACCGCATCAACATCTTCAGACTCTTCAACAACAAATCCGGTTTCGCCATGAGCAACTGCCTCGGCCGCCCCTCCGCTTGATCCGGCGATTTGCGGTACGCCACATGCAGCAGCCTCCACAAAGACGATGCCAAAACCTTCTTGTTCAAGCCCACCCCAACGATTACGACAGAGCATCGTGTAGATATCGGCACATCCATACAAACGCGGCAGGTCATCGTGAGCAACCCGTCCTAAAAATGTGACTGGTGCATCAAGTTCGTGCGCAAGCTTTTCTAGTCGCTCGCGGTCGCGCCCAGATCCAGCGATTGCTAACACCAAATTCGGTCGTGAAGCTTTTAACTTGGCGACCGCGCGAATCGCGGTGTCGAATCCTTTACGGGGAACAAGTCGACTAATTCCAACGATCAACTCTGTTTCGTCAGTGAAACCAAAATCTCGTCGAGCCTGTGTGCGATCTTGCGCACTCAACGGAACAAAACGTTCACCATCGACACCTGGCGGAACAATCGTCATTGGCAACTCGCGACCAGCAGCGTGCACTGCTTCGGCTGCGGGGTATCCACCAGCAGCAACAACATGACGCGCGTGCCGCAATACTCGTCCCAAAATCTGCTTTGATCCCGGAATTCGACCCGGAACAGTTACTTCGGCTCCGTGCAAAACGACGTCGTATGGCAAATCTAGATATGGCCCGATGATTCCGAGCGGAACGGCTGGGTCAAGAACAATTAAGTCAGCACCAACTCGTTGAGCCATTTCATTGACACGCTTGACCATCCACGGATGCGGTAAAAGTACCGACTCTTTAGTGCGCTCAATATGAAAAGGTTGCGCCGCATCAAACTCGGTAGTTCCTTCGTACGGACTTGTCAACACTGCGAATGAGTCAGGCGGTAGTCGACGCCACCATTCCCACAGCAACGATTGAATTCCACCAATCTTGGGCGGAAAATCGTTGGTGACGAGAAGATGTTTCATGAAGCAACCGTTCGAACGGGAATTGAGTCAATCTGCAAATACTCATCTCGTACCGATTCGTCAGTATCAACGGCTAGCGACTCAACAAGATCGCGTCGACCTAAACGGACTGCGGCCCACAAGGCATGGAGTCGAAGCATCGGATCGATATCTCCAAGGTAGTGGCGCAGTACTTGTTCAACAGGACTCATCGCAGAATTGTTCACTGCAGGATTATTCACTGGCGCAATATTTCCCAAAATGATCAGCGCGTTACGCCGCAACCAACGGGGGTCGCGTTCGGCCAAGTACCAGCTGCCAAATTTTTCCAGCAAACTTTCATCGGACGAGTTCAAAAGTTCAATCACATCAACAAATGCACCTGGTCCCGCAACTGGTGCGATCCGCGCATGATGGCGGGAATGCAGTCTGACCGTCGGTGGACAACTGGTTTGACAGTCATCACAGCCATACAAGCGATCGCCGAGCGCCACGCGAAACTCTCGCGGAAAGATCCCAGGTTTTTGCACTAACCACGCTAAACATCGGCGTGCATCAATGACTCCGTCGGCAACGATTGCTTGAGTCGGGCATTCGTCATAACACGCGCGACATGTTCCGCATCCGTCGGGTGCTGGTTGTGTTGCCGGTGCCAACACTGCGGTCGTCACGATTGATCCCAAACTGAAAAAACTGCCAGCGCCAGGAAGCAAAATATTGGCGTTCTTGCCGAACCAACCAAGACCAGCGCGATAAGCCACTTCGCGATCGACCAAGTTGTTTTCATCAGCAAAAACCACGGCTCGATAACCATCAGCACGTAACCGCAACGCGATTTTCTGCAATGCTTGCCGCAAAGGCGTGTAGTGGTCATCTTGCGCATAGCGCGCAACACGGGCCGAGATACCACCGGGATGATCGGGCTGTTCAGAGTGGTAACTACGTGCCGCCACAATGATCGAACGCGCTCCCTCAACAGCGGTGTTCGGATCGGTTGAGCGCGATGGATTGCGATAGGTGAACCCCATGGTGTCGCTTAACCCTCGGGCCTTGCGATCGTCGATAGCCACTCGGGCGCGACTCAGAGGTGAGGCGTCAGTGACACCTACTCGGTCAAGTCCGAGTTCACGAGCAAATTGCAGGAGGGATTCAAGGTATGCGGGGTCAGTCGTATCGACTGGAGGACTATTTCGCTTAACCCGACGCACGATGACGAAGCGTAGGCACTAAACCAGCTTCGGCGAGGGCACGCATGGCCCGAATTTCTGAGATATCGAACACAACTGCCATGGACTCGGCTCCAACCTGGCACGATTCGTCATTTTCGGTCTCACCCGAGGCCTCTTGGAACAAGAAAGTAACGACGCAATCGGCGCAGGCGTCGGTTTCACGCATGACGCACGTGCCGCAATCAATCAACGTCGACGGGCTGTCCTGAGAGGCTGGGGCAATCTGAGTGAGGTGGATTTTGGTACGGCGGGGCTGGTTCGGGAAGTTCATAACTGAACCATGCCCAAGGGGTATGGCACAGTACCCCTCGTGCGCCTATGAGGACAACTATTCGGCCAACAACCAGCGATCGGCGATGAGTTCAGCCGCCATCATGACCGGGAAATGGGTGTTAGCACGCGGCAACATCGGGAAAATTGAAGCGTCACACACCCGCAAAGACTCAACACCAATCACTCGCCCCGAGGTGTCAACCACAGTCTGTTCTTGACGGGGGTCTCCCATCGCGCACGTGCCGGCTGCATGCACGTAGTCGCCAGTACGGGATTTCAACCATGTGGCGATCTCATCAGCACTGTCGCCAAGTGCCGACAACGGGGTGCCGACGTCATCAATAAACACTTCCGATGCGACTCGCTTCAAGCTTGGCGAATCAAGCAAATGCCGAGCCACATCAACACCGACAGTCAGCGCTTCAATATCGCGCTCATCGGCCAACAGATTGAAACTGACGACTGGATCAACCAGCGGGTCATTTGAAGCCAAAACAATGTTTCCACGCGAACGCGACAACATCAAAGCCACGCTCAACAATCCGTAGCCATCGTTGCCGCTTCCCAAATGGTCAATCGGAAGAAGCTGTAAATCGGCAGGATCAAACCCCGACGTAAACCTTGCAAGAGTTGTCACTGCCAATTCGTCAATTGGACAATTCTCTTTGAGTGCAATCGTCAATGGGGCTGATGGGTGATCTTGCAGGCCCATGCCGATGCCGGGACGATCTATTTTGCTGCGTAACAAAATCGCCGGCGAATGAATTGCTCCGGCCGCCACAACAACTTCTGCTGCCGCGATGAACGTGCCGTCAGCAAGAACAACGCCAACCGCACGACCATTCTCAATTGCAATGTGATCAACGAGCACGTCACAGACAACTTGCACATGCGGACGTTGACGAGCTCGATTCAAATAGATATCTGCTGCCGAAACTCGATGACCATCTTGATTGCGGGTCAACATAGCCGGACCAACATCGCTGCCAACCGCACCAAGTGGATACGGGCCACGATGCCACAACCAACCTTCAGTGCGACACGCTTCAAACAATCCGGCACCGATGCGCGACGAAGCACCAATATCGGCTTGAGTCAACGGAATTTCTATCCGCCGAAAATATGGCTCAACATCGCGCCACGACCAACCAGCGCAACCGAAATCGCGTTCCCACGAGTCGTAGTCTTCGACTTCGCCCCACAATCCGATCATTGCATTGACTGCCGAAGATCCGCCAACACCTCGACCGCGCGCGTACTCACGACGGTCTTGTCCGACAACGCGTTGAGCCACGAGATCGGGCCAACGACGACCTGGTTCTTCGAGCGCGGCAAAAAATGATTTGCCATCAATACCTACCGGAGTCTCACCAACGGCGATATCGGGACCAGCTTCTAAAACAAGCACCGATAAACCACGACTCGACAAACGATCGGCTAACACGCAACCGGCCGACCCAGCACCAATCACAATGACATCGGGGCGCTGTGAGTCACTCATTGGTGATCTTTGTATCAGAAATCTTCGGGTCGATTGGTTGATACAGGCAATTCGGCCGTGTGCGCCGCATCGTTATAACGCACAAGTCGCCAACGTCCTGGGCGCACTAAGACAAATTCGGTAATTGACGTATTCTTCGTATGAATTTCAAATATCCCTGTTCCCGATGTGCGCAGTGCTTGACGCAACGCGGTATCGACAACACCGCCATGACAAAAAATGATTGCCGTGCCACTGCCGACTCGATCAACCAGGGCCCGGATCGCTGTTCCGATACGAATCTGGAATTCGGCGATCGTTTCTCCACCTGGAAACGTGACTCCATACGGATCGTTCTCCCAATCAGGATCACCAAATCGTTCGGTAAATTCGGCGTAGGGCAAACCATCACATTGCGGACCCGGGTCATGCTCACCGAATTCGGGAAGTACTTCTATTGAACGATCAGCAAATGCTGGCAACACGATTTCGGCAGTCTCTTTGGCCCTCGGGTATGCACTCGAGATCACAAGATCGGGTGTGAACTCAGAACTCTGCAGCCAGCGATCGCGCAATTTCACCGCTTGTTGACGGCCCAGATCGGATAGACCGACGCATGATCGCGGTCCACCCACAACGCGATTAACCGTGACTTGTGATTCGCCGTGGCGAACAAAAATTAAACGCGTCATACCGGACTAAGCCAATTTCTCCACGAATGCTTCAAGTTGGCGCAAGTTACGGCATTCATAAGCTCCATCAGTATGGGTGGCGTATTCACCGACGATTGAGTCACCAGTGTTCCAATACGACTTTGGTTCAGGATTCAACCAATACACCTGACGTGCTTTTGAACGGACCTCTTTAATGACCCACGCTTGCGATGCGTGATAGTTGTTGCGCGCATCACCCAAGAACAACACAGTTGTCTTTGGGCCAATGTCCTTGCCGTATTTGTCCCAGAAGACTTCGAAAGCGTGGCCGTAGTCGCTATGACCATCAACCCAGACAACGTCCGCTTCAGTATTTACCCGATGAATGGCTTCGCTGATGTCATCGGTGCCTTTAAAGAACTCGGTCACTTCGTCAATTCCATCAATGAAAACAAAAGATCGCACTTTAGAGAACTGACCCTGAATCGCGTAGACCAACATCAATGTAAAGCGAGCAAACGCGGCAACGCTTCCCGAAATATCGGCGACAACCATGAGCTCGGGTTTTGACGGACGCGGCTGTTTGAACTTTGGCTCAGCTGGAGTGCCACCATATGAAAGTGAGTGGCGAACCGTGTTGCGAAAATCGAGGGGTCCCTTGCGACCATGACGACGCTTGCGAGCCAGACGTGCTGCCAACTTACGCGTGAGCGGATACAACGATTTCTTTAAGGCCTGCATTTCATCACGACTGGCGTGCATGAATTCAACATCTTCTGGCAAGGGCTTACGAAGAGTTTTTGCCATCGCTTCGGCGCCACGATCGGCTACTAAGCGTCGGCGAATTTCGGCTTCGATTTCTTTTTTGAATTGATCAATACGGCTTTCGTATTCATCTTTTTCCAGGCGCTCTTCAAGTGCGGTCAGTTCGCCACCGACTTCTTGCTTGCTCGCCTCCATAAGTTTTTGCAACATGTTGTCAAGATCGAGATTGCGCAAGGTGCGGTACAAGTAATACGTGCCGCCCACGGGACGACCTGGCTCCATGCCGGCGAAACGTTGCACCGACTGCTTGGCCAATGCCCGCATGAGACCTTGATCGCCATTCATTAAAGCCTTCATCAACATCT
>JBAXIP010000013.1:0-26904 GCA_037138315.1 Actinomycetes bacterium
AAGCACGCCGCCAGCGTTCGTCCTGAGCCAGGATCAAACTCTCCGTCAAGAACTAACTGATAACTATTCGTTCGATTGCTCGATTGAGTCATCATCAGTGCGTTCGACAAGAGCGCAGTACTACCCAGGGGAATACCCGAGCATTTGTGTACTGCGATCTGGCGAGTCAAGCCGAAGCTTGACCCATTAATTATATTTTGGTTAAACCGAAGTTCAACCGTTTTGAATTGACAGACAGACTCTCCGTCGGGACATAGCAAGCTAAGCCCTCTCGAATGTCTGCCCGCACTGTGCGTTCAGTCTTCTCTTCCGTTTTCAAGGAGCCTTAGCTCAGGGGCACGCACACTGGACCGGGCAAGCCCTTAACCAGCATGTTGGTGCCATGTCCCATCGGCCGAAAACGGCTTTCAGGGGCGAGTTGCAAATCTAGCGCTCCGAAATGGTGCATACAACCTGCGTGTCAGATTTATTTCCGATTTATTTTGGGTGACTACGAAGTAATTAATTCGTGACCAGCAAAAGATGGAAATTAGTCTTTCCTTTACGAAGCAGGATAAAGCGACTATGCAATAAATCCACTTCTAGCAGGGACTTTGTTTCTTCGAGGGTGACGCCATTGGCTTTAAAGCCCTTTTGCGTCAAAGTTCGGCGAGCTTCGCCATTTGACGAGACCAATCCAGACTGCACCAAAACCGCAATTTGGTCGCCAAGTTGCTCACGGGTCACTTCTGACGACGGAACTTCTCGGGCCACGACAGCGAGTGCCTGAGCCGAGGCCGTCGTCGGGTCTCCCCCGAATAAAACCTGGGCCGCTTCAGCCGCGGCCTGTTCGGCGGCCGCTCCGTGAACGAGGGTCGTCACGTCTGTTGCAAGCGCACGTTGAGCCAAACGTTTCTCGGGAGCCGCACGATGCTCGTTCATAAGCGCGTGAATTTCATCAATGCTACGCAACGTGAGTTGTAACAAAAATCGTTCAATGTCTTCATCGGGTAACTGCACCCAATATTGACGGAACTCATACGGACTTGTCTTTTCAGGATCAAGCCACAATGCTCCGTGCACTGACTTGCCCATCTTTTGTCCATCGGTGCGAGTGAGCAATGGCCACGTGAGTCCGTAACCAGATTTTGCAAGTCGACGTCGAATGAGATCAGTACCCGCAGTGATGTTGCCCCACTGATCGGATCCGCCCATTTGCATGTCAACATTTTCAAACTCGCATAAATGCCTGAAATCATTGGCTTGTAGGAGCATGTAACTGAATTCAGTAAATGAAATTCCGTTTTCACTTTCCATGCGCGCACGCACAGATTCTTTAGCAACCATTTGGTTGACCGTGAAGTGTTTACCTACATCGCGCAAGAACTCGAGTGTTCCCATAGGTTCGGTCCACGTTGCATTGTCAACCATGCGCGCCGCAACAGGTCCATCAAAGTCGAGAATCTTTTCGAGTTGCTTCTTCACACATGCAACGTTGTGATTGAGCGTTTCGCGATCAAGAAGATTGCGCTCTTCGCTACGTCCACCGGGGTCGCCAACCATTCCGGTCGCTCCACCAGCGAGCACGACTGGACGATGGCCAGCCAATTGAAAACGGCGCAACATGACTTGGCCAAGAAGGTTGCCCGCATGCAATGAGTCAGCAGTGGGGTCAAAACCCACGTACACACCGATGGGTCCCTGGTTCAAGCGCTCAATGAGGGCAGCCCGATCGGTCGAGTCGTGGATCAGGCCTCGGGCGTCGAGGTCACTGAGAAGTTGTTCACCGGTCATTGAAAGAGACATACCTGCTTATTCTCTCAGTTTCGGACACCAAGTTGTTGATCTATTACCGTGACGTTGTGCCAGACCTCGCCGAATCATTCCGTGAGTTCGCGATGACCTGCCTTCCTCGGGCACCTCTGTACGCCGATCTCGCCAACTTCATTGCTGAAGAACCCAAGTTGTTGGCGCTCATGGATGATGTACCCGAAACGCAACGCATTCCGGTTTTATTTATGGCCACAACGCATTTCCTGCTGCTCGCCGAACCAGATGCTCAACTCGCCAGCTACTACCCCAATTTGTCGACAGAAATTCTGATCGACTCACCACGTACCGCTTTTCGGAATTTTGTCCTTGACCACGCTGCAGAGATGCGTGCAGTGATGGCGACGCGTTCAACCCAAACCAATGAGGTCGGACGTTGTGCTCAATTCGTAGCGCCAATGACTTTGCTGAATCACGAAGTTGGGGCACTCGCCCACATCGATGTCGGTACGAGTGCCGGTTTGAATTTGTTGATCAACAACTATGCATACGAATATTCATACGACTATGCAACGGGTGGACGAGTTGGCGGTCCGAGCGCTGTCACCATCCAATGCGCGATTCGTGGACCATTTCCACAGATCAATCAACTGCCCGATATCTCTTGGTCAATCGGTTTAGATGCTTCGCCCATCGACGTACATGATCAACAAGAGGTGCGTTGGCTTGAAGCATGTATTTGGCCAGATCAACACGATCGGTTTGATCGATTAGTAAACGCAGTCAAAATTGCCCAATCAGCAGAGCTTCGTATCGTCACAGGTGACGCAGTGAGTTCAATCAGAAATTTGGTGATAGCGGCATCTGAATTCGGACATCCCACATTGACGACGAGTTGGGTGATGAATTACCTGACTCACGATGCTCGCATTGCATTTGTACATGAACTTGATGAGATCGCACGTGACATTGATTTGTCGTGGATTATTGCCGAGAGCCCAAAGGAAACCGCAGGCTTGCCAGTCAACGCAAAAAACGACGAATTCATCACAGTGCTCTCACTTGTGAGTTGGAGAAATGGTCACCGCACTAGTCAACGATTAGCTGCGACTCATCCCCACGGGTACTGGATTCATTGGGGCAAATAGTTATTTGCCCTCTACTTATTTACTGAGTGCTTCTTTCACGAACGCCGGAATCAGCGCTGGCCGCTGCGACTTCGGATCGACGCTGACATACGTAATCACTGCATCAAATCGTGAGTCGCCACCAACTTGTCCGTTGATCGCAACATCAAAACTGCTATTACCCCATCGTGAGACTTCGCAATGCATATCAAGCGTGTCGCCAAACTTTACTGGCGAATGCCAGGTGAGTTGCGTGGTCTTGAGCATGAAATCAAATCCGACCGCATGAAGATCAGTGGAAGTGCCAACCTTCTTCAACTCATCTGCCAAAGCAAATCGTGTCCAAGTATCGACAGCATCATCGCAGTACACGAAATAGTTGGCGTTGAAAACAACGCGTTGCATATCGCATTCGCCGTAACGAACACGGAGTGTGTGGACATAGGACATTTTTTTTTTACATCCCTTGTGAGCCAACACGAACAAATTCAGTCACTGCGTCTGCGATCATCTGTACTGCAACCGCAGCCAAGATCATGCCAGCAACCCGAGCCAATAGCAGCACACCTGTCGGGCGAACGATTTTTTGCACTAGCCCACTAAAGCGCAAAGCAATCATTGAAATAAAGAGTGCCACTGCGATCGCCAATAGAACCGTCGCCGATTGGGCAAACCCATCGGCTTTGCCAAAGAACACAATCGTCGCCACGATGGCTCCTGGACCAGCCAACAAGGGTGTTCCAAGTGGCACCATCGCGATTGACGTGCGTTGTTCAGGAGTGGCCTCGATATAGCCATCATCGCCACCTTTGCCATACAACAGCTGCAATGCGACGAGCAGCAAGAGCAGTCCGCCTGCTCCTTGTAACGCCGGAACCGAGACATGCAAATAGTCAAGGATGGTTTGTCCGCCGAATGCGAACAACACAATCACCAAGAAGGCCGTACCGATAGCGAGAAATGCGGCGCGATGACGTTCTTTTTCAGAGAGCTGGCGTGTGACTGCCAAGAAGATCGGCACGTTTCCGGGCGGGTCGAGGATGACCAACATCGTGACGAGCACTTCGCCGAAAAGTCGAAGAGTCATTACTTCTTCCAGTTTGTCACAGCAGCTGCAAACTTCTTGATCTGCTCAGCAACCGGCTTTGGACCAGCACCACCTGGAGTCGTGCGCATGGTGACACCAACGCCTGGAGCTATGAGAGCTGCCGCGGCAGCACCAAGCTTCGGTTCGGCGGTCACCAAATCTACGAGTGATCCATCGCCGGCCAAAGTGCGACGAACTAGAGCCCCGACGATTGCGTGAGCATCACGGAAAGGAGTTCCGGCCCGCACCAAAAACTCGGCGAGGTCGGTTGCAGCCATGGTGGGAGCATCAGCGGCTGACTTCATTCGTTCGGGCACGAATCGTGCAGTTGCGATCATGCCATTCAATGCAGCCAATGCCAGCGACACTTGGTCCATCGCATCAAAGAGAGGCTCTTTATCTTCTTGCAGATCACGGTTATAAGCGAGCGGCAAACCTTTGAGCGTTGTCAAGAGTCCGACGAGATCACCAATGACACGACCTGCTTTTCCACGTGCAAGTTCAGCGATGTCGGCATTCTTCTTCTGCGGCAGCATTGATGAACCTGTTGCGTAGGCATCGTCGAGAACCGCGAAACCAAATTCGTCACTGGTCCAGAGAACCCATTCTTCACCGATACGAGACAAGTGAATGGCAATCATCGATAGGCCAAACAAAATTTCCGCGACGAAATCACGATCGCTTACTGCGTCAAGGGAGTTTTCAAATGGTCGAGCAAAGCCAAGCTCACGGGCCGTGAACGAAGGATCTAAGGGAAGCGATGACCCCGCGAGCGCACCAGCCCCGAGCGGCGATACATCTGCACGCTTGAGCGCGTCCCTCAGACGATCAATATCTCGACCGAACGCCCAGCCGTGAGCCAGCAGATGATGTGCTAGCAAGACTGGCTGAGCACGTTGTACATGCGTGTAGCCAGGTAGATACACCGCATCGTCGCCCACACCGGCTTCGGTTGCCCGAGCCAGAAGTGTTTCCTGCATCGTGATGATCCGATCAATAACTTTTGGAACCTCGCGCTTACACCAGAGACGCAAACCCGTGACCGATTGGTCATTACGGCTACGACCCGTATGCAACTTTGCGCCGGGCGCTCCACAAATTTCCGTGACGCGACGTTCGACAGCAGTATGAATATCTTCATCGCTAGGTGCATAGACAAACGCACCAGAAGACATTTCATTTTCAACAGTTTGCAAAGCAGCAAGTACTGCATCTCGTTCGTCAATGGTCAAAATGTGAACGTGTGCAAGCCCCTTCACATGAGCCCGTGAACAATTGATGTCATCAAGCCACAACCGTTGATCAAATGGCAAGCTTGCCGTGTATGCCATCAATTCGTCGGCTGGTCCACCAGCAAATCGGCCATGCCACAAGGTTTTAGAATCGTGTTGCTCAGTCATGAAACTTTCCTCACCTTGGAGTTTGTTGCGATACCCGCAAGTTCACGAAGTTTGTCGGCCATGCCCGCGCCACCAATTTCTTCAGAGGCAATACAAAAAATAGTGTCGTCACCCGCGACCGTGCCAATGAGTCCATGCATGCCGCTGCGGTCGAGTGCTGATGCGACGACGTGCGCGCATCCCGGAGGCGTGCGAACAACAACCATCGGGCCACTGTGTTGCACATCGGCCACCCACTCGCCCATCACGCGCCGCAACTGATCTTCGGGTGCAAGTCGTGCTGGAGCGAACTCGGGTATCGCATAGACGGTGTCGCCACCGGGAACACGCACCTTCACCGCACCGAGATCTTCAAGGTCGCGCGAGACGGTTGCCTGTGTTGCACTAATGCCACTCCCTAATAAAAGTTCGACGAGCTGTGGTTGATTAGTGACCGCCTGCTGCGAGATCAGTGTGGCGATTAATTGCTGACGTTGCGCCTTCGTGCTCATTACGAAACTCCCAACATAAATGCGAGCACGCCCCGTGAAGCGTGCAAACGGTTGTGACCTTGCTGAATAATCCGGCTAGCAGAACCATCAATGACATCGGCAGTGACTTCGTAACCTCGGTAGGCCGGAAGGCAGTGCATGAATATCGCCTTCGCATCAGCCTTCGACATCAAGTCTTTTGTCACCGCGTACGAACCGAAGATTTGTAAGCGTTCGGCCTTCTCTGCTTCTTGGCCCATGGAAACCCAAGTGTCGGTGTGCACAGCATGAGCACCGACGACAGCGAGATTGGGATCGGTTGATTGGTCAATGGAGCCACTACCTAAAGCACCAATGCGACTCAACTCGGCGTCTGTTGCTTCATACCCTGATGGGCACGCCAAACGGTAGTGAGCACCAAGCATCACGCACACTTCGCCAAGCGAACGCGCCACATTGTTGTAATCGCCTACATAAGCGACTGTCTTGCCTTCGAGCGATCCAAATTCTTGAACCATCGTGAGCGCATCCGCTAGTCCTTGCAAAGGATGTGATTCATCGCTCAGCATGTTGACCACGGGAATCGAACTTGCCTCGGCCAGCCGTTTAACCACATCGTGCTTAAACACACGGGCCGCGATCAGACCGTGATATCCCGACATAATGCGGGCAATATCTTCAACTGGTTCACGAGTGTCAAAGCCAACTTCTTCGCCGCGCGTGTAAACAGGATGCCCACCCAATTGCACAACAGCGATTTCCATACTGTGACGCGTTCGATTAGATGGCTTTTCAAAAATCAGCGCGGCACCTTTGGGTGTTCCGTCAGATTCTGCGAGAGGTCGACCAAGGCTCGCTGGATCACGCTGTGAGAGTTCAAGCACCAGTTTGATCTCGTCAACAGTGAGGTCGGTGATGTTCAGTAAATGTCGCATATTTCTCAGGCAATAACGCCAACTCCTTCAGACAAAACTTCGGCAATCTTTGAGACAACTTCATCCATCTCGGCAATTGAAACTGTGATCGGTGGTGCAAGTCGCAATGACGTTGCATTTACTGCGTTGGTCACGACACCACGATTAAGTAATTCAAGATAAACAGCCTTGGCGTCACGCTTTGGTCCAAGTTCAACCGCCCGCAAGAGTCCTTGACCGCGAACCTCAACGACACCTGCAACCTTGGTCAATTGTTCGGCCAAGTACTCGCCCTTATCGTGTGCAAGAACCGGCGCATTGATTCTGCGCATCTCGCCGATGACTGCAGTAATTGCAGCACCAGCAATTGCTGTACCGCTATACGTTGATCCGTGATCACCAGGTTGAAAGACTGCAGCAACTTCTCGCTTCGCCCAACAGGCTCCAACTGGAAAGCCGTTTCCGAGAGCCTTGGCCATCGTGACGACATCAGGAACGATGTCAGCATGTTGAAAGCCAAACCACTTACCGGTTCGTGCAAAACCGGTTTGCACTTCGTCGACCATCATCAACATGCCACGTTCATCGCATAGTTGACGAATGCCTTGTAGATATTCCCGTGACGCGGGGATGACTCCCCCTTCGCCTTGAACGGTTTCAATCAAGATCGCCGAGACTGATGGATCAATTGCATCAACCAAGGCCTGCAGGTCACCGAATGCGACGTGACGAAAGCCATCAGGCATCGGATGAAATGGTTCTTGCTTTGTTGGCTGACCAGTTGCAGCGAGTGCAGCCAAGGTTCGTCCGTGAAAACTTCCGAATGCCGACACGACAACATGTCGACCCCGTCCGCCAAAACGCCTGGCCAATTTGAGAGCAGCTTCATTTGCTTCAGCACCGCTGTTACACAAGAAGACTTGACCTTGCGCTCCCGATGCTTCAAACATCAACTCATTAATCGCCATCGCAGCTTGCGTCGCTACAGGATTCGCAAAGAAGTTACTGACATGCAACAGAGTTGAGAGTTGCTGCGAAATTGCATCGGCGACCACTGGGTTGCTATGACCGAGCGAAACCACCGCGATGCCAGACAAGAAGTCGAGATAACGCTTACCATTACTGTCCCACAGTTCGGTACCCAGACCCTTTTCAAACATCACTGCTGGTGCACCAAATACCGGCATGAATGGGCAGTATTGATTGGGAGTCGTTGAGAAAATATGTCCACTCATGATTCTTGACCAGCCTTTCGGGAAGAACTTTCAACCATCGTCCCGATTCCGGAATCAGTGAAAAGTTCAAGTAATAAAACATGCGGAATACGTCCATCCAAAATATGAGAACGCTTCACACCATTTCGCACGGCATGAACACAACTTTCAACTTTCGGAATCATTCCGCCAGCAATAGTTCCGTCAGCCATCAAGGCATCAAGTTCATCGGGAGTGGTCTGCCGAATCAAACTGCTCGGATCAGTGACGACTTTCCGCAAACCTTCAATATCGGTGAGGTACACGAGTTTTTCAGCTCCGAGAGCCTCGGCGATTGCTCCAGCAACGGTGTCGGCATTGATGTTGTACGCCTGACCACTTGCATCAACACCAATAGTCGCAATCACTGGCACGAACTCATCGTCAAGGAGCCGTTGCAGAATTGCTGGGTTGATCTTTTCGACGTCGCCAACAAATCCGAGTTCGGGATCTTTAGGGGTTGCAGTAATCAGAGTCGCATCTTCACCACTCACACCGACGGCAAAACGGCCATGCACGTTGATGGCGGCAACGATTTGTGGATTCACTTGTCCGCTCAACACCATTCGCGCAATATCGACTGTCTCGGCATCGGTGACCCGTAAACCGTTTCTAAATTCGGTGGTCTTGCCGAGACGAGTCATGAGGGCGCTGATCTGCGGTCCGCCACCGTGAACAACAACGGGCTTTAACCCAACAAGCCTCATCAACACAATGTCTTCGGCAAATAACGCCAGCGCATCAGATTCGGTTGCTCCGGCCAACGCGTTGCCGCCGTACTTGACCACGACGACTTTGTTGGCAAATTTGCGAATATACGGCAAAGCCTCAATAAGTACAGCCGCCCGTGACTCGGGAGCCAATGCGCTTGAAGAATTTTGTGTACTCACGGGTAAACCCCAATCGAAGTCAATCCAGAAGTTTCTGGAAGTCCTATTGCAACGTTGGCGGCTTGCAATGCGCCGCCAGATGCGCCCTTACATAAGTTGTCCAATGCGCTGATCACCATGACGTAGCCAGTGCGTTCGTCATACCGCGCGGTGATGTGCACGGCATTAGAACCAAGCGTTGCCTTTGTTGAGGGCGAATCTGAACGAACAACAACGAAAGGCTCGTTGGCATAAAGGCTCTTGAGCGCGCCAAGCAAAGATTGAGTCGTGACTAATGAACCATTTGTTGGCCGCGCATAGCACGTCGCCAAAATTCCTCTGTTCATCGGCACCAAGTGCGGCGTGAACAACAATTCGGCGCCGATTTGTTCTTGCATCTCGGGCGTATGCCTGTGGTCAAGCAGTCCGTAGGCATTCATGTCTTCATTCACGGTGGTGAAGTTATTGTTCTGCTTGGGCACACGGCCGGCACCCGACACTCCACTGGCGGCATCAACGATGATTCCAGAATTTTGAATGAGACCTAACCGTACGAGTGGCGCAAGAGCCAACGTCGCGGCGGTGACGTAACAACCTGGTGTTGCGACGAGTCGCGCGCCGACCAAAGCATCACGGTGCAACTCGGGCAAACCATAAACGGCTTGCTTCAACAACTCGGGTTGATCGTGGGCAAAGCCGTACCACTGCGGGTACGCCGAGGCATCTTTCAACCGATACGCAGCCGATAGATCAACGACACATCCAACTTTGCCGACCAACGTTGGGGCCAAGGCCAAGCTGGCCTCGTGAGGTAGCCCCAGAAATGCCACATCGACGCCATCGATCTGCTGAGCCAAGGTGTCGGGGTTCGAATCGCCAAAAACTAGGCCCGGGTAATGGGCCGCCAGATTGGGATACAACGAGGCCACAGCGGTTCCGGCTTGGCTATCGCCAGTTGCCGCAACAAGATCCATCTCGGGATGGCCAGCGATCAGGCGCATTAGTTCAACCCCGGTATAGCCCGAGGCCCCAATAATGGCCACTTTCTTCTGGGTGGTTGCTTGGCTGATAGTCACATCGCAAGATCATACGGACTTCTGCATATAAATGCAACGATGGTTTGGTCGAGTGGGATACCCGGCCACCTAGTCAGCGTGAGAGCATGGGTGATGGCAAATTCTCGTGGGTTCGCACTCCCCTCAACCAAGGGTCGAATCTTGGTAGCTGCGCCTCCCTTGAATGACCCCAATTTCGACCGCACCGTCATTTACATGCTTGAACACAGCGAGGGCGGGGCTCTTGGGCTCGTTCTTAATCGGCCAAGTGACGATCTAGATATCGAGTTTGATCTGTGGGATACACTCGTGACCCCACCTAACGAACTCTTCTGCGGTGGCCCAGTTGACCCCAAGGCCCTCATTGGCCTCGGCGTGGTTCCGGGCAAAACTCCTGACGGTCAGACATTCGTGTCGATTGATTGCGTATCACCTGTTGATCTTGATGGTGATCCGACAACGATTGATCCGCGCCCAACAATGGTGCGCATCTTTCATGGATACGCCGGATGGGGTCCGCAGCAACTTGACGTTGAACTTGAAGGTGGCGCTTGGATTGTGTTGAACGCCTTAGTGACCGATGTATTCACCGATCAACCCGAAGAATTATGGCAAGCGGTTTTGCGCCGTCAAAAAGGTGAAGTGAGTTGGCTCGCCGACTGCCCCGCCGACCCCAACCAAAATTAACTATCTTCTCGCCACATATTCTTATGAACTACATAGCTTCGACAAAGTCAATTAGGACTTAGCAATGTCAACAAGAACGAATTGCGTGTAGCTGTTCGTTCCGCCCATGGTTGTTGAATAAGAAGCCGTTCCCCAATTCACGGCCCAAATTTCAACCATGTCGTCCTGCGCAATCGGCGCCAAAAGTGCGCAAGTATTCTGTGGTGGAATTGCGTAGGCTTCGAAACCTTGAGTCAGTGTAAATGAACGCCAAGTATCTTCGTCCATAGCGTCAATGCACTCAATGCTCACTGTCGCATCCGAATATTGATAATTCCTGTAATGCGATGTGTCACCGTAGTGTCCTAAAAACTGGTGTGGTCCGGTGTTCGCGTCAAATTGAAAAATGTTCGCCCAAAAATGCAAGCACTGCCCTTTAGTCGCGTTTCCATCTTTAGTGAATATCCCATCTGGAGGAGTGTTCGTGCAGTAATCGCGAGAGAGCACAGGTAAAGGCGGCAACGTGGTGGTCGTTGTCGTGGTTGTGGTTTTTGGT
Source organism: Actinomycetes bacterium (assembly GCA_037138315.1). Taxonomy (GTDB): domain Bacteria; phylum Actinomycetota; class Acidimicrobiia; order Acidimicrobiales; family Ilumatobacteraceae; genus Casp-actino8. The sequence goes on from JBAXIP010000013.1 coordinate 11,147, forward strand.
GCCTTTGTCGTCGGAGCTTCAGTCACTTGCGCTTCTGTGTCAACAGGAGCGCTAGACACCTTGCTTTCGTCCGTCGTCACAGGGTTTGCCTCGGAATTCGAAGAATCGGAGCAACCAACCGAAATCAAACTTGCAATTACGAGGGCCCCAAAAGCGAAATGTTTTCTCATTTATTTAGTATCCCCCCCCCCTATCTCAGGGTCAAGGAAGGTAATACTGTTAACAAATACCATTTACTTTTTTTCTTAGGACCTTTAACTCTGTGGAATATGCAAGAAATTAAATTTCTTAGCGGAGTTGGGCGCCGAGTTTGTTGGCCCCAGCGATGCACTTATCTCGAACTGCCGCAACATCAGCATCAGTCAACGTGCGATCATGAGCCTGCAGGCGTAAACGGAAAGCCAAACTTCGTGAATCACCGGAATCTTTCGAGCGATACACATCAAACAAAGCCAGATCTACGAGCAATGCACCAGCGCTCTGACGCAACGACTTTTCAATTTTCTCAGACGTCACCGACGTTGGAACTGTGAAAGCCAAGTCAATATCACTTGATGGATAACGACTTGTCGCTTTCCACTGTGCAACCTTGGGTTCAACTTCAAGCAAACGTGACAGATTCAGTTCAAGTACGGCAACGCGCTGCGTGATGTTATACGCATCCAAAACATCGGGATGAATTTCGCCCACGAAACCAACCGCATCTTTACCCACCGACAAAGTGGCTGACCGTGTCGGGTGTAAACCTGCAGGAACATTTGATTGGTCGAGTCGCGCCCCCCAACCCATTGAACCAGCGAGTTCACGCCACACCGAAACAGCCTGAGGCGCTTCAGCGCCAGCGATAACAACACCAAGAGATTCGTATTCGGCAGGCAAGATATCGGTACTGGTGGGATACACATGGCCGACTTCAAAGAAGCTCACGCCCGAACGACGATGCGATTCATTAAACGCGATGGCCTTTAACAATCCAGGTCGCAAAGATGTACGCAACACATCATCGCCCACAACAAGTGGATTCATTAAGCGAACTGCTTCACCGGGCAGTCCAGCATTTTGTAGATCGCCGTCAGTCAAGAACGGGTGCGGCATCGCTTCGTTAAAGCCAAGACCCAACAGGATTTCGCGTACTCGTCGACGACGTTGTTGAACAACGCTCAATCCACCGGGCTGAGTTGACTTCGGAACTGTCTTGCCAAGTTTGTCGTAACCAAAGTGGCGAGCGACCTCTTCGACAATGTCGATTTCAAGAGTGCAATCAGGTCGCCACGATGGCACGGTGATTGAAAGCGCTTCACCCGAAGCTGCGCACGCAAAACCGATCGGCTCGATGAGTGAACGGATCTGCTCTGCAGTAAATGTGGAACCAAGCAAGGCACTGACACGCTGCGACCGAACCGCAATGACCGTCGGTGTAGGAATGAAGGAACTACGAGCATCAACCATTCCCTCATGGACCACGAGATCTGGACAGGTGAGGCGCAATAGTTCAACAAAGCGGGCAATCGATTGATCAATACCGAAAGGGTCCATGCCACGTTCGTTTCGCGCCGATGCTTCGGTACGTAAGTTCAGTCGGGCAACGGATTGCATGATTCCGACTGGTTCAAACCAAGCGGTCTCAAGCGCAATCGAGTTGGTCGAATCGCTGATCTCGGTGTTTTGTCCACCCATAATGCCGGCGATACCAATCGGGCGATCAGTTGCATCACAGATCAACAAGTCATCAGTTGTCAGCACACGTTCAACGCCGTCGAGGGTGATCATCGTTTCACCATCGGCCGCTAAGCGAATTTTGAATCCACCACCACCCAAAGTTGCGAAGTCGTAAGCATGGTTGGGCTGATTCGTTTCGAGCATGACGTAGTTCGACACATCAACGACATTGTTAATTGAACGCATGCCAGAAGCGGCGAGTCGGCTCACCATCCAGTCGGGCGATGAGGTAATACGAATTCCGCTGATGATGATCGTCGTAAATCGCGCACAACGATCGCCGGCGACTATTTCAACTGGTGCCGACTTTGATGGACCAGAAACAACCAATGTTGGGTTGCTCTTTGTGAAGGGAACATTAAAACGGACTGCTAAGTCGCGAGCAACACCAACTTGACCATAGGCATCGGGTCGATTGCGCAAGACATCAATGTCATAGACGATCTCTTCAGCCATCCCTAGTGCCTGACCATACGGAACGCCGATAGGTGTCGACGGATCCATGATGAGAATACCGCCGTGGTCATCGCCAAGCCCAAGTTCGCGAGCCGAGCAGCACATACCTTCGCTCGGAATACCAACAATGGGTTTCGTTTCAATCAAGCGGCCGTCGGGCATTGTGGTACCAGGCGTTGCCCACGGGATGATGTCGCCGGGCTGCATGTTGAATGCTCCGCACCACACATGGTGTTCGGTGCCATCGCCATTATCAAGAAAGACGCGATGCACTTTGGCCGCATCGGGGTGACGTTCTGTCTTAATCACGCGAGCAGTAATGACACCAGCGACAGTCGCTCCAACTTTGTCAACACTTTCAACGGCAAGACCAATATCGGACAAAGTAAATGAAATTGCGTCAACGTCATCAGGCAGGGCGGCCAAATCTCGGATCCAAGAATGAACAACTTTCATCATGCGTCCTTAAAACTGCTCAATGAATCGAATGTCATTGGTGTACATCTCGCGAACGTCGCCGACTCCGTGACGTTCTTTGGCCATACGGTCAATACCAAAACCAAAGGCAAAGCCGCTCCACTCTTCGGGGTCAAGACCACCAGCGCGCAACACATTTGGATGCACCATTCCACAGCCACCAAGTTCGAGCCAATCGCCCTTGGGGGTACGAATATCGAACTCGGCCGACGGTTCAGTGAAAGGGAAATAACTCGGACGCAAGCGACTGGTGAATCCTGGGCCAAAGAAAGCCTGCGTGAACGCTTCGATGGTTCCGGCAAGATCGGCCAAGGTAATACCGCGATCGATGACTAAACCCTCAATTTGATGAAACACAGCGAGGTGCGTTGCGTCGGTTGTTTCGTTCCGGAAAACGCGACCCGGCATGATCATGTAAATCGGCGGGGCAACATTTTGCATGACGCGAATTTGCACCGGCGATGTATGCGTACGCAACACTGTGCTGCCTGGTTGACCATGATCAACGTAAAACGTGTCGTGCATGCTGCGCGCCGGATGCGACGGTGGCATATTGAGCGCTTCAAAGTTGTACCAATCGGTTTCAACTTCGGGGCCTTCGGCTACTTGAAAACCCAAACCGACGAAGACGTCTTCAAGGCGTTGCCATGCTTGCGTCACAATGTGAGCTTTGCCGCGGCCAGGTGCGTTGAAATGCTCGGTGAGATCAAGAGCTTCGGCAGCAAGTTGAACATCGCGCTCGGCACGACCCAACAACGCTCGTCGCGCATTGAGAACTTCTTCAACGGCCAACATCGCTTCATTAAGCGCTTGCCCAGCTGCCTTCTTTTCATCGACCGTTGTCAGTTTGCCGAGACCGGTCTTCAACAAAGCCAACGGGCTTTTCTTGCCCAGCAAATCGGTGTCAAGAACGCGAAGCTCGTCGAGCGTGGAAGCTGCTGCGATGCTTTGCTCGGCGGCATTTCGGGCGGCGGTAATCTCGGCAATCATGACGAGACCACGGTACTTGAACCTGCACGTCGTTGACGAGCAACTTCAAAACACAGCACTGTTGCCGCCATGGCCACATTCAAACTTTCGGCTTGACCGACGTGAGGAATAGTGACCCATTCGTCAACGGCTGAACTATCACTGAGGCCATGTGCTTCATTGCCGAGCACTATTGCGATACGACGCGTACAGTCGACGGTTGTGTAATCAATCGGAGCGAATTCGCGGTTGGTGTGTGATGACGTGCCGAGCCGAATGATGCCGGAGCGGCCTACCTCGTCAAGCGTGATCTTTTCGATGATGGGTAAGCGGAAAATACTTCCGGCCGATGAGCGCACAACCTTGGGGTTGGTGGGGTCGACTGACCCGGGGGTCAAGACAAGCGCATCAGCACCGGCAGCCTCCGCCGAGCGCAACATCGTGCCCAAGTTGCCCGGATCAGAAATGCCGTCAGCAACGACCACAAAAGTGGCCTTGGTCAAAAGATCACCCGAGGCAAATCGTCGAACCACAACCGCAATGATTGGTTGTGGAGTCTCGGTGGTGGCCACTTTCTCCATGACTCCTGGAGCCAAGTAGTGCACTGCACCTGCACCGTCGATCGGTTCGGCGCCAGGAGCAAGGTATTGACCTTCAACTTCCCAACCCGCCGCCACGGCTTCGGCGACTAAAACTGCGCCTTCAACAATGAACGCACCTTCGTCGTCACGCGAACTGCGGCGCCCCGCAAGGCGCCGCAGTCGTTGAATACTTGAATTGCTGAGAACCAGTTCGTGGTTCAGAAAACCTCGCTCAGGCGAGTGCAGCCTTAGCGGCTTCGCACAAACGACCGAATGACGCAAGGTCAGTCACGGCCAAATCGGCGAGGATCTTGCGATCAACTTCGATACCAGCCTTGTTCAAACCGTCGATGAAACGGCTGTAGCTGATCTCGTGCAAACGACAGGCGGCGTTGATGCGCTGAATCCAGAGGCGACGGAATTCGCCCTTCTTTGCACGACGGTCGCGGAATGCATACTGACCAGATCGCATGACCTGCTCATTAGCAGCGCGGACTGACCTGCTCTTATTACCGTAATAACCTTTGGCGCGTTCTAATGTCTGCTTACGACGCTTCTTAGAACCGACTGCACGCTTAACTCTGGCCATCGGACTCCTCCTTCTTTCGTTCTTTAACTAGTTACGTAAATGGGTGGGTAAAACTCAGCGCTCGCCGAGTAGACGCTTGATCTTCTTGATATCGCCGGAGTGCACAGCGACCATGCCGTCAAGACGGCGGGTACGAGTGGACGGCTTCTTTTCGAACAAGTGCTGGCGGTTCTGCTGGAGGCGACGAATTTTGCCCGTGCCGGTCTTACTGAAACGCTTTGCTGCTGTTTTACTGGTCTTCATCTTGGGCATTGCTATGTCCTTTGTTCAAGGTTTTTAGATCGAGTGATTTATTCTTCAGAATTTTCAGTTGTATCGGTCGCCGGAGCGGTCGTTTCAATCACAGGAGTTTCGACTGGAGTTTCGGTAGGAAGAATGTCGGAATCAGTTGCTGGGCTTTCGGCAACAACTGGCTTTTCTTTCTTCACCGGCTTCTTATCGGGAACAAGCACCATGGTCATGCTGCGTCCTTCAAGTCGAGCTTGTGTTTCCACTTTGCCCACACTCAAAATTTGCTCGATGACATCGTCAAGAATTTTGCTTCCTAACTCTGGGTGAGCCATTTCGCGGCCTCGGAATTGCAAGCTGACTTTGACCTTGTGGCCTTCAGCTAAGAATCCTTGGACGTGACGCACCTTGGTATCAAAGTCGCCCTTTCCGATCTTTGGTCGGAACTTGACTTCTTTGACCGAAACATGAGCCGTCTTCTTACGTGCTTCGCGCGCTCGTTGAGACTCTTCGTAACGGAATTTGCCGTAGTCCATGATGCGACATACCGGCGGAGTGGCCAAGGGTGCGACTTCGACTAGGTCGAGGTCGATCTCACGAGCTAGGGCCAAGGCGTCAGGGACGGTCTTGATTCCTAGTTGGGCTCCATCGGGTCCGATCACCCTCACTTCACGAGCGCGAATGCGTTCGTTATAGCGAGGTTCGTTGACTGGCGGTGCTATGGCTGTTCACTTCTGTGCAAAGGGCTGACCTCCCGTTGGATGGATACATGGCGACGCGAAGTCGTCACGGGTCAGCCACCAGAGTGGCCTTCTCGCATTGACCCGAACGCACTGTCGACTGGCGGTTTCCCGTTTGTCAGTTGTGGTCAGGTGGGGGCAACAACCCCACTTCGCCTCAGTTGTGGAAGGTAGCGTAGCCGCTCGTGGCGCAAAAACAGCCATACCCGACTAAATCGGGCTATCTATCCCCAAGCACATCGCCCAAACGACATCTCGCGTACGAAAGACCTCGACGACCATGAGTAACGAAACCGAACCCGAACTGGCGCAGTCCCTTGAGGCTATGGCCGAGGCCCGACAACGGCTCGCCGAGGTGCCAGCCGAGGTCGTCGTCACCAACCATGCCATGGGCCTGTACGAGCTTGGCGCCATTCATCTGACTGCCAGTCCCCCAGATTTGGTTGAGGCTGCCCTGGCCATCGATGCCCTGGCTTGTCTGGTCGAAGGTCTCGATAGTCGACTCGGAGAGAACTTTGAAGTGCTCAAAGATGCTTTGGCAAATATTCGGATGGCCTTTGTCCAGGTCAAGAACACGCTCTAGTCACCGAGACGCACTCGCCCGTTGACGAGTTCAATTCCCTCAGACATCAACAATGTCGTCTGCTCGTTCTCTTGGCCGGGGACTAACCGGCCGTGAACATTGACCACTCGCCACCACGGCAGATCAAGCGAGTCCGAATACAACGACAAGATTCGCCCGACGAGTCGAGATTGTTTGGGATATCCGGCTGCTGCTGCGACTCCCCCGTATGTCACCACTGAACCTTCGGGCAACGACAACAACACGCCAACGATGTCACGCGTGCGTTGGTCGTCAGGCAGGTCGAATTGCACTGGCCTCGGCTCGACTGAACTTCATCACGACGTCGCACTCAATTTCGGTACCGACTTCAATCTTGCGCGATCCATCGGTGATCTCGGCGCAATGAAACATGACGACTGTTCCGTCAGCAATGGTGATGTCGCCGAGACCCACATGAGCATCAAATGCCGTCACCGTGCCGCGCATAACTCGCCGACCTCAGGCAACAATCTTGGAGATGGGCATCTCTAAAAGATCAGATGCGCCGGCATCTTTCAGCGCGGGGATCAACGTATTAATCGTGCGCTTTTCAACAACAGATTCAACGGCAAATCCACCGCCAGCAAGTTCGCTAATTGTTGGTGACTTCGCTGATGGCAAAACCGCCAAGACCTTTTGCAGATCATCAGAACCGACATTGAGCTTGACCAAAACTTTGCCACGAGCATCAAGTGTTCCGAGTAAGAGCGTCATCAACTGACCCATCGCGTGGCGCTTAGCCGGATCGGCATATGAATCTTTATTGGCAATCATTTCGGTGTAGCTGACCAACATGGTGTCAATCACGCGAAGACCAGCGGCACGCAATGCCCGACCAGTTTCGGTGATGTCGACGATGCAATCGGCAATGTCGGGAATCTTTGCTTCAGACGCGCCATACGACAAACGCACATCGGCCTTGATTCCGCGCTGAGCAAAGTAACGCTCGGTCAAACTTGGATATTCAGAACTGACGCGCACACCATGGGGCAGATCGGCAACACTTTGTGCTGGGCTGTCACCAGCAACTGCCACAACGACTTTAACTGGATCGCTCGTTGCCTTTGAATACTTCAACTCTCCCAGGCTCTCAACATCGCTTTGAGTTTCTTCAACCCAGTCACGACCGGTGATACCAATATCAAACAGTCCTTCGGCGACATATTGGGGAATTTCTTGCGGACGCAAAATACGGACATCAATGATGCGTGGATCATCAATGGAGGCTTTGTAATCAACACTTGAAGAACGACGAATGGTCAGATCGGCCGCTTCAAAAAGTTCGAAGGTGGCCTTTTCAAGTGAACCTTTGGGAAGAACGATGCGCAGCACAGAGGTAACGCTATCGGCGAGCATGGCTCGACACGGGGTTAATTAGTGCTTGGTTGGGTCGTCGTTGAGTAGTCGAACCGCATGTGGCAAGACGTCAACGATGGCTTCGATTTGTTCAACGCAACCCTTGGGCGAACCTGGTGTATTACAAATGATCGCTTGCCCTCTGATGCCAACAATGCCCCTTGACAGCCGACCCAACGGGTTCACGAGGCGCATGGCCTCGGCAAGACCCGGGGCTTCACGTTCAATCACTTGGCGCGTACCTTCGGGAGTTTGGTCACGCGGGGCAAAACCAGTGCCTCCAGTGCTCACAATCACTCCCGCAAAATTGTCGGACATTCGAACCAACGCTTGGGCAACATTGTCGACTCCATCTGCGGTGAGTCCTCGCTCGACCACAACAAATCCGTGACGTTCAAGTGCCTCAGCCAACTTCGCACCCGAAAGATCTTCACGGGTGCCGTGCACGACACCGTCACTCACGGTCAGAACCTTGGCAAGGATCGGCGACAGATCATCAGTCATGGCGGCGACGATATCTGATGAGAACCATGCCATCAGTGTCGGCATGATGTGGAAGAACTCGATGACCGATTCCGAAGTCGGACCAATCATCACCAAGAGGCGGCAGGCCGTCATCTCCTGCCCGACCAACGACGTCAAACCCTTCAGGCACTCCGTGTTCAGTTGATTCAGCGGCGGTCACTGTGCAGACCGAGTACACGAGCACTCCCCCTGGCTTCACAAGTGGAGCCGAAGCAGCAAGTAATTGCTTTTGCAATGTGGCGAGTTCTTCAACGTCTTTGCTCGTAATACGCCAACGGGCATCCGCACGACGACGCAATGCGCCCAGCCCCGAACACGGCGCGTCGAGTAACACCCGATCGAAACTGCCAACAAGAAAAGGAGGCGCAATGCCATCGGCCGCAACGACTGGCAAGTGATAACCCATTCGTTCGGCGTTCTTGGCAACAAGACCTGCTCTCGTTGGTTGCAAGTCTGCGCCAATCACTGTTGCCCCACTTGCTGCTAATCCAGTGGCCTTTCCACCTGGTCCAGCACATAAGTCAAGAACTAATTCGCCTCGCTGCGCACCAACCGATGCCGCAACCCATTGGCTTGATTCATCTTGCACATATCCATCACTGCGCGTCGACACAGGTGATGGCACATTCATTCTCTCCAGCGCACCAACAGCATCATCGTTGGACATTTCGGCGTGAAACCGCTCGCTGATCCAATCGGGATAACTGAGACGAACAGCATCGTTGGGCCAAATCATGGTGACCGTTGAAACTTTGCGTAGCACTGCATTCACAAAGCCACTGGTTTTGCGAGTTGCTAAATCGACAGTTGCCGAAACCGCAGCATGCGGAGCGACCCCAGCAAAAACCAACTGATACGCGCCGAGTCTCAACAATGTTCGGGTGGCGTCGTCGGGTTCACTCATCACGAAACGATCAATGATTGCATCACACGCACGTCGCATACGGGTTGTTCCGTACACAAGCTCGGTAACGAATCGTCGATCTGGATCTGAAAGTTTTGAGCGCGACAAGAGAGCCGGCAAAACCAAGTTGGCATATGCCCCATCGTGATCGATGCGCATCAAAGCAGCGAGCGCTACCGAACGAGATGATTCAGTCACTAGTTAACTTCTCTCCATGAGTTGGTTGAGTTCCGTTGATCCACGAGACAACATCCATTCGGGGTTTGCCTTCGGGTTGAACGATTTTGAGTTCAAGAAATCCGCTACTAGTTGCAACCCCTACCGAATTTTTAGTAACCACCAATGAACCGACTTCACCAGAAGTTTCATCAACGACATCTGCTTGGTGAATCTTGAGACGCTTACCGCGAAAAATCGTCCAGGCATTTCCGAGCCGAATCAATCGTGAAATTTCACGGGCAGATTTTGTCCAATTGATACGTAACTCTGACGACTCAATCTTTTCGGCATACGTCGCTTCTTCCCTTTGGGGCACGACAGGATCTAGGCCTGATTTCAATTGTTCAATGAGTAGTTGTGAACCTTCGGCGATCAATTGTGTGCGGATGTCATCGGCTGTAGTTGAATCGGTAATCGCCATTGTTCGCAGGCCAATGACGCCGCCGGTGTCAAGGCCTTCTTCAATTTGCATCAAACAGACGCCAGTTTGGGTATCGCCAGCCAATAATGCTCGTTCAATTGGCGCGGCACCTCGCCACTTCGGCAACAGCGAGACATGCAGGTTGACCATCGGAATTTCGGCGAGAACATGGGGCTTAATGAGCGCCCCGTACGCAACGACCACGGCGAGATCGAAGGGCTTGTCACGATGTTGTTCAAGGAGGTCATCAACTTTATGGGACACTGTAAGTTCAAGTTCAAGAGCTGCCACTTTGACCGGGCTTGGATACAGATCATTTCCACGGGCCCGACGTTTATCAACCCGGGTGACCACATGTCCAACTTCAATTCTGGCTTCGACGAGAGCACGCAATACCGGAACAGCGAGTTCAGGTGTCCCTAAGAAAGCGACACGTTGAACTGCACCAACTGGCAAAGGTGCCAAAGATTCAGGCGTGTGCTCGGGCATTTGGTTCATTCAGCCCGCAAACGCTTGATCTCGCCCACCGGCGCCGCTTGTTCTGAAAGCTTTTTGTATTCGGCAATCGCCTGCTTGCGCTGTTCGGGCTGCATGCGATCGAACATCAACACACCATTTAAATGGTCGAGTTCATGTTGAAAGAGTCGCGCTTCAAGTTCATCGGCTTCAAGTGAAATCTCGTTGCCATTCATATCGATGCCCTTCATGAGCACCGTCTTGGGTCGCGTCATCTCGACATAAAGTCCCGGAATGCTCAGGCATCCCTCGTCGTACGCCCATTCACCATCAGATTCGACGATTGTTGGGTTGAGAATCACCATCGGTTCGTCATCCATATCCCACACAAAAATTTGGCGCTGAATTCCTACTTGTGGAGCGGCCAAACCAATACCCGAGTCACTGTCGTACAGAGTGTCAAACATTTCTTCGACGATTCGCACGACCTTGGCGTCAATGTCTGTGACCGCTGCCGCCTGCGAAGCGAGCACTGGATCTCCGAAAGTACGAATTTGGTACGACATACCTGACAGGCTACCTATGCCATGTCTGTACCTGATGCTCCTTCGAATCTTCCAACCGCCCATTATTTCAATGAAGACCCCGAGGTTCCCTCGGCGCGCAAGCGGATTGATGTCTCACTGCCCGACGGGAGTTTCAGTATTGAAACCGACACTGGTGTTTTTTCACACGGTCGTGTTGATTCGGGAACCAAAGTCTTATTGATGGAAGCACCCGCGCTTCCCGCGTCAGGAAATGTGCTCGACCTCGGGTGTGGATCAGGTCCGATTGCGATGACGATGGCTCGTCGTGCACCAGGGTGCGGAGTATGGGCCATTGACGTTAATGAACGCGCTCGGCAACTGACACGCGACAATGCCTCGGCACTTGGTCTCACGAATGTCACGGTTGCAGCTCCGGATGAAGTACCAGACAACGTGATCTTTGATGTCATCTGGAGTAATCCGCCCATCAAAGCCGGCAAAAAAGAATTACACGAACTTTTGAATCGCTGGCTGGCGCGCCTGTCGCCTGATGGTTACGCAGTGCTCGTTGTCAACAAAAACCTCGGCAGTGACTCACTTGCCAAGTGGCTCACCGAACTTGGTTGGACCGTGAAAAGAATTTCATCGCGTCAAGGTTTTCGCGTACTCACCGTCAAACGTTAGAAACTGAACTCGCTAGATACGGGGCGGATCAACTTCAATGCGTATTTTCGAATGCGCTGGACGTTCAGTATTCGCACACGCTTGAGTCAAAAGTTCGTGGTTAGCCGCACGTACCATCCACTTATCGCGGTGCGCAGCTGTACTAACTCCAGAAGTTTTTGCCAGTTCACCGACAAACTCATCGGCCCCGTCACCTTCAATAATCGCGATTGCTGAAGCCGGCGGCAGTCCAAGCATTTGCCGGCGGACAATTTCGGCGGTACTCACAATTGATGGGTCACCGGCAACTGCAGCGCGCACAACTTCGTGATCGGGCATTGATGTTTGCAAAATAATTCGACCACCACGATCGCGAGCACCCACGAGACGAGCAGCTCGGGCCACCAATGAAAAGGCTTGTTCGCTCGCACGGTAGCGCGGCGCCAATAGTTCGCTATCAAAGTCCAAAAATGCGACGACATCAATTCTTCGCACTCGATGCAGTACCGCCTCGGTACCAATAAACACATCAGCCTTGGTGTCATCAAGAGATTCTTCTTTTGCCTTACTTGCGACTACTGCCAAAACATCACGTTGCGCCGCAGCTTCAATCTCGTCACGCAAACGCGCAACTCCCGGGCGAATCCGCGACAACACCGACGATCCACATGACCCGCAGATTCGTGGACGCGTCGCTCCGCATGAACCGCAATCAAGTCGCCCTGGAACTTCTTCGACCATTGCCCCTTGACACACTTCACATCTCGTGAGCGCATTGCAGGTTCGACAAGCCAATAGTCGAGCCTGTCCTTTCGTATTTAAGACACACGCAACTCGCAAATCGGCGTGACGTAAATAGGCAATCAGTTCCGACGACAGCATGGAACGTTTCCATGGTTCAAGATCGCTTTGATCAACAACTTCAACGTGCGGCCAGGCGGCCTTTTCACGTTCTGGTGATGGCGCAACTAAAGCACGACCAGACATACCGACAACACTCGGACACGGAGAAACAAGAAGCAAAGGAGCGTTGGCACGACGACAACGCTCTGCAAGTACATCACGCGCATGCCAGGTGGGCGCCCGCTCTTCTTGAAGGGACTCTTCATGCTCATCAAGAACAACTGCTGCCTTGAGACCTGGGCAGGGAGCAAAGGCAGCCGCACGTGAGCCGATGACAACATCAACTCCCCCTCGAGCGAGTGCCCATTCTTCAGGCATCAAAGCCACCGAGATTCCGGCCCGACGCAGCCGATAACCCAACACATTTGCCGCATCAACCGATGCACACACAACCAATGCCGGACCCACTCGTGCGGCGGCTAACAATGCAGGCATTTGGTCGGCGCTTGGCGGCAAGCGCAAAACACCACCGCCTTCGTCCAAAAGTTTGGTAGCTGCCGGAGACACTGGTTCAGCCAGAACTTTGGTGCGCCTTGGTGGTGCAGGGCGATTCACTACCGTATTCGGTGAAGCAGTTACTAAAAAAGGACGCAGCCTAGATGCGCACCAGCGAATCGACGCCCAACGACAAATTTCGAGCATCTCGGCATCGGGACCAATTCCGCTCGACTTATCAATCGACTTCAACTTGTCAACAGCAAGATCCTGCGACGGTGCACCAAGCGAAATGACCCAGCCACCAACCCGACGACCATTCAACGAAACGCGAACGCGTGAACCAATCTCAATGATCGGCACGAGTTCGGCGGGAACGACATAATCAAAGACCCGATCAAGACCGGTCAGATCTGGGACAACTCCAGCAACAACTGGTTCGTAAACGACCGCTTCGGCCGTCATCTCAATAACAATCGACAGGTATCGACGTTTGGACTCAGCGACCGAGGGCAGCGGAGAATTCGGACAAACGTGACAACTTCTCCCATTCAAAATCCGCCAATTCACGGCCGAAGTGACCGTACGCAGCAGTCTGCTGATAGATCGGACGCTTCAACTGCAGGTCGCGAACAATGGCTGCGGGACGAAGGTCGAAGGTTGCGCGAACAGCGGCTTCAATCTTTTCAACGGCGACTTTTTCAGTTCCGAATGTTTCGACCAAAATGCTCACCGGATGAGCCATACCAATTGCGTAAGCAACTTGCACTTCGCAACGATCGGCTGCGCCCGAAGCAACGACGTGCTTGGCGACCCAACGCGACGCGTACGCAGCCGAACGGTCAACTTTGCTCGGATCTTTACCACTGAATGCGCCACCACCGTGACGACCCATACCACCGTAAGTATCAACGATGATCTTGCGACCAGTGAGACCAGTGTCGGCATGTGGTCCACCCAGAACGAACTTGCCAGTTGGGTTGATGAAAATTGAATAATCATCGTTGGCGAACTGCGCCGGAATCATGGGGCGAATGACTTGTTCAATGAGGTCGGGGCGAATCACGGTGTCGCGATCGATGCCTTCATCATGCTGGGTCGAGATGAGAACCGTCTTCAAACGGACCGGCTTGCCGTCGACATAATCGAATGTCACTTGAGTCTTGCCGTCGGGGCGAAGGTAGGGAATCTGACTTGACTTGCGCACTAACGCCAAACGCTCGGCCAAACGGTGGGCCAAGTGAATGGGCAACGGCATCAAAGTTTCGGTCTCGTTACATGCGTAACCAAACATCATTCCTTGGTCGCCGGCACCTTGAAGATCGAGATCATCGCTTCCGGTACGAGCCCGCACTTCTTCACTCTTGTTCACGCCTTGCGCGATGTCGGGCGACTGCGCATCTAACGCAACAAGCACACCACAGGTCTTTCCATCAAAACCAAAATCAGCATTGGTGTAACCGATGCCCTTGATGACTTCGCGAGCAGTCTCAGCAATGTCGACATATGCCTCGGTGGTGATTTCACCCGAGACCAAGCACAAGCCTGTGGTCACCAAAGTTTCGCAAGCAACGCGAGCGTGTGGGTCTTGAGCAAGGATCGCATCAAGCACCGCATCGGAGACCTGATCGGCGACCTTGTCGGGGTGACCTTCGGTCACGCTTTCAGAAGTGAATGTCCAGTTACGACTCATGATGGCTCCGTGTCATCTCTTTCAGTGAAAGAAGTGTGTTCAATAAAACTTGGATGCAATTACTGATTAGCCCGTATCTGCACCACAATGTCGAGCAACGCCCGAGCCACGGCCCGCTTGTCAGTCAACGACACCGACTCTAGAGCCTGGCTGGGTCGCAGGAAGGTGACCGCATTGGTGTCATGGGCAAATCCGACACCAGGTTGACTGACGTCGTTGGCCACAATCAGGTCAAGATTCTTGCGTTCAAGCTTGCCTTGAGCGTTCGCTACAAGATCTGATGTCTCAGCAGCAAACCCGACGAGTACCTGACCAGGACGTTTCGAGGCCCCCAAGCCAGCCAAAATATCGGGCGTCGCCTCAAGAACAATCTGCGGGATTCCCCCGTCTTTCTTGATCTTTTGCGGAGAACACGACACTGGGCGGAAATCAGCAACCGCAGCGCTCATGACCATCACGTCACTCGTAGCCCACACCGATTCGATCGCCGCTTGCATCTGCGCGGCTGTTTCCACAGTGATCACACTCACGCCCGCCGGCAAGGGTAAATCAACAGTTGAAATGAGTGTCACATCGGCACCCCGCGAGACTGCCTCAGCAGCAACGGCGTAGCCCTGTTTGCCACTTGAACGGTTCGCAATGACTCGCACCGAATCAATCGGTTCACGGGTTCCGCCAGCACTCACAATGACTTTGACTCCAGCAAGATCTTTGGGCCCGAGCACTTGATGAACTGCGGCAATGATTGCATCAGACGACGCCAAACGGCCCTTCCCTGAATCACCACCTGCCAATCGACCGGCTTCGGGTTCAACGATATGAACTCCGCGCGATGCAAGCGTTGAGACATTTTGTTGAACTGCGGGGTGCTCCCACATCTCGGTGTGCATTGCTGGACACACAATGACCGGCGCACGCGTTGCAATCAACACATTGGTCATTAAGTCGGTTGACAAACCATTGGCGTATGCCCCAAGCAAACGCGCGGTCGCCGGAGCGATCAGCACAAGATCGGCGCTCTGGCGTAACTTCGTATGCGGAATTGGTGAGGCTTCATCCCACAAAGAAGTTTGAACTGGTTCGCTTGCTAACGCTGACAACGTGGTGCGACCAATGAAATGTTCGGCGCCTGTGGTCATCACTGGAATGACATGCGCTCCCGCATCAACTAACTGGCGAATAACTTCGACGGCTTTGTACGCGGCGATACCACCACAAACCCCTACAACAATTCGCTGACCGGCCAGATCGGCCATGATCAATCAGGCGTCGCCAGAATCAGCGTCTGATGCG
>JBAXIP010000014.1:0-26325 GCA_037138315.1 Actinomycetes bacterium
AGTGCACCGACACGCTTGTTACCGACGTGACTCCATGCCTCGGCACCTGCGACGACGGGGGCTTTGTCAATATGTGAACTCATACAGCAGTTCTAGCGGATTGAGTCAGCAAAATTGGGGTCAGTCACCAATCTTGACTGTGCAATTTTCATAAATGCTTCAACCACGGCCGGATCAAACTGCGTGCCCGCCGCACGAGCGATATAGCGCACCGCATCATCAACCGCCCAAGCCTTTTTGTAGACCCGTTCACTTGTCAACGCATCAAATACATCGGCTACGGCGCAAATTCGCCCTGACAATGGCACATCGGTCGCCCCGATTTGATTGGGGTATCCCAAACCATCCCAGCGTTCGTGGTGATTCAGGGCCACTTCTTCGGCCAATTGCACCAAAGGCGACGTGCTTCCTGACAAAATTCGCGCACCGAGAGTGGTATGAGTTTTCATCACTTCAAATTCAGCTGGCGTTAACGGTCCGGGCTTCAACAAAATCGAATCGGGAATCGCAACTTTACCAATGTCATGTAGTCGGGCAGCAGAACGCAGTCGTTCCGACCATGCCGGATCTTGGTCGAGCAAGTGTGCAATCTCTGCGCACATGTCGCCAACACGAGCGGTGTGCTCGCCGGTGTCGGTGTCACGGAACTCGCCAAGAATTGCCAAACGCTCGAGCGCTTCAAGTTGGAATTGTTCAAGTTCGGTCGTTCGCCCACGAACCATACCTTCAAGCTCACTCGTGCGCAAGCGCAATATCTCTGCTTGATGACGCGAGTCTTCGGCTTCGTGAGCAACTTGCAAAGTCTTAATTCGGACATCAGTTCCTTCATTGAAGATCGACTGATTAATCGTGAACTTTGCTTCGAGGTGAAAAACTGCTTGTTCGAATTGTCCGAGTCCCTTATACAAATCGGCTAAAGCGCAGTGCGCTGCAAACGCGATGGGCTTGGCGTTAATGACTTCTGACAAACCAAGCGCTCGACCGAAATGTGTCAGAGCTTCTGCGTCATTCTTCGCACACAGTTCAACTCGACCGAAGGCCAGTTCGATACTTGAGCGAACCGCATCATCAAATGAAACGCTGGACGCATCAAGCATTGCCAAAGCCGCATTCAATAATGTCCGGGCCTGGTCGAAATCTCCACGACCGCCGTAGGCGCCAGCAAGCGCCGATAAAACTTCTGGCAAGAATCCGACGGCATGCACCCGACACAAAGCCAAGGCTCGTTCGCCGATTTCAATTGCAGTGTCATATTCACCACGCTCTGCCCGAAGTGATGCAACGTTGGCCAAAGTAATCGCGTCAAAATCGGGTCGATTCAGTTGAGCATTCGCGTTCATTGCCGCTTCATAATTGACAATTGCGCGATCGGTGTCACCGAGTTCGTGATAGATCGCAGCGACCGTGTTCAGTATGTTGCCTTCATCAACACGATGCCCAGTTCCGCGGTAGCAATCGAGGGCTTGTAAGCAACAAGCCAATGCATCAGAGTGATTACCCGAATTGGTATGCACTAAACCAATCAGGTTGAGCGACCACGCAACTACAAGTGACGCATCATGCGCCATTGCAAAATCACGAGCCTCAACCGCTAATGCAAATGCATCACCAGGCTGACCGTCATAATGCGCCAACGAGGCCAATCGATACAGCGATTCTGCTTCACATTCAAAATCTTGGTCAGCACGGGCTATCGCACGGGCCTGTTGAACGAGCACGCGCGAGCGTTCAGGTTCGGTTGCCTCGTGAGTTCGGGCGAGGTCGAGCAACAAGCGCGCCGAGTGATGCGACTGACGCACGACCTCGGTGTTGTTGGCTTGAACCTTTGTCACGAATTGCTCCCCACGGCTGATGTACCTCAGTCTTTTCGGTCAAAATCGCGCCAACCTTGAATAAATCAGCGAACTTTCTGCAATTTCGGGCATGATTCATAAGGCGAACACCCTGTCGCCGACCCCCAGGAAGACTGACGGCCCATGCCTCCAAGTTGGAAAGAGAACGAAAGACGAGGTCAGAGGCCTAAAAGGCGCCGCGACTTCGATCGAGCCGCGCTCTATGCCTTCGTTCCGGTGCTGGCGATTTCTCCCGTTTGGGTCTTAGCCGTCACGATTTTTTGGCTCCCAGTCACCTGGATCACGGGTGTCGTTTTGTGGAAAGTACTGCTCGGATATCTAGTGGCTGGCTTGGTTCTGTTCATCCCGGCCTTTCAGCGGCGAGTTCTCACGTTGTTAATGGGTGCCCGCAAACCAAGTTCACGCGAAGCCCCCAAACTGCAAAAAGCCTTCAACGAGGTCACCCAGGCCTGGCATCTTCGTCACCGACATTTTGTTGTCGGGGTTGTCGATGACAAAGATCTCAATGCCTTTGCAAGTGGAGGCCATCTCGTGATCGTCACTTCATTTGCAACCCAAGAACTCAACCACGACGAACTGTGCGGAGTTCTTGCCCACGAGCTCTGCCACCATCTTGGTTCACACACAATTGCCTTGACTATTGGCCAGTGGCTCACTTTGCCGGTGTACTTACTTGAACGCATTGGTGCCTTTATGCACAATGTTTCGAAAGCAGCAACGCAAACTTTTGCGCGAAGTTCTCAATCGGCCCGACTACTTGGCCAGACCATCGCTCTTATCTTCAACGGGTTCTCTTGGTTTTTTCGTTCAGGGTATTCAATGATGCGCTATCTCGGAAATTCAGTTGGTCGGTCAGCAGAATTTCAAGCAGATCAACGCGTTGTGCGCATGGGATACGGACGACAATTATCGGCGGCTCTCAAAAAGACCGTTGGTCCCCGAGATACGAGTACATCTCACCCACCGGCGCGCACCCGGATCGCACGCATTGAAGCATCGCTGCGGCCAGACAACTGGAAACATCCTTCAACTGGCCTGAAGTAATCAAGTGCACTGCAACGACCCCCTCACGATGTGTCGCAAGTCCCCTGATGGCACGGTTTAGTTGCCGCGTAATCAGGCGCAAGACCAGGGTCACGGATATCGTCGTAACTGATGTCTTCGACACCCATCCAATACGTCGATTCACCGTTCCTCGCCGCAGCGAACGGTCACAAACATCTGCATACCCCGGTTTGGTTCATGCGCCAGGCTGGCCGCAGCCTTCCTGAGTACAAAGCAATTCGGGGAAGCGGAAGCATTCTTGAAGCCATCAAACAACCAGCCCTCTCGGCCGAGATCACGCTCCAGCCGTTTCTTCGGTACGGGGTTGACGCTGCAGTGCTCTACAGCGACATTGTTGTTCCGCCACATGCCGTTGGTTTCGGTATTGACGTTGCACCCGGAACCGGTCCTGTTGCCGAACTTCCGTTTCGTTCGCTAGACGACTTAAGGCGGTTACGACCACTTGAGGCCGATGATGTTTCATACGTCATTGAAACCGTCAAACTTCTCGTCGCCGAACTGCCAACCTCGGTACCACTACTCGCATTTGCTGGAGCGCCTTTCACTGTGGCGAGTTACCTCATTGAAGGTCGCCCGTCACGTACGTACCAAAACACCAAGCGCATGATTCATCTTGAGCCCGAATTGTGGCACCAACTCATGGATCGTCTCGTTCAACATTCGGTGACTTTTATCGACGCTCAACTTTCGGCTGGCGCCCGGGCATTTCAGTTATTTGACTCGTGGGCTGGATCGCTTTCAAACGCCGATTATCGAGAGTTTGTGTTACCTCACAGCAAAAAAGTCTTTGACCAACTTCGCGAGTTGCACCCCGAAGTCGCCGGAATTCATTTCGGAATTGGTTGCGATCACTTGCTGGAATCGATGTACGAGGCTGGTCCAAAAATCATGGGCCTTGATTGGAGAACTCCAATTCAGTCAGCCCGCAACCGAATGGGCGCAAACCTTGTCGTACAGGGCAATCTCGACCCCGCCCTTGTTTTGGCGGGCTCGCAGGCAGCGCTTGTTGGCGCCGAAAAAGTTCTTGATGACAACGCCAATCATCCAGGCCACATTTTTAACCTTGGACACGGAGTCGACCCAACAACCGATCCTGCAGTTCTTGAAGATGTTGTCGCATTTGTTCACGAAAAGACACGAGTAGAAAAATCATGACCCAAAAAACAGCAGTTCTATTAATGGCCTATGGCACGCCACGTACACCCGCCGAAATTGAGCCGTACTACACCGACATTCGTCGTGGTCGCGCGCCAACCCCCGAACAACTCGCCGATTTGATCGCGCGTTACGACGCCATCGGTGGTATCTCACCACTGGCTGCTCGCACTGAAGCGCAACGCGATGCATTGCAAAAGGCTCTCAATGCCATCGCTCCAGATAGTTATGAAGTCGTCCTTGGTCTCAAGCACGCTGAACCCATGATTGAAACTGCAGTCAATGATTTGGCAGCCCGCGGTTTTCAACACATCATCGGATTGGTGCTTGCACCTCACTACTCGTCATTCTCGATCGGCCAATACATGGGCCGTGCACGGGCCGCCGCTGAACCGCATGGCCTCACAGTGACTTCAATTGATTCTTGGGCAACCGAACCCGCTTTCATCGAGTTCTTGGCCGCCGATCTTCGTTCGCGACTTGCTGACATGCCGGCCAATACAAAAGTTCTTTTCACTGCGCACTCTCTACCTCAGCGAATCATCGATGCTGGTGACCCATATCCCGACGAACTCCGTTCAACTGCCGAGGCCGTTGCAGCTGCTGCAGGTTTAGAGTCGTGGTCGTCGTGGTCAATTGCCTGGCAATCTGCCGGTCGCACACCAGAGCCCTGGATTGGTCCCGACATCCTGGCGGTCATTGACGATTTGGCCGAGAGCGAAAATGCCTCAGGCGTTGTCGTCTGTGCATGCGGATTCGTTGCTGATCACTTAGAAGTACTTTTCGATCTCGATATTGAAGCCAAAAAACATGCTGAAGCAAAAGGTTTGGCCTTTGATCGGACCAGTTGTGTCAATGACGATGCGACAATCATGCATGCACTAGCTGAGCGAGTGGTGTCAGCCCAGTCATGAGTTCACCAACCGATCCGAAACACATCGTTGTTATCGGTGCGGGTATTACTGGTTTAAATACGGCTTATCGCCTTCTCAAAAACGCGTCCGCGACCGACTACTCGGGGCCGGCAATAACAGTCACTGTTGTTGAATCAAGCGCAACGGTTGGTGGCAAAATTCGTACCTCACCATTTGGTGGAATAGCAGCAGTCGATGAAGGTCCCGATGCCTACTTGGCTCGAGTCCCACAAGCAGTTGCTCTTGCGCGAGAACTTCAACTTGGAAACGACATTACGCATCCAACTTCAGGGCACGCCGCAGTCATGCACAAAAAATTGCATCCCATTCCCGAAGGTCTCATGCTCGGCGTCCCCACGGGTGTCATGTCGCTGGCTCACAGCAGCCTCATGACTTGGCGAGGCAAGATTCGTGCCGGACTCGAGCCAATCTTGCCGTCAAGTGGCGATCACAAAGATTCAATCGGCAACTTAATTCGTCAACGATTTGGCAAGCAAGTTCAACAGTTGCTCGTTGATCCTTTAGTAGGAAGCATTTACGCAACCGATACAAATAATTTTAGTTTAGAAATGGTGCCGCAACTAGCGGCGCTGGCAACTGGTCGCAGTGTTCTCTTAACTGCCCGCAAGCAAATGAAGAATGCACCCAAGTTGACATCTCCGATTTTTGAAACCCCACAAAGTGGTTTAGCGACTCTCACGTCAACCTTGAACGATGCGATCGTTACTCTTGGGGGCCGCATCTTGACATTGACATCAGTACAAAATATTTCTCGCGCCCAAAAGGGCTATGTCGTTGACATCGCTGGAGCAACATCGAGTTCGCTCATTGCTGACAGCATCATTGTCGCCTCCCCAGCCCGATCTTCGGCCACCTTGCTGAAATCGCTCAGTGAAGACGCTGCAGCACTGATGAGTTCGGCTGAGCACTCTTCAGTTGTCATGGCAACTATCAAAACCGTTGAAACAGATTTGCCGAAGTTGGCTGGCCTGAACGGATACCTCGTTCCCAAACCAGATCAAGATCGTGTCACCGCCGCATCATTTGGCTCAAATAAGTGGGCGCATTGGAGGCCCAGTGATGGCTCGATGATTCTGCGCGTGTCGTTAGGCCGCGACGGTGCCCCAACTCACGATTTGATCCATGAATGGGATGACGAACGAATTGTTCGTCAGGTGATTGACGAAGTAAGTCGACATACTCAAACTTCAATCACTCCTGATGTCTTCCGAGTGACCCGCTGGCCCGAATCATTCCCTCAATACCGACCCGGACACATGAAGTACGTCGAGGCAGTTGAGTCTTCGCTGCTTCGCAACGCTCCCGGCGTTTTTGTAGCGGGTGCAAGCTGGCGCGGAATCGGAATTCCAGCATGCGTTGCACAAGCCGAAAAAACCGCCCAAAGCACTGCAGAATTCCTAAGCCACCTGCAAGACTGAACAACGTGCGTTTTCAAACAACGATCTCATCAGTAGTTCTTGGGTTCGTGATGTCGACGGCCATTATTTCTGGTTGCGGTTCGAGCGACAAAAACTCAACCGATGCAACGTCAACTTCGCTTGCTCCAGCAACAACCGTTGATCCAGTAACCACCACAAGTACGAGCACGACAACGACAACTATTTATGGTGGACCACCAACCTTGGCGCCTGGCGAATCAGTTCCGGTCCCCGAAGGACTCCCCCCAGATGATTTCGTTGAACCCGAAGTCATCATCGGAGAGCTAGTTATCCCGGCGCTTCTTCTCACCCAAACCATTTATCAGGGCGTCACTTTGCCCACCCTTGACAAGGGTGTCGGTTACTGGCCGGGCACTGCGATGCCAGGGCATGTGGGCAATGTGGTTCTTGGCGGACATCGAGTCAGCAAGAAGAAGCCGTTCCGAAATATTGATTTGCTTGTTCCAGGCGACGAGATTTACCTCACAACCGCTGAAGGCACCTTCGTGTACGCAGTAAGCGGGACACAAATCGTTGAACCAACTGAAACATGGATCATTAATCAGGGTGAAACTGCAACTTTGACTTTGTTTGCGTGCCATCCACCCCATTCAACAAAACAACGAATTGTCGTTTTTGCTGATTATTTACGCAAAGAAGCTGTGTGAGTTCTAAAAACAGTAACCGTCGGCGTTTTGCACGTGCGCTCATCGCCGGATTGCTTGTTGCTTCATCGATGCCACCGTGGGGCTGGTGGCCTTTATCTTTTGTAGGTCTCGCGATGTTTACATCGCTCGAACTTACAGCAGCAGGATCTCGTCAACGATTTAATACCGGATTCATCTTCGGCTTGGGCTGGTTTTTCCCCGCACTCGCGTGGATGTGGTTCTTAACCGCTCCTGGTTACATCATCGGCGTCGTGATGTACGCGATTCTTCATGGTCTCGCGTCTCTTGTGGTCGTTCGCAAAGACGACAATCGTTCATTTCTTTTCATGTCACCAGTCGCGCACATACTCATTGAGGTCTTGCGTATGTGCGCTCCCTTCGGAGGCGTACCGCTAGCGACACTCGGCATTGCCCAAGTAGGTGGGCCACTGCATCGTGTGGCATCAATCGGTGGAGTCATTTTGCTGTCGTGGCTTACTTGGCAAGTTGGTGCATTGCTCGCGAAACGCCCCCGAGATTTTTCAGTTGATCAGCAACATCGTCGGCTGCTTTGGTCGTTGTGTCTTCTATTGCTTGTCGGAAGTTATTTCGCACCTCGTGGGTCGAACTCTGACCGTGATTTCCATATCGTTGCAGTTCAGGGCGGCGGACCTCAAGGTACTCGCGCCGTCAACACCGACCCGCGAGATGTCGTCAAACGTCATCTCGCTGCAACACAAACAATCAACAACAGCGTCGATGATCCGATTGATTTAGTTGTGTGGCCAGAAAATGTCATTGATGTCGTTGATTTCGCATCGAGTACCGAATCTCAAGAGGTTGGTGCGGAAGCCTCCCGACTGAATGCTCCGTTCGCCGTAGGAATCACCGAAGATGTCAATCGAGAGCACTTCACTAATGCTCAAGTCATCGTGAATAGCAATGGCGAGGTGGTTGATCGTTACGACAAAGTTCGCCGCGTACCATTTGGCGAATACATGCCTATGCGTTCATTCCTTAAATCCCTCGGCGCGCCCGTCAATGAAGTTCCACGAGATGCGTTGGCCGGAATTGGTCCAGCAATTCTTGATGTTCCCACGTCAACAGGTAGCGAACGAGTTGGTGTGGTGATCTCGTGGGAAGTCTTCTTCGGTGGGAGAGCCCGAGAAAGTGTCAAGAATGGTGCGGGGTTCATCATTAACCCAACCAATGGTTCGAGTTACACCTGGACTGTATTGCAGTCACAACAAGTTGCTTCTTCAAAGTTGCGAGCCATTGAAACTGGGCGCTGGATTGTTCAAGTATCCCCCACTGGCTTCAGCGCGTTTATTGATCCCGAAGGTCATGTACACCAACGCACCGGAGTGAGTGAACAAAAAGTGATTTCGGGACACGTCGCAATTCGAGGCGGTAAAACGATTTATGTTGCGCTCGGCGACAAGCCCTGGGTTGTGCTCATCGCTCTCGTTTTCTTAATGGCAATTCTGAATCGATCGAAATCTCGCACTAAATCTCGGGCCTAAATCTTGGGCCTAAATCTCAATCGTCACGGTGACCGGACCATCGTTCACCAGAGCGACCTTCATGTCAGTACGGAAGCGTCCAGTTTCAACATGTGCTCCTAGCCTGCGTAATTCTTCGATCACTTTGGTCACCAAAGGTTCGGCCACCTCGGGTTTGGCAGCAGCAATCCAACTTGGTCGACGACCGCCATTGGTATCGCCATACAAAGTGAACTGACTCACTATGAGAACATTTCGCGTTGTGTCTGCGATTGAAAGGTTCATCACCCCGTCATCGTCACTCATGATGCGCAAATTCCAAATTTTGTCAGCCAATTTGACTGCCGACTGCTCGGTATCGGTGTGGGTCACCCCGACCAGAACCAATAAGCCCTGACCAATCTCTCCGACTCGAGTCGTGACTCCGTCAGCTGTTGAGTCAACGGAAGCCTGATCTACTCGTTGGACGATTGCACGCACGTCACGATCGTGTCATAAATGTTGGCTCATGTGCGACACAATGATGGGGTGATTATGTTGCAGTCGCCCAATGGCACCATGACAGCTTTGGTCTACCCCGAATATGGCGGTCGAATTGGGTCATTGATCGTCGGGAACCAAGAGATCTTTACTACTGACAACTCAAATGATGATCCGCTGTCGTGGGGCTGCTACCCCATGGTTCCGTACGCCGGGCGGATGCGTGATGCAATTTTGAGATTTGCGGGTGAACAGTTTCCACTCAGGAAAAATATGCCACCACATTCAATTCACGGAACCGTATTTAATCAATCATGGAATGTCATCGAGAATTCGTCTTTAGAAGTAGTACTAGAAATTGATCTAGGAACCGAGTGGCCCTTTGCTGGAACGGTTCAACATCACATTCAACTCACCGATACCAGACTCGACATGCAACTCGTTGTGAATGCAATTGATGCAATGCCCATTCAAGTCGGCTGGCATCCGTGGTTTTTAAAACCCCGTGCCACATCGCTCCGCTTTGGCGCAATGCTTCAACGCGACAGTGTCGGAATCACCACGACCCAAAAGGTTCCTCAGCCTGCAATACCCGTCGATGACTGTTTTGTGAATCCTGAGGAACCCTTAACGATCACGATTGGAAATATTCAATTAACCCTTTCGAGCGATTGCTCGCATTGGGTGATGTATGACATTCCATTGAATGCAACCTGCGTAGAGCCACAATCAGGACCACCTAATGGAGTCAACGACTTGCCGCTAGTGCTTGACCCAGACACTTCGTTCAGTAAAAACTTCACGATTGAAGTCCAACAAATCACCTGACATTGACGAAATCTTCAGGCAGACTTTTGTCAGAGCCCGCACATCTGTGACTCTCCTCTTCCGTGAGGCGAATTTCAAACTGGCGGGAACGAAAGCATGAACACGCTGACCGCCGACGCCCAACTTGTTACCGCCTACTTATCTGGCGATCAAAACGCGCTCGCGTCTATGTACGACCTCTATGCGCCCGGTCTCTACGACACTGCTGCGGCGATGCTTTCCGACCGCCACGATGCAGCCGACATGGTGCAAGACGTTTTTTGCATAGCGGCCGAACGACTCAATCAGTTGCGCGATCCCGATCGACTCAAGCCCTGGCTCTATGCAGTACTTCGCAACGAGGTCTATCGGCGCACCAAAAAACGCAAGCGGACGACACCTACCGACTTTCAATCAGAAACAACACCTGACGTGGTTGCCGCATTCGATCCCAACGCCGATGGTGCCGCTGCTTCGTACGACGAGCTTGCCGAACTCGTTCGATCTGCCGCCGCTGGCCTTGATGAACGTGATCGGCTCGTTCTTGAACTTTCAGTTCGCCAAGGCCTCACCGGTGCCGATCTTGCTGATGCGCTCGGAGTTTCACCCGAACAGAGTTATTCACTTGTCCATCGCATGCGTGATCGAATTGAGAAAAGTCTTGGCGCGTTCACTGTGGCCAAAATGGGCAGCCAAGAATGCCCAGAACTCGCCACAATCATTTCGGGTTGGAACGGTGAGTTCAGTGTTCTCATTCGTAAACGAGTTGCTCGCCATATTGATGAGTGTTCAATCTGTGAAAAGACGCGTTCAAAGTACGCGCCCTTGGCTCTCTTCGGCGCCGCACCAGTCATTTTGTTGCCACTTGGCTTGCGCGAGAAGGTTTTGGCCGCGACTCAAACGATTCCAGTTCCGACACAATCGGCCGATGCCCATGCAATCAAGAGTTCACGCGGCTCGCAGCGTTCGCGGCACATCAAACTCAATCGCAACGATGGATTCCCGCGTTTGGTGCGGGCATCACGACACGCGATGGCGATCGTCGTTTCAACTACCGCGGTTCTATTGCTTGCTGCAGGCGTCGTGCTTGTTCAACAAAACAACGACTCCACCAATGCAACATCTACCGATCCAATCGTTGTTGCTTCAACAACCCTTTCAACAACAATCGCAACAGTTGAATCAACAACAACGATCGCATCGGTTTCTCCTCCGCGCAGTGAGACGACAACAACTATTGCAACAGCAGCATCCACTCCTGCGACAACTGCAGCACCGAGTCCGATACCGAACCCAACAATTTTTCGCCCAACGACGACTACGACAACTACAACGACGATAACTACAACGACAACTACAACGACATCGACGACCACCGCACGAACTATTCGCCCGGTATCAGTATCAGCGACCACTCTTGATTTCGCCCTTGGAGTAACTGCTTCATTAACGCTGACCAATAACGACGAAGGCCCCGTGAGGTGGCTGTTGAAAGAAACTTCGGGGTACTTCACGTTCGTCCCATCTTTTGGTTCACTCGATGCTGGAGCCACCCTGACTGTTTCGGCCACTTTTGCTCGTGCTGCCGCTAGCTCACTTACTGAGGGAGATTTCAACCTCCCTGCAACTTTGACCACTCGGGGCACAGCCGACACCGCGCTGACTCTTACTGGCGTCGTTGGCCGACCACCAGTGATCGCAAAGTTCACGCCCACCTTCTCTGGGTTCGCTTGCTCGCAGCTCAATATTCAGGTTCCGATCACCGACGAAAGCCCCATCAAGACCGTCACAGCAAAAATCACGTATACCGACCCACAAAATCCGCCATCGCCAACCACAATCACGACCCCCTTGAAAGATTCAGGGAAGGGCTCGTGGGTGACATCGCGCACTGACGTTCCAAAAACTGCAACCGGGGTGATCGTCCAGGTCACCGCTACCGACACATACGGGTTTTCGTCGACTTCTGAATCCAAGGCCAGCCGCCCAAATAGTTGTTAAAGCGCAGGCCAGAGCCTCGCAAGGGGTCTGTAAGTGACCCGACGGTAGCATTGGAAAGCATGTCTGACGCCCGCGACCCCAATGGGCCATTAAAGATCGCTTACCTCACTTACCGCGGCAAACCCCACGTCGGTGGTCAAGGCGTCTATACCCGTCACCTCACTAAAGCCCTTGTCGACCTCGGCCACAGCGTCGAAGTTTTTGGTGGTCAGCCCTATCCCATCTTGGATGAGCGCATCAAGCTCACCAAATTGCCGAGCCTTGACCTCATCAACGATCACTACCCCTTCCGCTTCCCCGCCATTTGGGAACTCAAGACTCGTGAAGACTTCTACGAACTCGGGTTGTTCTTGATAGGGACCTTTGGCGAACCGGCAGCGTTCAGCGCCCGCGTCAAGCGCCACCTTGCGCAGCGCACTGGCGAGTTCGACCTGGTGCACGACAACCAGTGCCTTGGTTACGGCATCTTGTCCCTCGAAAAAATCATTCCCACGATCGTCACGTTGCACCACCCCATCACGCGTGACCGTGCGCTCGAAATGGAACACGCTCCAAACTGGTACAAGAAGTTTGGGGTGTCCCGTTTTTACTCATTCGTTGAAATGCAAGGTCGTGTTGCGAGCCGTATGCCACGCATCGTGGTTGTGAGTGAAAACAGCATTAAAGATATTCATGGCGATATGGGCGTTTCGTACGATCGCATGCGTCTCGTTCCCGTTGGCGTTGACCCCGATTTGTTCAAGCCACAACCTGAAGTCACGCGCATTCCTGGTCGACTGATCACCACTGCATCTGCCGACGTTGCATTGAAGGGTTTGTCGTATCTGCTTGAGGCTGTCGCAAAATTGCGCACCGAACGCGATGTCACCTTGACGATCATTGGCAAGCCCAAGCCCGGAAAAAGCATGGATCTCATTGACAAATTGGGTCTTGCACCACATATTCAATTTGTCTCTGGTGTCACTGACGAACGCATTGTTGAGTTGTACGCCGAAGCAGAACTTGCAGTGGTTCCTTCGCTCTATGAAGGTTTCAGCCTTCCCGCAATTGAAGCAATGTGTACAGGCATTTGCCTCGTTGCAACCGACGGCGGAGCATTACCCGAAGTTACTGGCATCGATGGCGACACCGTGCTTGGTTGCAAGGCCGGCGATGCCGAAGGTCTTGCTGCAACGATTCGTCGCGGCCTTGACGATCCCGAACTTCGCGCCCGCGTTGGTTTGAACGGCCGCAATCGAGTTGTCGAACGTTGGACCTGGCGCAAGTGCGCCGAGCAAACCGTCGAGCAATATCGCGAAGTCCTGGCGATGCCCGCCAATCAAGACAAACTGCGCCGAAATGGTCGCGTGAAATAACCCATGTTGACTGTTCGCTTCAAACAACTTGGGCTGACACCTGGCGATCTCGTTCTCGATGCTGGTGCCGGCTTTGGTCGCCACGCATTTGAGATTGCCCGACTCGGTGGTCGCATCGTTGCCCTCGACTACGCCGACGAAGAAGTGCGCATGACCCGCGCAACATTCGGGGCCATGATCGAAGTCAAAGATATTGAAGCCGATCGTTATGTTGGGGCGTTGCGTGGCGATGCCACCAAACTTCCATTTGCCGACAACACTTTCGATCGTGTCATTACCTCAGAAGTTCTCGAGCACATTCAAGACGACGTCTCTGCTATTGCCGAACTTGCTCGTGTTGTGCGCCCAGGCGGAACACTTGCCTGCACTGTTCCTTCGTGGTGGCCAGAAAAGATCAACTGGATGTTGAGCGATGAGTACCACGCTCCGAAATCTGTTGGTGGCCACGTGCGTATTTATTCGCAAACTGAACTTGAAGCCAAATTGCGTTCTGCGGGCTTGATTGTGACTGGATCGCATCATGCCCACGGTCTTCATTCACCATATTGGTGGCTGAAGTGTGCAGTTGGCCCACGTCGCGAAGACAACAAACTCGTCAATCGCTACAAGCAATTTCTTGAATGGGACATCATCAAACAACCCCGCTCGATGAAGCTTCTCGAGCGGGCCTTGTCGCCGGTCATGGGCAAGAGCCTGATCATTTATGCCCAGAAAATGCCGGTGCACTCATGAGTCGTATTCCTCACATTGAAGGCGTTCTCAGCGCCGATGAAGTTGTGCAAACTGCCGAATCAATTGCTGCACTTCAGCTCGACACCGGAATGATTCCCTGGTTCAAAGACGGTCACTGCGATCCCTGGAACCATGTCGAAACTGCAATCGCCCTTGACATCGCTGGGCTGCATTCAAATGCCGAGCGCGCCTACGAGTGGCTCGTCGACATGCAACACGCTGAGGGTTGGTGGTTCAACTACTACTTGCCAGGCGGAATTGTCGAAGAACCAAAACTTGACACCAACGTATGTGCCTATATCGCAGCTGGCGTGTGGCATCACTGGCTGTGCACCTGGGATCGCGGTTTCGTTGACCACCTGTGGCCCACCGTCGAACGCGCTATCGAGTGGGTCTTGTCATTACGTCGCTACGACGGCACTATTTTATGGGCCAAAGAAGAACACGCCAGCCCGTGGGATTACGCATTGTTGACAGGTTCATCGAGTATTTGGCATGCGCTCACCTGCGCCGTCAATCTTGCTGAACTGATCAATGAGCCAAAGCCACATTGGTCCGCTGCCGCCGACCAATTGCGCTTGGCGATCACAACCCGACCCGACGCTTTCGAACCAAAGACTCGTTGGGCGATGGACTGGTATTACCCCGTGCTGACCAATGCAATGGAAGGCGACCAGGCCAAAGCCCGTCTTGCCGATTTGTGGAACACTTTTGCCATGGAAGGCCGTGGTATTCGTTGTGTCAGCGACGAACCGTGGGTAACTGCTGCTGAAACTGCTGAATGCTCTCTTGCTCATGCTGCAGTTGGCGATCTGAGCACCGCAACAGACTTGCTGCTCTGGACCCGCGCTCATCGCACCGATGATGGTTCGTATATGACTGGCATCGTGTATCCGTCGCGTGAAAACTTCCCAGCCGGCGAACGTACTGCATACACCGGCGCCGCTGTCATCATGGCGGCCGACGCAATTACTGCTGGTTCGCCAGCCGCCAAACTCTTTTTGCCAACGTTTGCCACTGACTGAAGTTCCGACCGCCTTGCTGAATCGGCAAGACTGTGAAAGTGACTCGTCAAACAATTACTCCGCCCAC
This sequence comes from Actinomycetes bacterium, assembly GCA_037138315.1. Lineage (GTDB taxonomy): Bacteria > Actinomycetota > Acidimicrobiia > Acidimicrobiales > Ilumatobacteraceae > Casp-actino8. The sequence continues at coordinate 15,043 of JBAXIP010000014.1, forward strand.
TGCGAATGAACTTCGTGATCAAGCGCAACGCGCTTTGAAGGCACTTGGAAGTGACGCCACTATTGCCCCTTCAGGCACTTCTGGTCTCACCGCTCGGTCCCCCATCAATGGTCAATCCTTGGGCACTGTCACTAGCTCAATCGCCAACACTTCAGTTGATCAGGCGATCACCACAGCGGCCGACATTTTCCGCACATGGCGCGCGGTTCCCGCACCAGTACGCGGCGAGGTCGTACGGCACCTCGGTATTGAATTACGTGCTCACAAAGAATCCTTAGCCGATCTTGTACAAATTGAAGTTGGCAAGATTCGTTCAGAGGCACTCGGCGAAGTTCAAGAAATGATCGATATTTGTGACTTTGCTGTTGGCTTGTCGCGACAAATTCATGGTTTGACGATCGCCTCAGAACGCCCACAACATCGTCTCACTGAAACCTGGCAACCACTCGGTCCCGTTGGGGTCATCAGTGCCTTCAACTTTCCGGTCGCCGTGTGGTCGTGGAATGCTGCGTTGGCATTGGTGAGTGGTGACACCGTCATCTGGAAACCATCAGACCTCACCCCACTGACAGCACTTGCGACCACCACTCTTGTTCGTCGCGCCGCTTTGGCTGCCGGCGCACCCGCTGATGTGTGCCAAGTCGTCTTTGGCGATGCATCGGTTGGTGCGGCCTTGGCGGCCGATCACCGTGTTGCGGTTTTGTCAGCGACTGGATCAACGCGCATGGGTCGTGCTGTGGCCCCTGTTGTTGCCGCGCGTTTTGGCCGGTCAATTCTTGAACTTGGTGGCAACAACGCCGCGATCATCGCACCTTCGGCCGATCTCGACCTTGCTGTTCGTGGAATCACCTTCTCGGCAGCCGGCACCGCGGGACAACGTTGTACAACACTTCGTCGTCTCATTGTTCATGAGTCACGTATTGACGAAGTTTGCGAGCGCGTCGGCAAGGCATATAACAACTTGCGCGTCGGAAGCCCACTCGAATCCAACAATCTCGTCGGGCCACTCATCAACTTGCAGTCGTTACACAGCATGCAAGCAGCGATCAAGCAAGCAGAAGCCGACGGCGGTGTTGTTGTCGCGGGCGGGCAGCGTCATGAGTCACCCGACTCCCCCGAGGCTGCCTACGTTCGACCTGCGCTTGTGCGCATGCCCTCGCAGACCGACATCGTTGCGACCGAAACATTTGCCCCCATTTTGTACGTCATGTCATATTCGACTTTTGACGAAGCCATTGAATTACAAAATGGCGTTCCACAAGGCTTGGCATCAAGTGTTTTCACGACCGATATGCGTGAAGCCGAAAGATTTACGAGCGCAATTGGCAGTGACTGCGGAATCGCCAACGTCAATATTGGTCCCTCAGGCGCCGAAATTGGCGGAGCATTCGGTGGCGAGAAAGAAACTGGTGGCGGACGCGAAAGCGGAAGCGATAGTTGGAAGGCGTATATGCGCCGCCAAACCCAGACCATCAACTATTCCGACCAATTACCCCTCGCCCAAGGCGTTGTCTTTGAGTGAGATAGTCTGAAGACATGATCAACTCGACTGAGCGTCATCCTGCGTTCGAAGAATATTGCGAGTGCATTTTCGAGTTGCACGAAGACGATCTTGAAGTCATCCAGGCACGAATCGCCGAACGACTTCTTGTGAGTCGAGCATCAGTTTCACAAATGATCGAAAAGATGAGCAAGGCCGGACTTGTTGTTGCCAAAGGTTCGCGCATCACTCTCACAACCGAAGGACAAAATCTTGCCCAACAAGTGGTTCGTCGCCATCGGTTGGCCGAACGCTTTCTGACCGACATCCTCGGTCTCAGTTGGGCCGACGCCCATCAAGAAGCTGGCAAGTGGGAACACGTCATTAGTGACGAGGTTGAAATCGCGATGAATCGCGTACTTGGCGCACCCACCACGTGTCCTCACGGCAATCCAATTCCCGGATCGAGTTACATCGAAACTCATGCAGTTCCGTTGTCGCAGTTGTCGTCAGGAACAAAGTTCACGGTGTCACGTATTCCTGAAGAACTTGAGTTCACTCCGGGACTCCTCGACTTCTTGCAGCAGTCCAGCATTTTGCCCGGTCGCAATGGTGAGATTTCTGAAACCAACCACGATGGCACGATGTCAGTTGTGATTGACGGCCACACGATTGGCGTCAGTGCTTTTGCATCGTCGCGCATACTTGTGACAGCCTGACCTAACCGCTATGAAAACCCCACGCCTGATTGGCCTTCTTCTTGGTGTCCTCGTTATTTCTACGGGCTGTTCAACGACGTACGATCGCACCGCTGGCACAACGGTCGCCCCCATCAACGCCATCACCACAACATTGCCGACTGGCACCGTTGAAGAACTTCTTCCTCGTCTCGTTGAGGCGATGACTGGCCTGTCATCGCTCATTGGTCCAAATCAAAGTGGCCAAACGATGCCGGGCAAAGCCGATCAATTAGCGCACATCAATGCGCTGTGGAATGCCGCCGAAACCGAGCTCATTACGGTCGATCCTGTCGCTGCCGAATCACTTGGTCGTCTCGTTGACCTCTCAAATACTGCAGTCACCGCAAATCATCCAGCAGATGCCGACAAAGCTGCGCGATTTGCTGGTCAAGTTGTTGACAATTTCCTCAACAAATAGCGACCGATAAATGAGATGATTATTTCAGCCAATCATTGATGCCGGCAAAGGCCGTGCGTGCACAATTGTTAACCGTTGAGTTGCACGTGTCAGCGCAACGTAGAGAGATCGCATACCCTGAGCTTCTGCTTCAACAATGTCACTCGGCTCAACGACAACGACACCATCAAGTTCGAGGCCCTTCACAACACTTACTGGAACAATCGTAATTCCATTATCAAGCGCAGTGTTTGAAGCACGACCAAAGGCCACACCTGCTTCGGTAAACACATCGGCAACTTTTTCAGCTATCAGATCAGGAACAACCACAGCGACATTGCCACCATTGACTAGTTCAACCATTTCGCGAGTGCGTACAACGATTTCAGCCATCAATTGCGAGCGATCAGAAACTGCCGCAAATGTTGGTCCGGCAACGCCTTCACGTACCGCTCGTGGCGCACGCAAGCCAGGGTTTGCTGCTTCCATGACTCGATTCGCGAGTTCCATAATTTGCCCAGGAATGCGATAACCAACTGAAAGTCCAATGACGCGACTCGGCTTGAGCCCCGGCAAGTGGTCCAGTACATCGTCCCATGTCGCTGGTGCATGAGCGCCAGTGGCCTGGGCGAGGTCTCCCACTACTGTCATCGATCCAGACAACGAACGCCGAGTCACCATTGCTAATTGCATCGGCGTGAGATCTTGTACTTCGTCAATCACAATGTGTCCGTACGTGCGAATTTCGTCGGCATCATCGATCTTGCCGTCTTTGCCCAGAATTGGACCGAGGTGCACCCGTGCTTCATCCAGCAACGCCGCATCTGCTGTCGTCCAGCGCACGTCTTCGAGTTCTTCAGAACGCTCGCGATACAACGCCTCAACTTCGTCAAGTTCAAGATGCTTCTGACCCGCAGATTTCAAAAGTGCTCGCGAGCCAAAGAGGTCGTGCAACAACTGAGCAGGAGTCAAGACCGGCCACATCCGCTCAAAAGCAACACGCATATCATCGTCGCGCCTTAAGGCTTCGCGAACATCGCGATGCGACACATCGCCCTCACGCCATGTTGCGGCAAGTGCCGACCACACTTCTGTTTCGACCCATTTACGACCAGAGTTATGTCGACGGAATCGACGACGCGCGGTTTTGATGATGCGTTCAGTTTCTTCGGCCCGTAAGCGCACATATCCACTACGGAATGGCAACACCATGTCTTCGCGTAGAGTGCGTTGCCGATCGCGAACTGCCTTTTCGATGACATCAGACATGCGCTCATCACCCTTAACGCGTGCAGTCTCCTGGCGATCTTGTGCACCTGCAGTCATCGTGACCCAACGAACGTCAGGCACGAGGTCTTGCAAGATGACTTGTTCAATACCTGCTTCGCCCAGCGACGGCAAAACTCGTTCGATATAACGCAAGAACACACGGTTGGGGCCGATCACCAAAACACCCTGATCTTCAAGGGGGAAACGGTTGGTATACAACAAGTACGCAGCACGGTGTAACGCCACAACCGTTTTACCAGTACCGGGACCACCTTGAACAACGAGCACACCGCTTTGTGGCGAGCGAATAATTTCGTCTTGTTCGGCTTGAATCGTTGCAACGATGTCACCCAGCTGACCGGTGCGGCCGCGTTCGATTGATGCCAACAATGTGCTGTAACCACGCAGGCCTGTGCCTGCCTGTGTCACGGCTCCTTCACCATTGGCAACGAGTCCGTCGTCGTGACCAATTCCTAGGTGGCCTTCACCAAAAAGTTCATCTTCAATTCCGAGCAACTTGTTCGATTGCACAATGAAGTGACGACGTCGCGCCAAGTTCATGGGTTGGCGACCAGTCGCGCGATAGAAGGGTTCGGCGATCGGTGCACGCCAGTCAACAACAACTGGTTGACGCTTATCATCAGAAACGGCAAGGCGTCCGATATGGAAACTTTCGAGTTCGTCGTTTTCGAGACGATCAATACGGCCAAACACCAGAGCAGCGTCTCCGAGATCGAGATCGGTCAGGCGCTTCACTAAGGCATCGTCGATGGCATTGCGCTCAAAGCGGTTCTGAAAGGTTCCGCCCAATCCGGCCTCGGTATGGCCCCGCAGTTTTAGGGCGTCCTCTCGACTCCGCTCAAGGCAGTCGTAGGCATGATCGATGTAAGCCTGTTCGTCATCAAAATCTGGGTGTTGAGCGGTCATAAAGAGTCGATCGACCTCGTCTTGGTTTTGGGCTGATTGTTTCGGTACTTTTTCCCAAAAATCGGGCTTTCGGTACTCTACCGTCGTGCCACAATGGCTCGGCTAGTTGAAGGCCTCGAATGGGTGAACAGTGTGAATCAACCGGAAAAAAACAAAGGCGGTACGCCAGCCATCGTGGTTCTTGAGCAGGCTCAGGCATCGTTTTCTGTGCACAGCTTCACCAACGATGTCGCTCCTGGCGAGCATGGCTACGGCAAGGCGGCGGCTCAAGCTCTCGGGGTTGAAGAAGATCGCGTGTTCAAGACCTTACTCGTGACTCTGCAGGGCGGGACAGCGACTCACGCCGTCGGAATTGTGCCGGTCTCGGTCAAGTTGTCACTGAAAGGGATCGCGACTGCGCTCGGGGCGAAGAAGGCCGACATGCTCGATCCCGTTGCTGCCGAACGTATGACGGGTTACGTGGTGGGCGGAATCAGCCCATTTGGGCAACGCAAACTCCTGCCAACAGTGATTGACGAAACCGCGACGGTGTGGGACACGATCTTTGTCTCGGGTGGCAAGCGCGGGTTGGACATCGAAATTGGTCCACACGACTTGGTACAGATTTTGTCGGCAACAGTGGCCGATATCTCCGGATAATCAGTTCTCAAACGCGTTCGTGCATCGCCATTGACGTCATGTTTGTAACGGGAAAACTGAAGTTGTTCTGAGTCGCCAGCGGCGACTCAGAACAGATGCAATCAGAAACTGATCAGTGAATGATCAGTCAACGGCGCGAACGTCGCGGGCTTCATCGCCCTTGCGTCCGGGACCGACGTCGAACTCGACCTTTTGGCCCTCTTGGAGGGTCTTGAAGCCTGAAGACTGGATCTGTGAGAAGTGCACGAACACATCGGGACCGTCTTCACGGGAGATGAATCCATAACCTTTTTCTGCATTAAAAAACTTCACTGTGCCTAGAGCCACGGTGGTACTCATTTCTCTCTATTGCCGGGCACTGTGCCCGTTAGGTGATAACCCTACGCCCTTCACAACCGATTTGTACATATTTGGACATTGTTGGGTCCAAACGGCTAAATTTCAGGGCCCACTTTGACGCCAGCCCAACTTGGTTCAGATACCGTCCTCACCGTGCGCGCCGCTCCAGAACCGTCATTGACCCCCGACGACTACACCTTTGCCCATCAGATTCGGGTGCGCTTTTCTGAAACCGACGCCATGGGAATTGTGCATCACAGCAGGTACTTGCCCTATCTCGAAGAAACTCGCGTCGAATATCTGCGGTCGATTGGCCAGTCGTATGCCGACTCACGCGAATCCCTCGGCGACTCGGCGGTGCTCGAGGCCACGGTGAAGTACCGCCAACCCCTGAAGTTCGATGACATCATGACAGTCCACTTAGTTTTGGCCGCAACCACAGGTGCCACCTTCACGATCAACTACTTGATCACCGTCGGTGACCAGGCCGCGTCAACTGCCTCAACCCAACACGCCTACATCAATGCTCAAGGTCGCCCGCAACGTCTACCCGCCTGGATCAAAGCTCTCGCCACCCAATAACCCTTGGTTTTTCTGGTGGCAGGAATGTGCGGTTTCCCGCACATTCCTGCCACCAGAAGCACTTAGGGAAGTAACGAGACCACTGACAAAATTGCGCGAGCGTGAGTGAGTGCTTCGCCGTCAGCCAGTGTTGGACCAAGCTCAACAATGAACGCCGTGTCATCAGCAAAAGTTTTTCGTTGCCACGTTGCGGCAACTCCGGTGTAGGTGCCACCAGGAACACCCTTCAACGGAAGTCCGGTTAAGCGCGCATACTCGCGACGCAGTGGCCCATCTGATCCGGTTGATGGAGCGATACTGAATTCGTCTTGGTGAAACCACACGGTCATGTCGGGTCGCAAGTACTGCACAAACTCAACCATTGCTTGAGTTTCGGGTTCACTCGCAGCCGAAGGACCGCTGTATTCCCAGTTGCCTGGTTCGGCGATTAACCCCCATTTATATGGAAAATTACGATTGAGATCAACTTGATTGGCGTTATGACGTTGATTGAGTGCAACACCGTCAGGGTTGATTGCTGGCAATAACCACAGATCAACATTGGCCGGTATTTCAGATGGTGACATTGCCCGCAATTCGCGAATCACATCAAGGCCAGCTTGCTCATCACCATGAATAACACCGACCACAAGTACGACGACTCGAGTCGGATCATCTACCGGTAATTGTGCGCCGGGAATATCAACACGATGAATGACATCGATGGGCAAACCTTGAACTGAAGTCCCGATGCTCGTCGTGAGTTCAGTAGGCGGAAGAGTCGTGCTTGTCGTTGTCGTACTCGATGTCGTACTTGTTGTGGTTGTCGTTGACGTAGTTGACGTACTCGTTGTGGCGATCGCTAGTTGGGGAGCCTCAGTCATCGGAGGAGCCACCGACTGAGAGTCAGAGCAGCCAGCAACGATCGTTGCTCCGCACACAGCCAATAGAAGGCCTACCTGAACCTTTCGGACGCTCTTCACTCCAGCGAGGTTACGCTCTTCATTATGAGCAACGTCATCGCCCAGAACTCCACTCCCCCCAAGCCAATTCTTGATAGCCCCACCGAGTGGGTGCGCAAGCACATCGATTCGTATGTCGCAACCGATGGGGCCGATGGACACGACTGGAAGGGCGTTCCCTGCATGTTGCTCACAACCCAGGGTCGCAAAACCGGCGCCTGGAATCGCAGTGCATTGATTTACGGAAAAGAAGGCGACCAGGTGCTGTTGATCGCCTCAAACGGTGGCGCGGCCAAACACCCGTTGTGGCTCGAAAACTTGGTGCAGAATCCGCAAGTGTGGGTGCAGGTTGGCTCAGACAAATACTGGGCGACTGCACAAATCGTTGATCACGAGTCAGAAACCGAAACCCGCTCACGCATGTGGAAAATCATGACGGCAATTTGGCCTTCATACGACGAATACCAAGTGACCGCCGATCAAGCCCAACGAGTGATTCCGCTCGTGACCTTGACTCGCAACTAATCGATTACAGCAGTACTTCAATTAATCGTGGACCATGTTGTTTCATGGCCGACTGAAATGCTGAGCTGAAATCTTCAAGCGTGCTCACTCGCACAGATTCAACGCCCATCGCTTCAGCCATCTTCACCCAATCAATGTCGGGGTTTGACAGATCAAACATCGACAATGCTTTGGTGTCACCTTCGGCCATTAAATCTTTGGCACCAGTACGGCTGAGTTCAACTTGCAAAATGGCGTATGCACGATTACTAAAAATCACGGTCGTGACATCAAGATTTTCGCGAGCCTGTGTCCATAACGATTGAACGGTGTACATCGCTCCGCCGTCACCATGCAGACACACCACTTTGCGATCAGGACACGCGACGGCTGCACCACCAGCAACTGGAAGGCCTTGACCAATTGAGCCGCCAGTGAGTGACAACACATCATGGGGTTGGGCAGTTGCCAATGCCAATGCTGGACCAAGACCATTCGTCGCCGATTCGTCAGAGACAATGGCGTTTTCTGGCAAGTAGCGCGCCACAATTTTCCCGATGCTGTACTGATCGACGCGACCGGTCAGTTCGTCGGACAGTTGTAAATCGGCAACAGCAATTGAGGTTTTTTGCGCACCTAGCGCTGTGACTAATGCCTGTAGCGCACCGACTCCGTCTTCGTGAGCATGCGAAAGATAGTGAATCTTGGTGTGGGGTGCGGTGCACCACGATTCTTTTCCTGGGTAGGCAAAGAACGACACCGGTGGTTTTGCCCCAACCAAAATCAGATGATCAGCATTGGCTAAAGAATCAACCAGCTGTTCAGCAAAATACGGCAATCGCTCAACAACAACTCGATGTGCACCTCGTTCAAGTCGCGGGGCAAAGGTGTCGCACAACAATCGTGCGCCAGTAGCTGCTGCAATCTTGCCTGCTGCTTGCGAACCTTCTCCGCGCAATGCTGCACCACGCATCAAGATCGCAACGCGAGCACCGGTCGATTGCGCAGTGCGGAGTGTTTGGGCAATGTCACTTATTGTTGAATCAGCAACTCGCGATGCTTCAATGACCGGGAGTGCCTCGGCTGATGAATTGGCATCAAGCCATGCCACGTCGGCCGGAAGAATCAGAGTCGCGATCTGGCCAGGCGCTTGACGTGCCACTTGCACGGCACGAGCTGCGTCGGCACCTACGGTTAACGCACTTGTTGATGAATGCACCCAAGCCGAAACTGGTCGAGCGAACCCAACGATGTCACTTGCCAATGGTGCGTCGTATTGCGCGTGATACGTGGCGTGATCTCCGACCACATTCACAATGGGTGACGACGCTCGACGGGCATTGTGCAAATTCGCCAGTCCATTAGCGAGGCCTGGCCCAAGGTGCAACAAAGTGACGGGAGGCTTTTCAGCCATACGCGCATAGCCATCGGCCATACCTGTCACAACACCTTCGAATAAGCCGAGCACTGCACGCATTCCGTCGACACGGTCAAGCGCCGCAACGAAATGCATTTCAGAAGTTCCGGGATTGGCGAAACACGTGTCGACCCCAGAGTTGACCAGTGACCTCAGCAGGCTTTCAGCACCATTCATGGGCAAATTCTTATCACAACAAGCAACGACGCTGTCTTAGTCGCTCGGCCAGACATCGGCTGTTGACAGCAACTGCTCACGAAAATCAGGATGACTGATCTGTGCCAATGCATGTGAACGTTCGGCAATCGACAAGCCGGCGATTTCGGCTGCTCCATATTCGGTGATGATCACATCAACTTGATGGCGCGGGGTGGTGACAACGCTGCCCTCTGGCAACCGCCCCATGATGCGCGAGATGGTCACACCATTCACGACCGATGTCGACGGCAAACAAATCAGACTGCGACCATTGGTCGACAGTCCTGGACCTGACACGAAGTCTTCGTGGCCACCAATACCCGAGAACTGTTTGCCATTCACCGAATCGGCAATGACCTGACCCGACAGGTCGACTCCCATCGCACCGTTGATTGCAACCATGTCCTTATTTCGGGCAATGACTTCGGGAGAGTTCACAACATTGACCGGAAGAAAACGAACGTCACGATTTTCGTGAAGCCATGCATACAACTCTGGTTCGCCAGCGGCAAATGTTGTGACTGAATATCCATCAAACTCGGTTCCTTTACGATTCGTCACTTTGCCAGATTGATGCAGTCGCATTAAACCTGTCGTGAACATCTCGCTGTGAATTCCGTAGTCGCCACCGCTTCCGGCAGCAAGGCGTGTTGCGACCTGCGTCGGTATCCCACCGATACCCGTTTGTAAAGTGCAGCCGTCGTGAATAAATGAGACTGTAATTTCGGCAATACGGCTTTCGATGTCACTTGCAACGACGTCAGCCAAGTTGAGCGCGACCCGATCAGACTGCACCAAGTAATCAATATCTTCAAGCGCAATTGAATGCTGATAGTCGCCCGCACCAAAAGTATGCGGAAAATTAGGACTGCATTCCACAATCAATACTCGACTGGGATCGGCAATGACATTGGCGATTTCGGTGGTGAATGCTCCAGCGTGCAACGACAACGAGACTCGTCCGTCAACTGGCATCGCTCCAGCGACTGCGAGTACTCGTGGTTTCAAACGAGCAAGTGTCGGTTCGAAACGGCGAAAGTCGGCGGGCACAAAATCGACATCGGCTCCGGTGTCACGCAAATAACGTTCGGCTGGCCCAAAGAACCCAGACTTCAAATGAACCGATGGCCGCGCAAATATTGCGTATAGATCGGGCAACAAGGCCCCAAATACCTTTAAATCAGTAAAGCGATCTTCGGGCGTGTCATTACCTAATGAATGCAAGAAACCACCAGGCGCACCTGGCCCAAGCGGTATCGCCAAAGTGTCAACAGGTTTTATAGCTGCAACAGCTGCTTCCATCGGAACGAATGTCGCTGGAAGTGTGCTCATAACCGAACCTTAGTGAAGATGTGCGATGTCAATGACCGCAGTACCCGAGACAACAATCTCATCGCCGCGCTTCAACCACACTGCACAAGTTGCCCGATCACCATCAATCGCCGATATTTCGCCGCCGGCAACAACCGAATCGGTATCGAACACTGGTCGACCGAACGTAACCGTCAGACGCCGAACCGAAGTTGGGCCACTATATGAATGCAACATATTGACGATGTAGCTCAGGTTGAGCGGACCTTGGTTGATCACGCGACCTTCAAGACCCATCTCACGGGTGGCTTCGCGATCCCAATGCACTCGATATGGGTCACGCAAAACTGCAGCCATCGTTTTCATACGTGCGGGGTCGACTGACGGCACCACAAATTCGGCAAGTTGATCGCCAACCTTCATGACGTCACCTCAATTACATCTTCGGGTTTACGCCGACGAAAGCGCCACGTGTTTGTAATGCGAGCTGCCAAACCTTCGGCATCAAACATTTCAATCGAAAAACTCATTGAGTCATA
>JBAXIP010000015.1:0-25541 GCA_037138315.1 Actinomycetes bacterium
GGAGTCGTTGGCGTTCTGGCGTCGCTATCTACTCTTGCGTATAAATCAACTGCACCGTCACTATTTTTTGTGGTGGCCCGACCCGAGCTGTTGATCTTCGGACTTGCGGTATCGGCCGGTGGACGTTGGTGGTCGGTTATTGGTGGCCTGGTTGTCGCAATTGTGTGGACACGCTATTTGTTGAAGCGCGTGAGCGATACATCGCTAGTTTGGTTGACTCGAATGTGTGCGGGCGTCAGCGTTGCCTTGTGCGTCATGCTGATTGTTAATGGAGTCTTCGCGATCTAGAGAAATATCTAGACAACCAGGTTGACCATACGACCAGGAACCACGATGATCTTCTTGGGCACTTCACCGTCTAACGCAGCGATCACTTTTTCGTCGGCAAGGGCTAACGCTTGAATTGTTGCTTGATCAGCTTCGCTAGGAACGGTGAGGCGAGCACGAACTTTTCCATTGATCTGCACGGGGTACTCAATGGTCTCTTCGACAAGCAGCGACTGATCGGCGATGGGGAACGGCACAAAGGTGACGGTGTGGTCGTATCCGAGGCGGTTCCATAACTCTTCGGCGATATGTGGGCAGAGCGGAGACAACATTTGCACCATCGGAACCACGACTTCTCGCGGTGAGCCACCGACTGCGGCAGCTTCTTGCGTCAGTGCGTTATTCAGTTGGATCAACTTGGCAATTGCAGTATTGAAACGCAGGGCGTCCATGTCGGCACGTATTCCGTCAATCATGCGGTGCATCAATTTGCGGAGCTCCTCACTCGCCGGAGTGTCAATGACAAGTGAACGACCGCTGTCTTCGTCAACCAAGTTGCGCCAGACGCGTTGCAAGAAACGTTGCATACCGATGACGTCGCGCGTATTCCAGGGACGGCTTGCTTCAAGGGGGCCAGAACTCATTTCATAGAGGCGGAAAGTGTCTGCGCCGTACTCGTCGTACATTTCGTCGGGGGTGACGATGTTCTTTAGGCTCTTGCCCATCTTGCCGTACTCGCGTGAAACCTGTTCGCCTTCGTACCAATAGGCGCCATCGCGTTCTTCAACGTCGCTGGCGGGAACAGGCTGGCCACGAGGGTCGCGGAATGCAAAGGCTTGCACGTAGCCCTGATTGAACAAACGATAGAAGGGTTCAGAACTTGATACATGACCAAGGTCGAACAAGATCTTGTGCCAGAAGCGGGCGTACAACAAGTGCAACACTGCGTGTTCAACGCCGCCGACGTACAAATCGACACCACCGGTGTGTCCGGTCTTGCCGTCACTACCATCGGCTGGTCCCATCCAATACTTTTCGACTTCGGGGTCAACAAAGTGTTCGGTGTTGGTGGGGTCGAGATAACGAAGTTCGTACCAGCATGAACCGGCCCACTGGGGCATCACGTTGATTTCGCGACGGTACTTCTTTGGGCCGTCGCCGAGGTCTAAGACAACTTCGCGCCACTCGGTACTACGAGCAAGAGGGGGAATGGGGTCGGTGACATCGTCATTCGGATCGAGTGCTTGCGGTTTGAAATCTTCAAGCTCGGGCAGCAGAACGGGAAGCATTGAGTCAGGTAGCGAAACGGGTTGATCGTCCTCGTCGTACACGATAGGGAATGGTTCGCCCCAGTAACGCTGACGACTAAAGAGCCAGTCGCGCAATTTGAAATTGATGTTGGCGTTGCCGCGATCATTAGCTTCGAGCCAAGTATTCATGGCTGACTTGCCTTCATCAACAGACGTTAAGCCGTCAAGATTGAGATCACCTTGTGATGAATTGATATAGACACCATCGCCAACGAAAGCTTCTGGCCAAATTGACGTGTCAACAGTTGCGCCTTGTTGAACATCAAGTTCGCGCGAAGTAAACCACTCGACGGGCGGTTGCTGAATGGCGGGAATCGGCAATTTGAAACGGCGTGCAAAATCGAAGTCACGTTGATCGCCGCAAGGCACAGCCATAATTGCACCGGTGCCGTAACCCATCAAGACATAATCGGCGACCCACACCGGAACGGGGGCGCCATTAACCGGGTTGGTCGCGTAAGTACCGGTGAAGACACCAGTCTTTTCTTTGGTGTCGTCAGTGCGATCGAATTGATTCTTCGAAGCGGCAACAACGCGGTAGTCCTGAATTGCTTGACGGTTCTCGTCGGTAGTTAATGCATCGACGAGTGGGTGCTCGGGTGAGATCACCATGAACGTTGCGCCAAACAAAGTGTCTGGGCGTGTCGTGAATACTGTGAGGTCACCTGCTGGCGTCGCAAAATGCACGCGGGCACCTTCGCTACGGCCAATCCAGTTGCGTTGCATCAATTTGATGGGCTCTGGCCAATCAAGTCGTTCGAGATCGTCAAGTAAACGGTCGGCGTACGTCGTGATGCGCATGGTCCACTGGCGCATGCTCTTTTTGAAAACCGGGTAGTTGCCAATATCGCTACGTCCATCGGCCGTCACTTCTTCGTTGGCAAGAATTGTTCCGAGACCTGGACACCAATTCACTGGTGCTTCAGAGAGGTAGGCAAGTCGGCGTGCATCAATTGCTGAACGGCATTCAGCTTTGTTCAGTTCGCTCCATGAACGGCCATCGGGAGTGGCAATTGAACCATCGGCGTAACCCTGTTCAAGTTCATCGATCGGGCGAGCGCGCTTCAGATCTTCGTCGTACCAACTATTGAACACTTTCAGAAAAATCCACTGAGTCCAACGGTAGAAATTCTCATCGGTTGTGCTGACACTACGACGGGCATCATGGCCAAGTCCGAGACGACGTAATTGGCGACGCATATTGGCGACGTTGGCTTCGGTATTGACCCGTGGGTGCACGCCTGTTGCGATGGCGTGTTGTTCGGCAGGCAAGCCAAAACTGTCGTAGCCCAGCGCATGCAAAACGTTGTAGCCGGTCATGCGCTTGTATCGCGCGTAGACATCGGTGGCGATGTAGCCAAGGGGGTGGCCGACGTGTAGGCCGGCACCGCTTGGGTACGGGAACATGTCAAGAACGAAAAGTTTTGGGCGACCTGCGACCTTGGAGAGATCGGCTAGTGGTCCGGCTGGGTTTGGGGCTTCGTAAGTACCGTCCGATTCCCATTGGTCTTGCCAGCGTTGTTCAATGTTCAGTGCGAGTGACGAGTTATAACGCAAGCGGGGAGTAACGCCACTTGATGTCGAGTCGGACGAAGTGTGATCGGGTGTGCTCGCAGCCATAACACCTCAAGGATATGGGCATTAGCCCTGCTGGGGACTCTTTTGGGAGAGTCGTCGGCGTCTGGATGTCCTAGAACACCTCGCAAGGGGTCTCGGGCGAGTAATTTTTCCCCGTCGCCATGAATAACTCGCCTGATCATCTCAATCCCAGTTCTCGTTTCGACGAAGAGCACGCTCTCAGCCGGGCTCGTCGAGACGCAGTCACTCGAGAGTTGCCGACTGGTTCGGTCATCGATCGTCTCGAGAAGTCTGCTGATGCTCCAACCGGTGTCAGGTTTGTGGGACAAAGCATTGCTCCGGCTGAGGGACCAGCATTTATCTCATGGCGTGAAATTCATGACGATGCGCGCGCTGTTGGCGCCGCGTTGCAGGCAATGGGCATTGTTCCAGGCGATCACGTTGCGATTCTGGGTCCGACGAGTCGTGAATTGATGACAATTATTCGCGGCTGCTGGCTTGCGGGTGTTGCAAGTATGGTGTTGCCGCTGCCGATGCGCATGGCCTCATTAGACGCCTTTATCGAAAGCACCCGGTCACGTATTCGCCATGGTGAAGCAAAGCTTGTATTGATCGATGATCAGCTCGCAGCGTTTTATCAAACGATCCCTGGTGATCCACCAACTTTGCCAATGGCATCGGTGATGCCTGGCCCCGGCAAACCTTCTGGTGAACGTTTGGAATTGCCAGCGAATGATCCCGAACGTTTGGTGATTTTGCAATACACGAGTGGTTCAACATCTGAGCCCAAAGGCGTCATGATTCCCGACCGTGTGTTGACAGCCAATGTCGATGCCAGTTGCGCTGCTGCCGAACTTGATACCAATGAAGTGATGGTGTCGTGGCTTCCGCTCTATCACGACATGGGACTTGTTGGCTTCTTATCAATACCAATGTTGAACGGTGTGCAATTAGTTCAAGCGGCACCTCAAGATTTCATGGCGCATCCTGGACATTGGATGCAGTGGATTAGCGATTGGAAAGGGACCGCAACCGCTGGCCCGAACTTTTCGTGGGTGCTTGCGACGCGAGCCTTGAAGCGAGCAACCGATCTTGATTTGTCGTCGTTGACTTTGGCTTTGTCTGGTGCTGAGCCAGTTGATCCACAAGCAGTCGATGCTTTCGTGAAGGCTGCTGAGCCGTTTGGCTTGTCAGCTGGAAGTATTTTCCCGGCATTTGGAATGGCCGAAGTCGCAATCGGTGGGGCATTTCCACCGCGCTATCGCGGATTGAAGTGCGACACAGTTGATCGCATCGTGATGGAACGCGACCGAATCGCTCGCCCCGTCAGTGCCACCGAAGACGATGAAGTCACCGTACGACGTCTTCCACTACTTGGGAAAGCGGTTCCTGGTCTTGAGATGAAAGTCGTTGATCCGATGACTCGTGAAGTTCTGCCCGAGCGACATGTCGGTGAGTTGTTGCTACGGGGTACGAGCGTGACTCCTGGTTATTACAAGCGACCTGATGCAACTCGCGAGATGTTTTATGAGGGCTGGCTATGCACCGGCGACTTGGCGTACTTGCTTGATGGCGAGTTAGTCATTTGCGGTCGTATCAAAGATGTGATCATTGTCGGTGGTCGCAATGTATTCCCTGAAGATATTGAGCGAGCGGTTGGTGAAATCGAAGGCGTACGCGCTGGCAATGTGATCGCCTTTGGTGTTGACGGATACAAGGGCAAAGAAACAGTGATCGTCGTTGCTGAAATCAAAGCTGACAATCTTGATTCTGTTCGCGAGGCGATTCACCATTCGGCGCTTGAAGTTTCGGGCTTGCCACCGCGCGACATCATGTTGGTCAAACCAGGAACATTGCCGAAAACAAGCAGCGGCAAATTGCAACGTGCTAAGTGTCGCGAGTTGTACTTATCAGGCGAACTTGAATTAGTTGTTTAAGGATTCAGGCTGCGTAAAGCGACTGCGGTCGTAAAAACTTGGGGTGAGACAGGTTCTTGCCCGCACGTGAGCGCAACAAATTGGTTGGAGTTTTGCGACGTCGAAGTGGACTGGCTGAGTGCAGCTAGATCAAGAGTATTGACACAACTTGCTTCGGCAGGATGCGTATCAAGAGCTTGGGACGTTAAGCAATACGAAAACATTGATGCTGCAGCAGCAATGAGGGCAATCAAACTGTTGACCCTGAATCGAGAAGTTCGCATGCAGTTCACACTCTGAACTGATGCATCAAGTTTGGGACAATCGGCCTTCTTGACGTGTTCTAGACAGTCGGCGCTCGAGTCAATAAGTGAACGATCACGCCGATTGCAGGGCCGACATGACCTTGCTCCAGCGCTCGGGGTCACTGCTGTATGGGGCGTAGAACGAAATGCGCTGAATGACGTCGCCGTAACGATGGTTGAGCTCGGGCGCAATTTGTTCGGGGAGTCCAACAACGGCAAAGGTATTGAGGATCTCGTCGGTAATGAGCGTGCCCATTTTGTCCCACTCGCCCTGTTTCGACAGAGCATTCAGCTGATCTTGAACCTCGCCCCAGCCGTGCATTTCAAGTACCGGACGGTATGCAGGTGTTGAACCATAGAAAGCGATCTGTTTGCGCGTACCGATAGCAGCGCGATCAAGTTCGGCCTCGTTATTGCCGGTCACAACAAAACTTGGACCGACGATTTCGAAACCTTCCATGGTCTTGCCGGCCTTGGCGCGACCGCGCTCTAAAGCAGGAATGGTGACTTCGCGGAGATACTTCTCGGTCGTGAATCCGTGACAAATGAATCCATCACACACTTCGCCGGCAACTTCGGTCATTAATTCGCCAACGCCAGCTAAAAAAATCTTGGGTTTTCCAAATGCCGAGATGTCACTCGCTGGGGGACTGAACATCGGGGTCATCAAGGTGTGGGTGTAGAACTCTCCACGAAATTCGAGTTTGTTGCCAGTCAGCCACGTATCCCAGATGGCATGAATTGCCAGAACCATTTCGCGCATGCGCGCTGCGGGCTTGCTCCAGGGCATGCTGAAGCGCTTAGTGATGTGGGGTTGAATCTGACTTCCTAAACCGAGAATGAAACGACCTTGCGAGTAAGCCTGAAGGTCCCAAGCGGTATTGGCGAGGGTCATTGGGCTGCGAGCAAAGGCGACCGCTATTGAAGTGCCAATTTCAAGCGTGGTCGTGTGCTCGGCCGCGAGTAGCAATGGTAAGAACGGATCATGGTTGGTTTCAGCGGTCCAGGCGCCCGAATAACCAGCAGACTCTGCCTCTTTGGCGGTCTTGATTGCGTCATGCAAATTGGCGCTAATGCCCCCGTCTACCTTCATGATGTTCCTCCGAGTCGTGGATAGGCGCCGACCGAAAGATCGGCAATCGCCAAACTAGTCGGAGACGCACCTGACGAACTAGGGGAGATCAGGGTTGGCGTTGCGCAGAAATGCCTCAAGTTCGGCGGTCATTTCTTCGGGCGACGGAATATCTTGCTCAGTCATCAGCGGCTTTTTGGGATCGCTGCTGGTGTTTTGCGCCACGGCGTCGTAAGCAGATTCAAGTTTTTCGACCATTTCGGCGTGTTCGCTATTGCGCGACACCATGCGATCGAGGCGTTCGCGTTGAATGACTGATTCTTGCTCGAGGGCTGTTCCGTCAAAATGTAAATCGGCTACCGGAACGAGGCCCCGCAAAATAGCGAGTGAGGCCGCGGGGTAGGTCATGCCCGGAATGTATTGCGGAACTTGAGCCCACACACTGATTGATGGGATGCCGCAATCGTGGAGAACTTGTTCAAGCACCGCGGTCATTCCAGCAGGAACATCAACGGTGCTACGTAAGAAGGCGATCTTGTCCAGTAATTCAATGGTTGGCGTGGTGCAGGACAAGTTGCTTGCTCTAGTATGCGGTGTGGGGAAAGGGTAGGCGCCCAGTCCGACCATCATGGAAACATTCATGCGTACACACAATTCACGAACCGCGGCCGAAAAACGATTCCATGCAGAATCAGGTTCGTGGCCACGAAGAATGAGCACATCTTGACCGTTGTTGTCTTTGCCGGCGTACATGCCAATTGAAGGCCAATCAATTCCGTTGTTGCGTCCTTCACGAATTTCCATCGTTGGACGTCGGGCGCGGTAGTCGATGAAGACATCGGGATCAAATGTTGCCACTGGCAATGGATCGATTTGGCTTTCAATTGCCGACATGGCGTCGTTGGCAGCACCTGCTGCATCAATCCAACCTTGCAACATGACAATCAAGATGGGTGAATGAAGCGAAGGAAGTTCTCCGTGCAATTCAACATCACGAATTTCGCCGTTCATATTGCTCGTCATTTTAGGCGACTCAACATTTCTTCAGCCTTAGCAGCTGCCCCAATTACTTGCTGATTGAACGGTTCGAGTTCTGCTGGATCGCGCTGACCTAAAGCTCCTCCGAGGTAACGCGAGTACACACCCTCAAGAATGCAGACCAGTTTCCAGTAGGCAAAGGTTGTGTAGAAATCAAGTTGTGAAGTATCGCGGCCACTGACGGCGGCATAACGTTTCGCTAGGTCGGCTCGATCGAGGAAACCCGGGGCTGAACAGGCTGAGCCATTCCATGCCGATGCATCATCGCCAGGACCAGTCCAATAGACCATCAACAATCCAAGATCGGCCATTGGGTCGCCAAGAGTGCAAATTTCCCAGTCAAGTACCGCGATGACTTGACCACTTGCATCAACCATGCAGTTATCTAAGCGATAGTCGCCATGGACGAGAGTTGCGGGGCCCTGTTCGGGAATGCGTGCCATCAATTCATCATGAACTCGATCGACACTTGGTAAATCGCGCGTCTTTTGTTGATTCCATTGTCCGTACCAACGCTTGAGTTGGCGAGCGATGTAACCCTCGTGACGACCTAGATCGCCGAGACCAACTGCTTCGGGACTGACCGCATGAATTGCGGCCATGGTGTCAACGATGGATTCGCTCGCATGGCGACGAGCTTCAACGCTGAGAAGTCGTTCTGCTGCTTCACGTTCGCGGATGACGAGTCCATCAACGAACGTCATGACATAGAACGGAGCACCATTGACGTCGAGATTGTCGCAATAGCCAACGGCGGGGGCAACAGGAACTGCAGTGCCATTGAGGGCGGCGATGATGCGATGTTCGCGACCCATGTCATGAGCGCTGGCTAGCACGTGGCCAAGTGGCGGACGTCGCAAGACGAACTGCTGCCCGTTGCTTCCGGTGACCTTGAAGGTGAGATTGGAGTGGCCGCCAGCGATCACTTCAAATGTGAATGGACCCACGGCGCCAGCAACGTTGGATTCGAGCCAGGTGGTGACTTTGCCGATCTCGAGACCGGGGATGCTGGGCGATTCACTACTCACGCCCCCGTACGGTATCTACGAACCAACGATCTTGTGTGTCCATAGAACGGTCAAAGTCGGTCTCAGGTATCGTCAAGGTATGGCTATTGACGTCACCGAAGAGACATTTGAGACTGAGGTCTTGGCCAGATCGGCTGCGGGTCCGGTGCTGGCGTATCTGTGGACTCCTCGAAGTGAGGCTTGTGTGGCATTTGCCCAGGTTCTCGACGCAATTATTGCGGACACTCAGGGAAAAGTTCTGCTCGCCAAAATCAATGTTGACGATAATCCCGGAATTGTGCAGGCCTTTCGCGTGCAAGCGGTTCCGGCGATGTTTGCACTTCGCGATGGCTCAATTATGGGCGAGTTTCAAGGTCCGCTCGCCGAAGCAACCGTGCGTCAATTCGTCGAGCAGATGCTTCCAACGGCGACGCAAGAACACATCAGCACTTTGTTAAATCGTGGCGACGAACAGAGTTTGACCGAAATACTTGAAATTGAGCCAGGCCATGAGGCGGCCATCGTCTCTTTGGCAACGATTCTCACTGCGCGAGGCGAAGCCGAAGCAGCATTGGCGTTATTGGCTCGAGTTCCAGAGACCGATGATGTACGTAAGGCTTCCGCAGCAGCACGTTTATCGCTACGTCCACAAGATGATTATGACCAGCAACTGGGTCAACTGTTAGAACTCGTGAAGACCGATGACGAGGCTCGTCAGCAATTCGTTGACATTCTTGAAGTGATGGGTGTTGAAGATTCGCGCACAGCAGGCTGGCGCAAAAAACTAACTATGCGCCTGTACTAATGATGGCGCCTTTACTGACAACGATTTTGTTATGAACTCGACATCATCCGCATTTACGATTCAACGTTCACTAAAAGACGTCGATCAAGAATTTGATGTGATCATTATTGGCGGGGGAATCACTGGCATTTCTGTCGCCCGTGAAGCAGCGTCTCGTGGGTTGAAAACAATTTTGTTTGAACGAGGAGATTTCGGCTCGGGTACAAGTGCGGCGACAACCAAATATATTCACGGTGGAATTCGCTATCTCGAGCAGTACGACGTTGCCGTTGTGCGAGAAAGTTTGCGCGAACGACGAATCTTGGCGCTTGGTGCACCGCACCTGGTCGAGCAGACTCGTTTCATCATGCCAGCGTGGCGTTGGAGTAAACCCCCAACCGCGCTCATTGGCGCTGGCGTTTTGTTGTATGACACGTTGGCCTTTGATCGAAATTTGCGGGCTCCCGACAGTTTGCGGATACCGCACCCGCGCTGGCTGAGTCGCTCGAAATTATTGGCTGCTGTGCCGTGGCTTGATCAAGGTGGATTACAGGGTGGATTTGCATATCACGACACCTTGAACGTGCATCCCGAGCGTTTGTTATTGGCGTATGCGAAGGCGGCGACAGCTGCTGGTGCAGTGTTGCTGAACCATGTGCGAGTCACGGGATTTGTTTCAACCTCATCTGATCGTTTGAACATCGAGGGTGTGACGGCAACTGATGTGTTGTCTGGTCACGAAATCACTATCAAAGGAAAAGTAGTCGTAAACGCTGCTGGCCCGTGGATTGACAAAGTTCTTGCAACGCTCGGCAAGGGAACAGGCGTGGGTGTCGATCGATCAAAAGGCGTGCATATTTTGACGCGCCCATTGGGCGGACCTGGCCGAGTTGCTGATGCGGTATTCGCCCGTGCTCAATCTGGTCGACATGTGATCGTGTCTCCGTGGATGGGCAAGTCGTTTATCGGTCCGACCGATACCCCAATCGCAAGTGATGAATCGGGTGTTGTTGTCGATCCTGACGACGTGACGCTCATTCTTGACACGGTGAATTCAACGATGGCTGCGTCAGAACCAAAATTGACAACCGACGATGTTGAAATGACCACTGTCGGAGTTCGTCCGTTGATTCGCGAAACAACTGAAGGCGATGACGCCAGTCAAGATGAAGGAACATATTCGGCAAGTCGTGCTCACGAGTTGTACCACCATGCGGGCTATGGGGTTGACAATTTGTGGTCGATCGGTGGCGGCAAGTGGACGACCGGACGCGCGACGGCCGAAGAAATGGTTGATGAATTATTAAAAAATGAATTGCAAGGTGTCCGATCACGACCCTTTGATTCACGCAGTGCTGCTGCTGGAGGCGCCTTTGCTTGGGCTGAAGATGCCGAGCCGTTCATCACTGAAGCGGCGATGATCATGAACGACCACGGCATTGCATTGCACATTGGTGAGCACATTGCCCGCCTGTATGGCACTGAGTGGGTTCGAATTGATGCAATCGTTCAACAGAATCCAACATCGGCAGAGCAATTGTCGCCAAGTTGCAACGATATTGAAGCCCAAATTATTTTCGCCGTCACCGACGAAGGTGCGCGCACACTGTCAGACATTGTTGATCGTCGTTTGGTGATCGGCACAATTGGTCCGGTGAGTCGTGAAGTGCTTGAGCGCGTTGCATTAGTTGCTGGTCCGCTCTTGGGATGGGACGAGACGGCGATACAAGAAGCGATTCGCCGCGAATTCGATCGTCGAACTGTGATCGCGACGCATTGGCGTACGCCAGTTGGTGGTTCTTCTCAGTAATTGAATTCCTGAGATATTGATGACGAGGTGTAGCCGTGGAGCAGTGGCGTCCTGCACCTCCTGAAGAGGGCGAGTTATCTGCAACTTTGAGGTCGAGCCTCATGGCTCGGGCGCGCCAACTGATTGGTCACCTTGTCAAGACCGGAACATGGTTTGGTTGGGGTCGAATAATCACGGCGTGTGTGTGCGTTCCGCTTGTCGGATTCGGTGCTTTCTTTTTGCTGCGGACTCCAGCAACGCCGGTTGAAGCTTCGTTGTCGTATGCATCAACAATTCCAGTTGGCGGTGCAGCCGTGAGCGGTGGCACGGTATCGGAGGTCTCGACGACGGTTCCGTTCATCGCGGTGCATGTTGCGGGCAATGTGTCGAGACCAGGCGTGTACGACTTGCCCAGTAATTCTCGAGTTGTTGATGCCATTCGTTTGGCGGGGGGAGCGACCGCAATCGCCGATCTCAATGCGATCAATTTGGCGAACCGCCTGAACGATGGGCAACAGGTGTATGTGCCTGCAGTCGGCGAAAAGGCTCCAGTGATTTCGCAAGGTGGTAGTGGAACCGGAGATGCGATAGCGCCAGTGGAATATCCGATCAATATCAATTCGGCCGATATCGCTTTACTTGATGAACTACCTGGTGTCGGTCCTGCAACAGCGCAAGCAATCGTGACGTATCGAGATCAACACGGACCATTTGCAAGTGTGAATGGTCTTGAAGAGGTGCCTGGTATTGGTCCTGCAAAAGTTGCGGCCTTGCAGGGGCTTGTCACAACGTGAATCTCAACTACATCGAGATGGGGTTGATGCCGAGAGCAATTGCTGCGACACCCAGACCAAACATGGCTCCGACCCAAACGCCAATACTGAGACGGGTCCATTCGCGTCGCCATTCGGGCCAACTTGAAATGGTTCGGTTAGTTGAACGTTGCGCCGCTAGACGGCCGACGAACGCCCAGAGCAATGCACTTGAAAAGATGGCTAACAACCACCGCGACGTGCCGCCCATGACGGGTACGCCAAAAAGTGGCAGTGTCGGAATTGCCACGATTGCCAAAATGAATCCAGGGATTCCCCGCATGGCACTCGTTGAACCAACCAGTAACAAGGCGGCGAAAATTCCTATCGCCGCCGAAATTGCGACAGCAAGGTACGGGCCGAATTTACGAACGAGTAAGCGGTGATACACGACACCATCGGGAACAATGTTCGGGCTAGTACTCACGAACGTCAACAGTACGACCAAATTGGTGGGCAAACGTTGCATTACTTCGCGATTGTCGCGGTAGTCATGATCGCTTCATCGGTGTGGCTCGGTGAAGGGGTGCATTCGATTGGTCGTTTTTGTCTGGTGCTTGGGCTCGGGTCCGCGCTTTCACTGTTGGCTCGGGCGCAGCACCTGTGGATGTGGCTCGTATTCGTCATCTGTCTCGTGAGTTGTTTGGCTGGCTGGCGCAGTCACGTGGAATGGCAAAATGTTGGTCGGACTCATGCGGGTGATTACAACGGTCTCGCAGTTTTAAAAACAGATCCCCAACCAATCGGGCGGGGTGTACGAGTCGTTTTAGAAATTAATGGACAACGATTTGAGTCATGGATGTATGGAAGTACAGCCCGCCGAATGACTTCTCTTGTTGCTGGCGAAACGATCAACGTCAAGGGAACCCGTCAAGTGACTGTTTCGACTAACCACCGCTTACAGGTGCGCCATATTGTGGGGCGTTTTGACGTGAAGGTCATGAGCAACCTCGCGATAGGGGCTCATATCAGTGAGTCTCGCTTTGAATTAGCGGCCAATCGAATACGAAGCGCACTTGGCAAAGGTGCGCACGTGTTGCCTGGAGATCAGTCATCGCTATTCGCCGGGTTGGTATACGGGGATGATTCGCAACAGCCGCCCGAGATGGTTAATCGTTTTCGGGCAAGTGGCCTTGCGCATCTCACTGCGGTGTCTGGACAAAATGTGGCTTTTATTTTGACGGTGGCAGCACCGTTGTTGACGCGTTTGCGACGATGGTTTCGTTTGACGCTGACACTCTTGGTCCTGGCATGGTTTGCGATCATGACTCGACTCGAACCTTCAGTGATTCGTGCGGTCACGATGGCCGGAATATCGGCAACCGTTTTCGCGATCGGTGGTCGATTGAAAGCATGGCAAGTGCTCGCTGCGACATGTGTCGGTCTGCTTTTGATTGATCCATTTTTGTTGTGGTCGGTGGGGTGGTGGTTGTCAATCGGTGGAAGTTCCGGGCTGATTTTGTTGTCGTCGCGAATTCGCTCAACACTTCAGAGTTGGGGCCTCAACAATCATCGGTGGGTCTTGAATTGGGTGGTGCCATCGCTGGCTGCTCAGCTGGGAGTTCTGCCCGTTGCGGTCATGGTTTTCGGTTGGCCGAGCGCTGTGGCGATCCCGTGCAACTTGTTGGCGGTTCCGGTAGCTGGAATCGTGATGCTTGTCGGAATTCCTTTGGCACTGGTATCTGCTGTGTTGCCAGGAGCGTTCGCTTCGGTCATAATGTGGCCACTTGGCGTCGGCGTGAAGTGGGTTGACACTGTTGCCGCGCTTGGACAGCGCTTCAACTTGCCAATTTGGCTTGATATTGCCGTTTCGTTGGCGCCTCTTTTGCTAGTGATGAGGCACCGATGTGACAACCTAGAGACATGAGTGTGTTCTTGTTCCATGGGTCTGACGAGGTTCTGGTGAGCGAGGCAGTCTCGGACAAGGTACGCGAACTGGTGGGCGAACAAGACCGATCGCTGATGCTTGAGGAGTTTGACGGCGAATACGTCATGGCTGCAGTGACCGAGGCCGCGAACACGCCGCCATTTTTTACCGACACCCGAGTCATCGTGGCTCGTGGAGTATCAAACTTTAAAGTCGATGATTTTGATGTCTTGGCCGAATATCTATACAACGCTGCCGATTTCACTCATTTGGTACTCGAGTGGGGCAGTGGCCGAGTGGCGAAAGTGATTGCCGATGGCTTAAAGGTAAGTGGTGGTCAATCGATCGACCCATCTCCGCCAACGAAGGCGAAAGATCGTCGGGAATGGTGGGAGTCTCATCTTTCGGCGCTCGGATTAGTGCTCGATGCTCCGGCTGTGGCGTTGCTCATTGATTGGTTGGGAGAAGATGTCGCACGGTTGGGCGGAATCGCCGGCACTTTGAAATCAACGTACGGATCGCAAAAAATTACGCGCGAAAAACTCGAACCATTTTTAGGTGAGCGCGGTGATGTGAAGCCGTGGGACTTGACCGATGCGATCGATGGTGGCAATGCAACCAAAGCACTGATGGCCTCGCGACGCATGATGATTGCTGGTGAAAGACATCCGTTGCAGATCATGGCGCAACTGCACAATCACTATTCGCGACTGGCCAAACTTGATGGGCCAGACGTTTCGTCGATAGCTGAAGCAGAAGTGGTGTTGGGGCTGAAAGGATTCTCTGCCGAAAAAGCACTGAAGGCCTATCGCAATCTCACCGGAGGGGGAGTTCGACGGGCCTTCGAGTTGTTAGCTGCTGCCGATTTAGACCTACGTGGATCGACCGGACTTGATGAAGAAGTGGTGATGGACGTACTTGTCGCCCGACTAGCGAAGTTGACCGGAACGGTCAGCCGCCAGCGTTGACCTGCTTCATGAGGCGGCTCTTACGACGAGCTGCCGTGTTCTTATGAATGATGCCCTTGGCAGTTGCCATGTCGATGCGCTTGACCGCGACGCGAACATCTTCGACGCTGGTTTCAGAACCGATCGTCGCCTTAGCGGTCTTGACTCGGGTCTTCAACTCACTCTTGACAGCCTTGTTGCGCTCTGCGCTCTTGGCGTTCGTCAGAATGCGCTTTTTTTGACTTTTAATATTTGCCACGGGAACCTCAATGCGATTGAAACAGCCCTGAGATAGTACCAGCGCAGGCGATACTCCCCAACGCCAAGCCCTCTTCAGGTTCAGATGAACGCTAGTCTCTTGACAGCAAGGTTCACCCTTTTGGGTGGCAAAACCCCAGCGCCTCACCCCCATGGACCTCTCTCGCATTCGCAACTTTTCGATCATTGCCCATATTGACCACGGCAAATCGACCTTGTCGGACCGCATTCTCGAGATGACTCACGCTGTTGAAGTGCGTGATATGCGGGCTCAATACCTCGATTCGATGGATCTTGAGCGGGAACGTGGCATCACGATTAAGGCCCAAAACGTGCGTGTTGACTGGAAGGGATACACAATGCACCTCATTGACACCCCTGGTCACGTTGACTTTGGGTACGAAGTGAGCCGCTCGCTGGCCGCTTGCGAGGGCGTGGTGTTGGTCGTCGATGCCGCCCAGGGCATCGAGGCTCAAACTCTGGCGAACTGTTATCTGGCCCTCGAAAGCGACCTCGAGATCGTAGCCGTGCTGAACAAGATTGATCTTCCCGCGGCCGACCCCGATCGGTATGCCCAAGAAATTGAAAATGTGCTCGGCATTAAAGCAAGCGAAATTTTGCGTATTTCAGCGAAGACCGGTGCCGGAGTTCCTGAACTGCTTGATGCTATCTGTGAGCACATTCCGGCTCCCGTTGGTGACCCTGATGCTCCTTTGCAGGCCTTGATCTTTGATAGCCAGTACGACCAATATCGCGGTGTCGTTTCGTCGATTCGGGTGATGAATGGTCGACTGAACTCGACATCTCGGGTGCAGTTCATGCAGGCCGGCACGCAACAAGAAATTATTGAAATCGGAGTTCGTCGCCCGGTACCGACTCCGGTGGCCGAGCTCGGACCCGGCGAAGTTGGATATTTGATCGCTGGTATCAAAGATGTCGCCGAAGCTCGTTCGGGTGAGACCGTCACGATTTATGGCAAGGCGGCCACTGAAGCGTTGCCGGGCTATCGCGATCCGAAGCCCATGGTCTTTTGTGGTCTGTATCCGATTGACGGAGACGAATTTGAAAACTTGCGTGAGAGTTTGCAAAAACTCAAACTCAATGACGCGAGCGTGACCTACGAACCCGAATCTTCTGGTGCGCTTGGATTTGGATTCCGATGTGGCTTTCTTGGTCTGTTGCACATGGAGATTGTGAAAGAACGTCTCGAACGTGAATTTGGTTTGTCACTCATTGCAACTGCTCCGAGCGTTGAATACCGCGTCATGAAAACTAATGGTGAAGTCGAAGTAGTCGACAATCCGGCCGATCTTCCGCCACCGCAGAATATTGATTACATCGAAGAACCATATTTCCGCGTGAGCATTATTACTCCGAAGGATTACACCGGAACTTTGATGGAACTGTGCCAGTCCCGTCGTGGAGATATGTCAAAGATCGAGTATCTGTCGCCCGAGCGCGTTGAACTCCATTACAAAATTCCGTTGGCAGAAGTGGTCGTTGACTTCTTTGACCAAATGAAGAGTCGCTCGCAGGGTTACGCAAGTCTTGACTATGAACTTGACGGTTATCAACGAAGTAATTTGGTGAAAGTAGACATCGTGCTCAATGGCATCGTTGCTGACGCCTTCTCGATGATCGTTCACCGCGACAAGTCATTCACTTATGGCATGCGGATGTGCGAAAAATTGAAGACGCTCATCCCTCGTCAAATGTTTGATGTGCCAATTCAGGCGGCCATTGGTGGCAAAGTGATCGCTCGCGAAACCGTCAAGGCCAAGCGTAAAGACGTATTGGCAAAGTGTTATGGCGGTGACATTACGCGTAAGCGCAAGTTGCTTGAAAAGCAAAAAGAAGGCAAAAAGAAGATGAAGGCCATCGGGCGCGTTGAAGTGCCTGGTGATGTTTTCATTTCGGCCTTAAAACTGGACGACTGAACCCCATGGGTTCTTCGCAGACTTTCCGTTCGTTACAAAATCGCAATGCCCGCCTATTTTTTGGTGGCCTACTCGTATCAAACGTAGGTTCGTGGTTGCAATCGACGGCAATGTCGATTTTGGTATATCGCCTCACTGGGAAGGCGACTGACCTCGGTATCACGGTTGCAATGCAGTTCTTGCCGATGTTGATTTTTGGTGCATGGGCGGGGGCCGTAGCTGACCGGCGAGACAAGCGTCGTATGTGTTTGTTTACACAGTCATTAATGACAGCGCAAGCATTGTTGTTGGCTGGTCTAGATTTCGCCGGCTTGGTTTCGGTTCCAGTCGTGTATGTGTTGGCATTGCTACTCGGTCTAGCCAATGCCTTTGATAACCCGGCCCGTCGCGGATTGGTTGTTGAACTTGTTCCGCCCGAGGACATCAGCAATGCCATGGCTTTGAACACTGCGGTGATGACAGGTTCACGTATTTTTGGTCCGGCATTAGCGGCCGCACTAGTTGGTCCGTTGGGAACTGCCTGGTTATTCACGATTAACGGCGTCTCTTTCGTAGCCGTTTTGGCTTCGCTGTTGTTGATTAACCGCAAGACATTGTTTAGTTCACCAAAAGCCGCTCGCGGTGGGACGCCTGTGCGCGATGCATTGCGTTTCGTTACTGGCAATAGACAGTTGCTATCGCTGCACATTGTGTTGGTCGTGGTCAGTACGTTCGCGTTCAACTACTCGGTCTCGTTACCAAAATTAAGCGCGGTGCGTTGGGGCGATGAACGCTGGTTCGGGTGGGTGTTGTCGGTATTGAGCATCGGCAGTGTTGTTGGTTCGTTGTATTCGGCGTCGCGAAAAGAGGCGTCACTGAAGTTGTTCTTTGGCAGTGTGGTGGTGCTTGGAATATCTGGACCGATGGTTGCCTGGGCGCCTTCAGGTTGGCTTGCCTTCGTTGGTGCAGTGCCATTGGGCATCGGTGGAGCCATCTTCTTGTCGTCGTTTAATGGACTGGTGCAGCAGCAAAGCCCAGCAGATATGCGAGGCCGCTTGTTGGCCTTATCGGCGGTGGCGTTCTTGGGCTCAACGCCAATTGGCGGACCAGTCACTGGTCTGATTGCCGACTGGGCGGGGCCAGAGTGGTCGCTTGCTTACGGAAGCTTCTTGTCGCTTCTGATTTTGTCCATTGTGGTGTACTTCTTGAAAACAACTTCGCCAAATTCGAAACCCCTAGTACTCTGAACAGTGATGTCGCGTTCTTCGGTACTTCGTCAATTGACATGGTCGCAACTCGATGCGGCACAACGTTCGGCATTAGTTGACCGCGATCTCAACAAAGTCATTACCACTGAACTACGCGAACAGATTTCGGCCTTAGTCCTTGACGTTCGCGAACGTGGTGATGCGGCAGTGTGTGATGCTCTTGCCAAATTCGACAAAGTTTCGGTGGCTCCATCGGGTCTTCGCGTATCAGATGACGAATGGGAATCTGCGCCAGCCAAAGTTGATCCCGCACTACGTGTGGCAATCACCGACATGGTCGATCACATTCGTCGCTTCAATGAGCATCTCTTGAGCCACCTTGGCAACTGGCAATTTGAAAGCGATCCAGGACTGATGGTCGGCGAGCGCGTGAGCGCAATCGCTTCGGCAGGTTTGTTCTGTCCAAGCGGCAAAGCAAGTTACCCAAGTGTTCTTGCGCAACTTGGCACACCCGCAGTTGTTGCTGGAGTCAAGAACATCGCAGTTGTTGTGCCACCCCAGCCTGGTGCCAATGGTGCGGTCGACCCTGTTGTCATTACGGTCGCGCGCGAACTTGGTCTACGCGAAATCTTTCGAGTGAACGGCCCGGCAGGTGTGGCTGCGCTCGCATTTGGAACCGAATCCATTCCGCGGGTGGTCAAACTGATGGGCCCAGGTTCTTTACCCGTGACTGTTGCGCAGCTTGAAGTGCAGCGCTTCGGAACCGCCACGCAAATGGCGCTTGGGCCAACCGAAAGTGTGGTGATCGCCGACGATTCGGCCGACCCCATTCGTTTGGCTGCCGACTTGTTGATCGAGGCAGAGCACGGAACCGACAGTTGCACTTTGTTAATTACGACGAGCGCCACATTGGCCGCAGCAACCGAAGTTGAATTGGTGAAGCAGATTGCGCAGTTACCAGAAGTGCGAGCCGAAGCCGCCGCATCATCGCTTGGTGTTAATGGTGGCTGTGTTCTTGTGAAAGATATGACAGAAGCAGCACTAGTTGCTAATGAATTCGCCCCAGAACACTTGCAATTAGTTGTCCGGTCCGAAATTGAAGATTCGGTTGTTGAGATGCTCGTGCACGCTGGAGAAATTTTGCTTGGCCAAGACACGCCATTTTCGGCGGGTAATTTCGTTCTCGGCCCACCGGCCTCGTTGCCAACCAATGGTTATGCGCGAGTAACAAGTGGTGTCACAGTTGATGCATTCCTCAAGCGCACCGCGATCGCTCGTGCCGATAACGCGGCTCTCCGTCGTTTGGCTCCGACCGTTTTGGCACTTGCCGATATTGAAGGTTTTCCCGCACACGGCAACGCAATTCGTTTGCGATTCCCCGATCTGTAAGGTTTCATGATGACGCGCGCGATTATGTGGTTTCGTCGAGACCTACGACTGACCGACAATCCAGCACTTCTTCGGGCGTTAGCCGAACACACCGATGTCGTTCCAGTTTTTGTCGTCGACCCAAACTTGTTAGAGAACGCCGGGGCACCTCGCGTGGCGTACATGTGCGATGCATTGAATGCGCTTGACAATTCGATGGGTCGGGCATTGGTATATCGCCATGGCGATCCCGTAGATGTGATTGTGGCACTTGCTCATGAGGTTGGGGCAGATGATGTGTATGTAGCACGTGATTTTGCCCCGTATGGACGACGACGTGACGCCGAAGTTGGATTACGCCTCAAGGAACTCGGCAAGCGTTTGCACGGTGTTGGCTCACCGTACGCAGTCGATCCAGGCGTCGTGACCAAAGACGATGGTTTGTCGTACTCGGTGTACACGCCATTTTCGAAGCGTTGGTTAGCGAATGGTTGGCCGGCTCCACTTGATGCGCCCAAAGACCCGCAATGGCATGGTGCCCCTTCGGTGCCGTGCGAAGGTCCACCAATTCGACCTGAGATTTCGTTCGTGTTGCCACCTTGCAACGAAGAAGATGTACATGATCAATGGAACGAATATCGCTTACGTGGTGTTGACGGACTTGATGGTTACGCAGATCGTCGTAACGACCCATCGGTAAATGGCTCAAGCCGACTGTCGGCAGCGCTGCGATGGGGAATTGTGCACCCACGGCAGTTGTTAGCCGATCTTTTTCCTGGACCATCGCACAACGTGTTTCGCAATGAACTGGCGTGGCGCGATTTCTACGCCGACGTGATGTTTCGATTTCCTGATACAGGTTGGAAAAATCTCAATCGCAAACTTGATGGCCTGGCTCATGATGAAGGTCCAATCGCCGAAGAGCGTTTTTCGGCATGGTGTCGCGGAGAGACGGGTTTTCCGATAGTTGACGCTGGCATGCGCGAGTTGGTGCAAACAGGTTGGATGCACAATCGTGTCCGCATGATCACGGCCAGCTTCTTGGTGAAAGATTTACACTTGCCTTGGCAGTGGGGTGCCAAATTCTTTATGAAGCATCTTGTTGACGGTGATATTGCTAGCAACTCACATGGCTGGCAATGGACCGCTGGTACCGGAACCGATGCGGCGCCGTATTTCAGAGTCTTTAATCCGATGCTGCAGGGTGAGCGCTACGACCCAGCGGGCGACTATGTGCGCCGTTTTGTTCCTGAACTTGCATCGTTGCCGAGTTCGCTGATCCATGCTCCCCATGACTTAAAGCGCAAGGGAGCAGGTGTCCCTTTGGGCTATGTGGCTCCGATTGTCGATCATTCTGTTGAACGTGATGAAGCACTCGCGCGTTACAAGGCGATGGGCGTCGAGGGGACATGAGTCGTCGGGGCAGTGCGCTAGATTAGTCGTGTCATGTTGGACGACCGTAAGACCGCAATTCTTCGAGCAGTGGTGCAGGAGTACATCGGCACCGGCCAGCCCGTTGGCTCAACTCATATTGCCACCGCACCTGATATCAACGTCTCTTCGGCCACAGTACGTAATGAGATGGCGGTTCTTGAGCAAGAAGGTTTCTTAGCTCAACCCCACACATCGGCTGGTCGTGTTCCGACTGATAAGGGTTATCGCTTTTTCGTTGATCATCTCAGTCAGCCAGGTCGTCTTGATGATGTCAAGGTTGGTCAGGTCCGTGATTTCTTTGACGGAGCACACGGCGGCATGGAAGAGCTACTTGCGCGGACATCGCATCTTGTGGCTGGTCTCACCAATTACGCCTCGGTTGTGCTTGGTCCCAAAGTTGAACGAGCTGAAATTCGTGCTGTTCAAATCGTTGGACTTTCGGCCCGCCAGGCAATGGTGGTTGCGGTGATGTCAAACGGTTCAGTTGAAAGCGAACATCTTGAGTTCGACGCAGAAGTTTCCGAAACTCGTCTCGGTGCCGCGACTGTTCACATGCAACGCCATCTCGTCGGGCATGTACTCGCTGGGTCGCGCGATATTCCTGTAAGTGGTGATGCCGGAGTCGATGCGATTTGTCAGAAAGCCAATGCGGCACTTCGACATGTTGGCGCCGACGATTCGGTGTACGTCGGTGGAGCGTCATCTATGGCATCGGCTTTTGACGCAGTTGATGTCGTGCGCCAGGTTTTGCAAACGTTAGAGCAGCAATATTTAGTGGTGACCTTGGTACGCGACATTCTCGACCGGGGCCTGAGTGTCTCAATTGGTGCTGAACATGGCATTGAACCACTGGCGAGTTGCTCGGTGGTTGTGTCTCCAGTAGTGGTGGACGGTGAGCAACTCGGAACAATCGGGGTTCTCGGGCCAACCCGGATGGACTATCCGCAGGCCCTCGCAACTGTTGAAGTGGTCTCCGATCGGCTCGGGCGGCGACTTGGCGAAAGCTGAGTTGTCGTGATCGAAAAATAACAATTGTAGAATTATCGCGAATATGGCTGACTATTACGAACTCCTTGATGTGCGGCGCGATGCCTCGGCCGACGAAATTAAGAAGGCCTATCGGGTGAAGGCTCGGCAGTTTCACCCAGATGCCAATCCAGGTGATGCGAGCGCCGAAGAAAAGTTCAAACAGGTTGCTCAGGCGTACGAAGTTTTGTCCGATGCCGATTCGCGAGCTCGCTACGACCGTTTTGGTGAAGCAGGTGTTTCGGGTTCTGGCGGCGGTGGCGGCGGAGACTTCTTTGGCGGCGGCGGCGGACTCGGCGATATTTTCGAATCATTTTTTGGCGGCAGCCCCTTTGGTCAACAGCGAGGCCCAGCAGGTCCGCCGCGAGGGCAAGACCTTGAAGTGGTGGCTGATCTCTCATTCGAGCAGGCCGTTTTTGGTGCCAATGTTCCGGTGAGTGTGCGTACAGCGCTTGTGTGCGACGACTGTTCAGGTTCAGGTGCTGGCTCTGGTACTCAGCCGGTGAAGTGTTCTGAGTGCAACGGCATTGGCCAAGTTCAGCGTGTACGTCAAAGTTTGCTTGGTCAGATGGTTTCAATGCAGG
This sequence comes from Actinomycetes bacterium, assembly GCA_037138315.1. Lineage (GTDB taxonomy): Bacteria > Actinomycetota > Acidimicrobiia > Acidimicrobiales > Ilumatobacteraceae > Casp-actino8. The sequence continues at coordinate 22,487 of JBAXIP010000015.1, forward strand.
CCTGTCAGCGTTGTCGTGGCTTTGGTCAAATCATCGCGACACCGTGCGCAACTTGTAACGGTGAAGGTCGCGTGATCACCGAAAAGACATTCCAAGTCGATGTCCCAGCAGGCGTGGATACTGGTTCAACATTGCGATTGACGGGTCGTGGAGCCGTTGGTCAACGCGGTGGTTCGGCTGGCGATTTGTTTGTGCACTTGCGCGTGAAGCCGCATGCAATGTACGAGCGAGATGGCATCAATCTCATGACTGAAGTTGAAATTTCGATTGCGCAGGCGACGCTCGGTGTATCACTAGAACTTGAAACGCTTGATGGTGAAGAGACTTTATTAATTCCTGCCGGAACTCAACCAGGTCGACAATTTGTTTTGAAAAAGCGTGGTGTTCCTCGTTTGCAGTCGACGGGTCGTGGTGACCTCATTGCTGTTGTCAAAGTAGTTGTGCCGACAAAATTGTCCGATGATGAATCAGAGTTATTGCGCACATTCGCCGAAAAGCGTGGCGAAGATGTGGCGCCTGCTGACAAAAGTTTTTTCTCGCGTATCAAGTCGGCCTTCTCATGATTGAGCGGCGTCGTGCCGCGGCTCACGCGTTTGTCATTGACGTCAACGCTCCTTTTCTCAACGATGACGATTTTCATCATCTGGCAAAGGTTCTTCGTTTACGCAGTGGTGAGTCGGTGTCAGTGAGCGATGGTCGCGGTTCGTGGCGAATCTGTACGTACGATTTGTCGGCGGCATTGGCAATAGACGATTCGGTAGTTCACTTCGAGACAAATCCACGATCGTTGACAGTTGCATTTTCGGTCACTAAGAACGACAAGCCCGATTTGGTCATTCAAAAATTGACCGAACTAGGTATTGACCACATCGTCCCGATGATCACTGAACGTTCAATCGTGCGCTGGGACAGTGACAAAGGTGCAAAAAATCAAGCCCGGTGGCAAAAGATTGCCCGTGAAGCGGCAATGCAAAGTCGCTCGGTGTTCTTGCCAACTATTCACGAGGTGTATCCATCCATCGAAAAATTTGTCGACACAAACGGACCAAATATCGCGGTTGCCGATCCTGAAGGTGGGGCTTTGACCACCGATATCTCAACCCTTGTGATTGGCCCAGAAGGTGGATTCACTCATCAAGAGATGGACTTGATGCCACAGCGAGTGTCATTGCCTGGTGGAATCTTGCGCGCCGAAACTGCCGCAGTGGCTGCTGGTGTGATGTTGAGTCATATGAGGTCGCGCCATGGTTAAGAAGGCCCGCAGGTCAGTCCCGATTATTGATGAAGATGACGCAGTTTCGGCGGAGTACAACGTTCGAATAGGTGAACGACTTCGAGCAATTCGTCGGCAAAAGAAATTGTCACTTCAAGAAGTCGAAGCTGTTTCTCACGAAGAGTTCAAAGCTTCGGTCCTTGGAGCATACGAGCGGGGCGAGCGATCGATTTCGTTACCCCGTCTACGCCGTTTGGCCAATTTTTACGATGTGCCGATTGAGCAGTTATTGCCCAAAGAAGCACAACTTGACGATGGGCGTTCTGTCGCGGCTTCGACAAAGTTGGCTATTGATTTAGTGAAGTTGGCAACAATTGATGGCGCGGGTTTTGCGACGTTGTCGCGGTATCTCTCGATGATTCAGGTTCAGCGTGGAGACTTCAATGGCAAGGTTCTGACAGTTCGAGCCGACGATGTGCGGGCGATAGCCGTCATGCTTGATGTCGCCATTGATGACGTTCGGGTGCATCTTGAAGAAATTGGCATTCTCTTTCAAATATCGCCGAGAACATAATGCGTGCAACTGCCGAAAACCCGGGTTACGGCGCTTACGTGCACATTCCGTTTTGTCGCCATCGTTGCGACTATTGCGCCTTTGCAACCTTCACCGATCGTGATCACATCATCGAGAAATATCTTGACTCATTGGCGACCGAAATATCGCGAGCAGTTGCGCAGGGCATGCCGACGGCAACATCAATTTTCGTCGGAGGTGGGACCCCGACGCGTGTACCAGCTGAGGCGTTAATAAGGGTTCTGTCACATATTCCAACGACGAGCGACGCCGAAATAACCATCGAATGCAACCCCGACGACGTCACGAGTGAGATGTTGCAAATTTTCCGCGATGGTGGCGTTAATCGCCTGAGTTTTGGCGTGCAATCAATGCAAACCCATGTTCTGCAATCGCTGGGTCGAACTCATAATCCGGCAAATGTTGAAAAGTCCGTTGAACTAGCTCGGCATGCAGGGTTTGCCGATATCAATCTCGACATCATTTATGGCGTCCATGGCGAATCTGTCGCTGATTGGGCTGCAACGGTTGCATCGGTCGTGCAACTTGAGCCAACGCATATCTCGGCCTATGGGCTGACCGTTGAAGGGGGAACACCCCTTGCTGATGATCCCAGTCGATATCCCGATGATGATGTTCAGGCCGAAATGTACGAAGTTGTTGACGATTTGTTGACCGCAGCAGGCATGGAGAACTACGAGGTTTCCAATTGGTCGTTGCCGGGGCGAGAGTGCCAACACAATCGTCTGTATTGGTTTCAAGGTAACTACGCCGGATTCGGCAGTGCGGCCCACGCGCATCACGATGGGCGACGTTCGTGGAATGTGCGTACACCTGATCGATTTATTGAATTGATTGAGTCCGCTCAAAGCGCTGAATCGTCGAATGAAATTCTTGATGGCGATGCCCGACGTATCGAGGGATTGCAGTTGGCCTTACGTATGCGTGAAGGAGTGCCCATTGATTCGTTTAGTGGGAGCGACCTTGAACTGATGAGCGAATTGGTGCTGGTCGATAACGGGCAAGTTACTTTGACTCGTGCGGGCCGACTGATGGCTAATGAAGTCGCCTTGCGATTGCACTAGGAGAAGTTGATTGGGGCGCCTCAAATATGGCGACCGTGGGGTGGGCGAGGACCCCGCACAGGCTGTAGGGTATGACTGCTTTTGGGCGTGTAGCTCAGTTGGTTAGAGCGCTACCTTGACATGGTAGAGGTCCCGGGTTCGAGTCCCGTCATGCCCACCAAAAGCCCCACTGCGGTGGGCTTT
>JBAXIP010000016.1:0-24776 GCA_037138315.1 Actinomycetes bacterium
AGCGAGACTTAACGAGTTCTTCGATCTTGTCCCGAAACCGCTCCGCATTTCGTTGGGTCGTGTCCCCCAACCAAACTGAGGAGCGCCGCTTGTCAATGAGAATCTGGATGTACTTTTTTCCGTCCGCGCGGGAGATGATGCTGGCCATAGGATCTGAACCTTTCTTGAACCGGGTGAAGCCGGTAGGGGTGCGAGAAGAATAACACTCGTAAGGCGAGCGCGCAATTCGTAAACCGTCGTAATCGATTGCAAAAGACGAAACAAATCAGGAATCAACGCTTGATTAAGAATCAGTTTTCATGTGACAAGTTGCAAACCATGTTTCAGCCCTCATGTTGACGGCTACAATCAGCTTGCCGATACTTGGCTCGGAAGGCTCGTCAGCCGAGGAAGCGTCCGGGAGACTGGGAAAGCCCTTTTTGCTTGCGAGCCTTTCCGCTTAGCTGTGATGGATGTGCTCCGAGAATCCGAAATGTCTACGTCTACGGAACCGTCGTTTTCTAGCTTGATTCTGTGGGTTTCGTAGACGTAGACAAAATGAACCGTCTGGAAATTCTTCCGCCCTTCTGTGTTGTCGGGATCGTCGACCAGTATCCATCCCCGGCATCCGCCAATTCATCAAGTGCCTTTTCGGCTTCCTCGGTACTTTTGACCGCGAGTAGGCCGCCATCACCTGTAGTTATATGTTTAATTGCTTGGAAACTGAAAGCGGAGTAATCACCGAGCGTGCCTATTGGGCGACCTCGAACTTTGGCACCGAGCGCTTGAGCAGCGTCTTCCACTACCGGGATTCCTAATGGGTCTGCGAATTGCCTTATTGCATCCACATCTACTGGGAACCCGCCATAGTGAACGACAACAATTAGCCGTGTACGTGGGGTCAACTGTTGCTTAATTGATTCGATAGAAATATTCATTGAAGTTGGATCAATGTCAGCCCATTTGATATCCAGCCCTAAATATCTCAACGGTATGTTTGTAGCAGTACATGTGAAAACGGGAACTATTGCCTCGCCCTTATCGCCGTTGTTCCAATCGGGCCAGTACTTATCCATTGCAAGTAAATACGATAAATGAAGCGCCGATGTTCCAGAATTAACGGCTACAGCAAATACATCAGGTCCAATAACTGTTTCTTGAAATTTCCTTTCAAACTCTTCAACTTGCGGACCTTGGCCGAGCCAACGAGTCTCAAGTTGTTGCGCGACCAACTGTCGCATTTTGTCGGTCACATGAGGCCAGAACAGTGAAATGTTTGATGATTCTTGACTTAGGAGCGGGAGATCAGAGTCGCGTGTCATAAAAGCACTTAGTTCAATTCTTTGTCGTCTGATTTGGGCTACGTCGTAATTCATATTCTCTAGTATTGCTGATTATGATAACACTTGAAGTTTTAGTAACGATGGACGACCATAGACCCTGGGATGTTTACGCCGCTCAATCTATTCTGTCCCAAGAAGGTGATTTCGGCCTCGAGTGTCAGCTGCTTCAGTTTGATGGAAGCGATGGTTCAACTGAAAAGTTCAGCGAGTGTTTTGAGCAGGCAGGTTTTACGAGGCCCAGATGTTCTATACATAGGCCTGATCAGATAGTGAGACACATTCTTAAGGCGGCAAAGAGTTCGTCTGCAGATTTTGTTATGTTCACGCAGGGTAATTTTCTCTACACGGATTTCAGGCGGTTGGAATATCTAGTTAAGGAAATAACTGCAAACCAGGCCGATTTTTCCTGGCATCCGATTCTTGTCCGCGGTGTCACGAAGCAGAATGTCTTTCCCTCATTGGTGTCTAGTGGTTGGGGAGTGGATAACCCAGAATGGGGTTACCTACCGTTGCAATCACTCGTTGTATCAAGCGAGATTTTGCGAAGTTGCCCGATTGAGAATGACTCAATGTACTTAGTCGAGTTTCGAAACTGGTTGACGAATAATGCCCGTGGAGTATTTGTCCCGAATGTATTAGGAATTCTACAAAATTCGGCAGGTCGAGGTAGAAGGCACTTTTCCGTTGGCGAGATTCGTAATCAAATGAGAAATTTTGCCGAAATCTATGACCGTAAAATTGATGTATCTTCAGAATGGGATTTCCTAATTGACTCTGGATCGATAACTCAAAATGATTTAGAAGATATGGGTCTTTGAATCCTGGCTTCAATGTAATTTACCCAGACTGAGACGCAAGGTATTGCAGCGAATTCGCAGACTAAGGATGACAGTAGAAAACCACTAGTTTGCACCTTTTGATTCAAGTCGTGAAGCCATGGCAGCGAGAAAGTCTTTTGTTGCGTACGAGAAAAAAATGTCAACCGGCGGGTCACTGAAACGGTCACCGACGGCACGTTCGACGCTCATGACCCATACCAAATCAGCTTGGTTGATTTCTGAAATCAAATCATCAGCAGTAAGCGCATCAAAATGCACGAAGGTGATATCGGCAAAATATGGGATAATTCTGCCAATGGCCTCTACTCCAAATGAGTCGACCATGATGACAGTCTTGGCAGTAATGAGTGATCCTGCTGGTCCAGTATTGGTGTAGCGACGGTAGACATGTGTTAAATCTCCGCTGTCCCGTATATCGGGTGTCCCTGAAGTAATTCCTGGCCGAACCACTTCGTACAACGGAGTTTGATCAACGATTGGGTTGCCCTCGAGGTAGGTCAAATCTCCGATGTAATCGATCAGTCCTTTGTATTGCAGTGCCGAATCATCCCAAAGCCCTGGTTGCAACTCGTTGATCACAGCCTTCGCTGCAGCAGCATTTCCGGCGCTATCCCAGTGACTGTCTTTACGTAAAAACAAAGGCTCACGTGTTTTTTCCATTGCGCTCGACAATGCAGACTTCAGATCAACGTAACCGTCAATATTGGCTGCGCTTAATCCTTGAAACAAACCATCCGAATACTGGTTCAGGCAATCCATACTGCCTTGATCATCGGGCAAGAGTTCACGATGCAATGTCGTCTTATTTGGCGCAACTGTATAAATGGCTTGGCGACCTGACTTTTTGATGACTGACATGAAGTTGCTAATGCCCGTAACAATTTGCGGAACAATCTCGGCACTTTGGCAGGCCATTCCAAAATCATCATTGAGAAATAGATAGCCATCTTTGCCATGAATAATTCGCGGAACTGCACCACCACCAAATGCCGGATTTTCGTTGAATACATGTTGGTCAATCCAACCGTCCGATTTGATTGCCCGCGAACGCAACGGAATGCGATCACCGATGAACTGACTCAATGTTGAAAAGCCATCCCAGCTCACCGAAAGTTCGCTGAAATCGGTCGCCGGACGATTTTCGACCGGTGCACCTCGACGCCCGCTGGCGTAGGCCAAAATCGGTCCGAAAAATAAAAGAAATGCTAAGCCTGCGGTAGCAAAACGACCAATCTTCACCGCTCTTTCTTAGCAGTATGAGTGGTTCAACTTTGGGATTGATGCCAGCTGAAGGCGCTATCAATAATGTCTTCGTACGAGCGAGTTGCTACCCAACCCAGTGTTTGCTGGGCAAGGGTCGCGTCGGCGTACACGATGGCCGGGTCACCAAGTCGACGTGGCGCAAATTCGTGGGGCACTGGCTTGCCTGAGGCCTTCTCGGTGGCAGAGAGAATCTGCAGAACCGAAGTTCCGATTCCGGTGCCTAAGTTGACCGTGAGATTTGGTTTTCCATCGTTGAGGTAATCGACGGCCTTGGCGTGTGCATCGGCGAGATCTTCAACATGGATGTAGTCGCGAACGCCTGTGCCGTCTGGCGTGGGGTAGTCATTGCCTAAGACTTGCAGCGGACCACTCGCACCCAATGCTGCTTTCATCACTAAGGGGATGAGGTTGGTTGTGATATCCCAGTTTTCTCCCAGCACTCTGTCACTGCTGGCACCGGCGGCATTGAAGTAACGCAAGCTGACCCAACGCAAACCGTGCGAGATGCCATACCAACTGATGATTCGTTCCATCATTGCTTTGGTTTCGGCGTATACGTTCTCGGGCTTGATTGCAGCAGCTTCGGTGATGGGTAATTGATCAGGGTTTCCATACACGGCAGCCGACGATGAGAAGACGATCTGTTTCACATCGGCAGCCAACATGCCTTCAACAAGACCGACGGTTCCCTCAACGTTGTTACGCCAATACAGATGAGGCTGAGTCATCGACTCGCCGGCACTCTTATAAGCAGCAAAGTGAATGACGCTGTCGACGTTGTGCTTGCGACAAATTGATTCAACTGCTGCGCTGTCACAGATATCGGCGACTTCAATTGTTGCGCCGAGCAAATTCTTTTGAGATCCGCGAACAAGAGAATCAAGAACGACAACGTCTCGATTTTGCGATCGCAACAATCGCAGTGTGTGCGAGCCAATGTAGCCAGCGCCGCCTGTAACAAGAATCGTCACAAGATGCCTTCGACAGTGACAAAGTGATTAATCATGCGCTGCAATCCTTCGCGCAATGAAATCGTCGGTGTCCAATCAAGAATTTCGGTAGCCAAAGTGATGTCGGGCTTGCGTTGTAACGGGTCGCCATCTCGTTCGGGTGGTAACTGAACAGAGACGATCTCACTTGATGAACCGGTGAGTTCAATAACTAGTTCGGCGAGTTCGCGCATCGTGAATTCGCCTGGGTTGCCAACGTTTACAGGCAAGTTGTATTTGGTATCTAGTAGCGCCATGAGTCCACGGACTTCATCGGCGACATGGCAAAACGAACGAGTTTGCGAACCATCACCATGCAATGTCAGTGGTTCACCGCGCAGTGCTTGAACAACGAATGTGTTTACGACACGACCGTCGTTAGGGCGCATGCGTTCGCCATACGTGTTGAAGATACGTACGATACGTACGTCGACACCGTGCACCCGGTGGTACGCCATGGTGAGAGCTTCGCTGAATCGCTTGGCCTCGTCGTAACAACTGCGCGGTCCGATTGACGACACATTTCCCCAATAGGTTTCGGGTTGAGGGTGCACCTGGGGGTCGCCGTAAACCTCACTCGTTGAAGTTAAAAAGAAAACTGCATTGTCGGTTTTGGCACGATCGAGCAGATTGCGCGTACCAGTGCTGCCAACAGCAAGTATTTCAAGTGGCATGGTGGCGAAGTCAGTTGGTGACGCTGGGCTTGCGTAATCAAGTACGGCATCAAACTTTGCGGCGAGCGCTTGGTGTGAGGGCCAGGGCAGTGTGATGTCATGCTCGATAAGAGTGAACATGGTATTGCCACTGAGATGAGCCACATTGTCTCGGCGGCCAGTTGCGAAGTTGTCAATAGCCACGACCACATCGCCGCGCGCAAGAAGGGCATCGGCAATGTGTGAGCCGATAAATCCTGCACCACCAGCAAGAAGGATGCGCATGTTTAGCGACCGATTCCTTGATAGGTGAATCCGGCACGTTCCCAATCTTTCCGGTCAAGCAGATTGCGGGCATCGATGAGCTGCTTGCCCGTCATTTCAGTAGCAATCGTTGAGGGTGAAACCCATTTGAATTCATCCCATTCGGTGAGAACTGTAAGTACATCGGCTTGCGCTGTTGCCGCAATGCTCGATGTGGCAATCACCAGATCGATAGGAATTCCAGTTCGGATTGCGTTCACGGTGGGGTCAAACGCCTGAACCCGGGCTCCGAGTTTCATTAAGCGTTCAATGATGGCGATGGCTGGAGAGTCTCGTAGGTCATCGGTACCAGCCTTAAAAGTGAGACCCCAAACTGCAACCACTTTGCCCGACAGATTTCCGCCGGCAGCAAGTCGAACTTTGTCGGCCACGCGATCAAGTTGCTGGTCGTTGACGGTGATGACACCCTTCAGAAGATCAAATGAATAGTCGGCGTCTTCGGCGATCTTGATGAGTGCTCGTGAGTCTTTCGGAAAGCAACTTCCACCCCAGCCGGGCCCGGGGCGCAAGAAGTTTTCACCGATGCGCTTGTCGCTGCCAATTCCGACAACGACGTCATTGATGTCGGCACCCACGCCTTCGCAAATAGCGGCAATGGCATTGATGAACGACAACTTGGTGGCTAAGAATGCATTGGCTGCGTACTTGATCGTTTCAGCCGATGCTGGGTCGGTGATGATGACTCGAGTTGAGAGGCCGTCATACAAAGAGGCGACTTTCATTGCCGCTGCTTGATCGTCACTACCCACGACAATTCGGTCGGGCTTTAAGAAGTCTTGAACCGCCGAACCTTCACGCAAGAACTCGGGGTTTGACACAACTTTCACATCGGGTCGCTTCAAAGCCCTCTCGACGACCTTGGTTGAGCCAACCGGAACAGTTGATTTGTTGACAACGATTGCCTCAAAAGGAAGCACTGCAGATATCTCTTCTGCCGCGCGTTGCACATAGCTGAGGTCGGCAGAACCGTCTTCTCCTTGTGGGGTTGGAACACACAGAAATGCGATGTCACAGTTTTTGGCTGCTTCCCCTGAGCCGACAACAAATGACAATCGACCAGAAGCCATGCCTTCGGTGACGAGGTCGGCTAGTCCAAGTTCGACGATTGGGATGATTCCGTCTCGCAGTTTGGCGATTTTGTTGGCGTCGATATCGGCGCAAACGACAGTGTGACCCAGGTGAGCAAGACAAGCGCCAGTGGTCAGACCGACATAGCCAGTTCCAACGACGGCGATGCGACAGGACATAGGGTTGAGGTTAGTAGTTGCTGACGCGCCAACAACGCCCCGTCAACCTCGTCAGATACCTAATTAAGGAGTATTTAATGAACCAGATTCACCCCACAGCGGTCATCGGTCCTGATGTCAAAATCGGAACGGGCAATACGGTCGGGCCCTACGCGGTGATTCTTGGCAACACCGAGATTGGTAACGACAACTGGATTGGGCCTCATGTAGTTATCGGAACCCCAGGCGAGATGCGAGGCGGTGAGCACCCAGTTCTGTGGGATGGATCAGGCAATGACGCCACGGTGCGAATTGGTAATCAAAACATTATTCGTGAGTTCACGGCTATTCACTCCGGAAAAGTCGCTGGTACGAGAATCGGAAATAACTGTTACATCATGAACAACTCCTATATCCCACATGATGGATTTCTAGGAAACGACGTAACTATCAGTGGTTCCGTGATGCTTGGCGGTCATGTCAATGTCTTAGATGGAGCAAATCTGGGCATGGGTGTCGTGGTGCATCAGCGGCTGGTGGTTGGCGAGCGGGCAATGGTGGGCATGGGTGCAGTCGTTACAAAGGATGTTTTGCCGTATGCCACGGTATTTGGTAATCCTGCAAAGTTTCAAAATGTCAACAAGGTGGGCATGGAGCGTGCTGGATTGTCAATTGAACTCATTCGAGAATTAGGCGACGCATTAATTTCTGGAGACAAAAAGGCGATGTCAAATTTGGTTGGGGACAAGATGGCTGATTTCGTGAACGCCATTGAAGCCGCAAGAGGAAATGGTATTCGCTAGTTGCTGAATAAAATCTAATCAATCAATTCAAGAAAAACCGATAGATACTTTTCTGCCACTATTTCCACTGAAAAGTTTTTTGTGATGAAATCCAATTGTTGAATTTGCATTTCTTTAATCTGCACTGAATCAGCATTCAGCAAATCAACAATCTCATGAGAAAGTTGGCTTGTCGATAAGCCTGACAAAATCCGAACTTTTGGCCAGAGACCTAGATCAATTCCGGGAAAGACATTACTGTCCACGCTTGCAATTATCGGAACGCCAGCGGCCATGACTTCAAAAGTTGTAATTCCGATTCCATGAATGTCAAGGTCGTGAGTTTCGATGTCAGCAGCTGCCAGATAATCAGGAACATCAACATGGGGGACGCGTCCGACGACGGTTATATGACTCGATACGCCAAGTTCTTCGGCAATTTTTAGAAACGTGGTGTCGTAAACCTCACCCACAACAACGACTTGCGCATTTGGGATTTTGCGCAAAATTTCTGGGAGTGCGCGAATCAACGGAATGCGACTTCGAATAGGTATCACATGACCAAATGACAAAATGACTTTCTTTCCGACCAGACCAAAACGCTCAATAATGCGCGACGGGTCGCCAGCCCCAAACGCGTGTACATCAAGAGTTGCGGGGATAAAACCCACGGGAGTTTTGGGTTTGTAACGACGTTGAACCATGTCCATAGTGAAGCGATCAACACCAAAGATGCGACTCTTTCCGGTATTGGCAAAGGGTCGCAATACCAGACGGTCAATAGTAGAAATCAACAATCGTGCAAATGTATTGGTATGGGTAAGGGGAGTGTGGACGGTGAGTACTCGAGGAATCTTGCGTCGACTGGCCACGAGTGTGGTCGCCAACGTGAGATCAAAAAACTGTCCGTTCTGGTGAATCACGTCGGGCTCAAAGGCTTTGAAAATCTTGTTGAGCCGACCAAAGATTGAAGGCCTGATGCAAAAGGGCAGTCGATAGTTGAATGAGACCTTGCCCGGGGCAACCCATTTTGCGGGCACCCGGACAATATGGATGCCATCGATGTTGTCGCTCGCCGAGGTGTTTTCGGGTTGAGTAGTGACCACCATCACTTGATGACCCTGACGAACATATTCACGAGCCATATCGAAAGAAAAATGCGAACTTCCAGTAGTCATGGGCGGGAAAAATGCGTTGACTACGAGGATTTTCATACTAATTAGACCTTTGAACGACTTCTCTTCCGATAATAGGTCGTGGACAATGCATGATTGCCGATAGTTGAACCTTCTCTGAACATAAAATGGTCAACGTTCAGAGAAGAGAGACAATGGCTATCCCCATTACCAATGTGCAATTAGGCCCAGATGTTGAAGCCTCAGTGCTCGCAGTGATCCGATCAGGCATGATCGCCCAAGGTCCTGTTGTTGCGCAACTCGAAAAATCGTTCGCTGAAATGACTGAAGTCAAACATGTTGTTGCGGTCAACAACGGGACCACAGCCCTCATCGCTGCCCTCGAAGTGCTTGACCTGCAGCCGGGCGATGAAGTCATCACGAGCCCCTTTACTTTTGTTGCCACGCTGAACGCGATTTTGTCGGCTGGAGCAACTGCACGCTTTGCTGACATTTCGGCTGAAGATTTCAACGTCACTGCCGCCAGCATGGGAAGTCTCGTCAACAAGCGCACCAAAGTATTGATGCCAGTGCATTTATATGGACAAGTTGCCGACATGGACGGCATTGCCGCCCTGACAGAGACTCATAACTTGCATCTTGTCGAAGATGCCGCGCAAGCACACTTGGCCACGCTTAGTGGACAAGCGGCAGGCACGTGGGGTATCGGTTGTTTTTCGTTGTATGCGACGAAGAATCTCACCTCTGGTGAGGGCGGTTTAATTTCAACAAATGACGATGCCGTCGCCGATCGTTTGCGCGTTTTACGTAATCAAGGCATGCGTCAGCGTTATCAATATGAGATGGCTGGCAACAACTACCGTATGACCGATTTGCAGGCAGCGGTTTGCGTGCCGCAACTAGCGAAGTACGAAGAGAATGTCCGTCGCCGAAACGAGAATGCCCTTGCACTCAACCAGGCCCTTGCCGACATTGCCTGGGTGCAGACACCTCAAGCTCTTGAGGGTCGCGGGCATGTGTGGCACCAATACACAATTATGGTTCGTGATGGTGGCCCAGTCGACCGTGACGAATTGATTACTCATCTCACAAAACTCGAAATTGGTTGTGGCATTTACTATCCGAAAATTGTCTATGACTACGACTGCTATCGCCAGGATCCGCGAGTGGTCACCGATTCGGTTCCGGTTGCCGAAGATGTCGTTCGACGTTGTGTGTCGTTGCCAGTGCACCCCGGCGTTGGGCCTCGCGAGATTGAACAAATCGCCGAAGCAATTCGGACGGCAACTCAATGAGCGCGCCTATTCGAGTTGGTCTGATTGGTGCAGGAAATATGGGGGCACTTCACGCTCGCACAATTTTCAATAATGCATCAACAGAGTTGGCTTGGGTGTGCGACCCCGAAGAAAAAATTGGGGCGGGAATCGCCACAAAGTATTCGAGTCGTTATATCAATGATCCCGATTTGACTTCGGTTGATGCGGTGGTCGTTGCCGCCCCAACTCAGTCTCACTTCAATATTGGCAGTGAAATTATCTCGGCGGGTCTACCGCTGTTATTAGAGAAGCCACTAGCGAATTCACTACAAGAAGTCAGTGCGTTGATTGACCAGTCAGCACGACAAGGCAGCCCACTCATGTGTGGCCTTCTTGAAAGATTTAACCCAGCAGTTCGAACCGCTTTTGATCTTTGCCGAGATCCGATTCATTTCAAGTCGGTTCGTCACTCGCCAATGACCGCGCGCATCGTCACCGGAGTAACTGGCGATTTATTGATCCATGACATTGATTTGGCGTTGACTTTATTTGGTGAAATGCCGACAAAAGTACAGGGGTTTACAGATTCTGTTGACAATTCGGTCGAAGATATTGTTGAGGCATTGTTAAATTTCGGTTCTGGCCGAGTTGGTTCATTGTCCGCATCGCGACGTTCGCAACGCAAAGTTCGATCAATCTCAATCGCTGAAGATGAGCGCTTGATTGAAGTTGATCTGCTCCGCCAAGACATCACCATCTACAAACATGTATTTGAATCAATTACTGACGAGGAAATTGGATACCGCCAACAGACAATTATTGATATCCCAATGTTGCATCATCATGGAGAACCTTTGATGTTGCAACTTGATCATTTTGTCTCATTAATTTACGGTCGCCATGACGTTGATATTGAACGTTCGCGAATTATTGGACCACATCAAGTAATCAACGATGTCTTGAAGTGATGCATTTGCGGCTGAAGACTATTTCTTGCGTTGTTATTTCAGTAGCGGCGTATGGGCTAACGAGATATGCCGCCGAGATGGGTTCAACAGAGAGATTTTTAGCTGTCACAATTCTGCTAACCGGAATCGCAGTTCTCAATAGGTCTTTTGACCGTTTGATTGTTGCAATTATGTTGAGTATTGGTTTTGCCCCAATGCTTGGATGGGTTTCTGGGTTATCGGACGCCGTTGATCCTGTGGCTTTGATACTTGCGACGATCTTGGGCTTCTCGTGTTACTCATGGGAAAGAATCGGTCGTCGGCATGCCTTTGAAGTGGCGGTAGTTGGTGGGTCAAGTGTGCTGACGCTGTGGTTTTGGCAGATGTATTGGCGGGTGAGCCCGGGCCGTGAGCCATTGTCACTATTGCTCAATGGTTGGGACCATGTTTCTCATTTCAACTTCTTTTCAATGTCCACGGTGCACGATTCGTTTTTGTCGAGGATCCCACATCCAGAAGGTGTGACCGAGTGGTTCACTGAAAAGTATCCAGCAGGGATACAGATGTTTTGGTCTCAGATGGCTCGTGTCCCGCAAAGTCTTTCAGGTGACACCGGTCAACTATTGATTGTTTACGGACGAATCAATGTCATCAATATGGCGTTGATTTTATGTCTCGGATTAATCGGTCTATTTCGAGTTGTCCGAGTAGCAAAAGTTTCACTACTCACTGCGTTTTCACTGGCACTTGGAGCCTTCGTTCTAGTGGGGCCACTTTCTATTTCGTTAACTTCTGGTTACCCGAATTTTGGAATTACCTGCGGAGTCTTGTTTATTGGTCTGTCGGTCACCATTCGTCCGATGAAATCGGTGTGGCATAACGCTGTCATTCTCAATGGTGTCGTGCTGGTTTGTGCCTATAACTGGTTTCCGGCAGCGTTACCGATTGCGATGCCAGTGGTGGCATTGCTCGTATCTGATTTCTTTTCGGCAACTAAACGCAAGAAAGCTCTTTTGGTTTTGATCTCTGCAGTTGGTTTGATTGGATCGGCAGTTCCGATTTTGCAAAATCTTGGCTTGGGTACGTCGCACCTTGAAGAAACGGGTGGGATCCCGCTGTTATCACCGATCTATCCCACGGCTTTCGGAATTCTTTCCGTCTTGCTTGCAATACAAAACATCACTGGCAGGAATCTTCGAGACCTCATTCGCTATTTGGCTCTGCCGGTCATCAATGTTCTTCTAGTGCTTGGTGTTCTCGTGTCAAACCGAATTCACTCTGGTAGTTATCCCTATTACTCGCAGAAGTTTCTTTATCTCGGTACAGCGATTGCATTTTTCTGGACCATTTTGCAGACCATCGAGTTGATAGATCGCAAGCACGAAAATGGATTCAATCTCGTTGGTCGATGGCGGCAAGCAGCGATCTACCTGCTGTCTGGACTTGCTGCGTTACAAATTTGGGGTTATGTCGGCCCAGATTATTCAGTTCTCGCCGGCGGAAGTTCAGCAACGGGATTATCAAATCGTGCGATTCTTGCTTCAGGTCGAGGGTATATGAATCATTCAATCGCAATTCTTGAAGCAGTCCATCGTGATCAGCAATTGGCACTTGGTATTGAACGGCCAGTTCTTATCGTTGATTCGGTTCCATCGGTAGCTCATCCGATCTTGTTGAACTATTGGCCTGGGGTTCTGAACCAGCGATTTGATGATGCTCAGTTCCAAGCCGCACTCAAGATGGGCAATGTGAGTATGGTCCCATTTTTTAGTTTCCCTGAATTTGTTGCAACTTTTAATGCGCAATTTGTTCCGTTTGAAGTCGACATTGTGACCACGCCAGAGTTCGCTCGTGAATTATTGAAGGTCAACCCCGAGTGGTCGGAAAGCATTTATTTCTATGAAGGCGATGACGTTAGCGCAACAATCGTTAAGTATTCAGGTGCTGAATTAGTCGGGTAAGCGAACAAGTAAGTAAGTGAACGCCAGTAACGATGTTCCAATAGCCACTGCCAGCAACGCGATGAGCGGTAGTCCGCCCGGTGGCAACCAATCGGGAGAAAGCATCCATAACTTGCGACCGTTTAAGCCAACTGTGTAGCGCTGCAACGCAAAGTTCAAACAAAGTAGTGATGCAACAGCGCTCGTGGCGATTGCAAGTACCGAAAAAGTTCGTGTGTCAGAACGGTTGAGGCGACTGCCACGAACCCACATGGCAAGTATCGGCAACCCGACCGCGAGTGCCAGTGTGTATCGGCCTTGATACCCGAAGCCCGAAGTTTTTGCCTTGATGCCCTCACTGATGATGGGCAGAAATATGACCGCAGCAAGACAAAGAATCACGATCAATGTCTTCTTTGATCCTGCGACCAAACTTGAGAATCCGATGGCCAAGGCGATTGCGCCGATGCAGAGAAAAAACGCCAGCGGAGGTGCAGCAAATTCAACCCAGCCGAACCAACCAAACATAAATCTGAAGTATTCGTCGCCACGGTCAAAAGCGGCTTCAAGGTTCTGCGCGTAAGTAGGGAGTCCTGGTTCGGTCCCTCCTCCTACTGCAGTTCCGATACCACTCACCTTGTAGAGGACCATAGAAAGAAGAACTCCGCTCGAAACGATGACACTAAGTATCCGGCCTTGATACTTACGAATGAGTGAACGCACACTCGATCGTGGGCCAGAAAAAAGCATCATCAGTACAACGACGGGGATCATCCAAAAGAATGAAGCCGGCCGGACCGTCGCGAAGAGGAGCGTTGATACGAGAACTGCGCCGATTAATCGACGTGAGATGGCTTGGTTGTCGCGAAGTTTCTCAAGTGCAGTGAGACAACTGACCCAAAAGAGAATTGCGCCGGCAATCTCGAGTCCGTGAGGGTTGACTGCTCCTGACAATGAAAATGCCATCGGCGAAAACGCAATGACGACTCCAACTGCTCGCGTCTTTGAGCCGTGCACCAAGGCCAGCCTGAATGCCCACGCACCAACAAGTGCGGTGAGCAAAGAACTCACCAATCTCATTGCGTAGAAGCCACCGGAACCTGGGAATATCAGCCCGATCGGGCCAACAAGTGCATAATACGTGGGTGGGTAATGGGCTGCCGACGAAGCAACCTCAACCTTGTTCGATCCTTGCTGGAATGGTCCAAGGCAAGCAGCCGACGGACGATCTTCGCCGAGAATGCACGCGATGTACGGGAGACCCTGCGAATAGGCCTGAGGTACTTCGAATACTTCTGACTCAAATCCAAAATCACCGACAGTGGTGCGGCCATTGAATTGAAGATCTGCGGTTGCAACAGCTTTAACAACGTGAGCAGTTTCATCAGGCGACCCATATAAGGGTTGGGCAAGAGACCAGAGGATGCCCATGCTGAAAACCCAGACAAAAAACCAAGATGTTGGGTTGCGTATGGCCCGTTTTGCGCGTGCGGCGAGCATCTGTATGACCTTAGCGGTATGTAAGTCTCGGGATTGAATCTCTGGTGTCATACATTATGAGGGTGAGTGAGAGTCGGTCCGTGCAGTTGAAGTGGTTTGGCGTCGGATTGGTGTCTCTTCTTGTTGGTATCTATCTCTTTTCGCTGACGGCACATAACACCTTCACCTTTGATGAATGGATGTTTTTCACCGATAGGCGGGAGTTGTCATTCCATGCCCTGGTTGCTGGTCACAATGGACATCTTTCAATTGTTCCAGCGTTTGTCTACATTTTGTCCTTCAAGATTTTCGGATACGACCATTACGAAGTTTTCCGCTTGTTGGCGGTGATCGTGCATCTTGCAGTTGTTTTGCTGGCAGTCGATCGCATTCGTCGACGTCATGGATGGTGGATCGCAGCGGTCATTGGTTTGGCTCTCGCCCTGATGGGCGGTGGGGGCGAAAACATCTTGTGGGGTTTCCAAATCGGATTCATGGGTGGCTTACTTTTCTTCTTGATCGCTTTGCGGTGCTATGAACGGTCTTTAGAGACAACCAATCTCACTTGGCCATTGTTGACGCTGATTGCCGTGTGCTTGTCGGTTGGTAGTGCCGGCACTGGCATTGGGAGCATCTTGGTGTTGTTCTTTCTGACTATTCGGACACCGCAATGGAAACGGCTCTGGTGGGTCAGCGTTGTGCCGGGCGTTATGTATGCCGCTTGGTACCTGCGATACGCCGGGTCAGACAACGCAAATTCAGCGGTTCGTGTGATACCTGCTTTTGTTGCGAATTCGGCTTCATATTCGATGTCGGAAATTTTTGGTGTTGACCACATCTGGGGCTTATTGATGATCGGTGCATTGATCGCATATTTCATTCATCTCGTTAACACTCACAAGAGTTCACGCAACTCTTTGGCCATTCCCGTTTTTGTTCTCTTCTTCTGGTTCGCCACTGCGTACGGGCGAGCAATCTATGGGCATCCTGAATCAAGTCGATATCTATACATCGGAATCTTCGGAATTCTTTTGTCGGTGTCTGAAAGCGTCACGTCAACTCAATGGACAAAAACTCGAGCGTCCAAAATGGTGAAGATTGGTGTAGCGACATTGAGTGTGCTGGCGATTTGGGGTTCTCATGCGCAGATGAGATTTTGGGCTGATATTCACTTGTCCCTCAGCGAAACTGCAGTTGGGCAGCTATCAATAGTTGAGGCTCATCGACAGAACATTGAACCGGCGACAATTGTCCAAACGATTGGGCCAGTCCCAGTGTTACTTGCTGGCGACTATCTGGCGGCGATTGATGCCGTAGGTTCGTCACCTGTTCAAAATGTGCGGGAGCTGGTTTCGGCTCCTCGACAAACGCGCTTGGCAGCCGACGATATTTTGTTTACCTTCGGTTTCGCAAGAGTTGTAGGCACCGAAAATGAATTTGTGAACTGTGTAAGCCAACCGGAGTCGCAAAATTTGATATCGGTTAAACCTGGGGGAGAGGTTAATTTTGTCGTGACTCAACAAGTGACAGCAACCATGGCGCGATTCTTTGACTTGTATTCGCGAGGAATTAATGACCAGGTTCTTGAACCAGGTCATTACGTTGCCTTATTGAAGTCAGATACGTTAGGCGGAAGTCTCCAGGTTCAGTTCAGCGACAGTTCGGCGGTGTTGATCTGTGATTGAGATGCCGAGGTCGTCAAAGTTTTACGCGAAGTTAATTGTTTCTTCGTCTTCTGCCTTAGTCATTGCGATTTATTTGATGTATTTGGGTCGAGGTAACAATTTCTTTTTTGATGAATGGATGTTTGTTGTGAGCCGCCGTGGCTTGTCGGCTCATGCTTTGTTGAGTCCTCACAATGGACACTTGTCAGCCCTGCCAGCACTTGCATTTATGGTTTTACTCAAATTCTTTGGTCTCAATCATTATGAAGCTTTCAGGTTCGCCGCGGTCATTGTTCATTTGTCGGTCGCGCTGATGGCATCTTTGCTCGTTCGTAAGAATTACGGATGGTCAACAGGAATGACTGTCTTTGTGGTGATCGGGCTGATGGGTGCAGGTTGGCAAAACATTTTTTGGGGTTTTCAGATCGGCTTCATGGGAAGTTTGTTTTTCTTTTTGTTGTCGTTGTATCTGTTAGACAAAGGTCGAACACAAAATGGGGGTCTTTCCTTTTTGCTCTCTTCTATTTCATTGGCTTGCTCATTGTTGTGTGCAGGTCTAGGAGTCGCCGGGCTAGCAATCATTGCGATGCTGTGTTTATTCAGCGCTGATCGTCAACGAACGTGGTGGATTCCGGTTGGGCCAGCGGCGATGTATGTGATCTGGTATCTGAAGTACGGAACTTCGCAAGCAAAATTGTCCGCATTGCACGGAGTTCCTTTGTATGCCAGCGAATCTGCATCAGGTTCGGCCGCCGGTTTTTTTGGAGTTGATCAGATGTGGGGTGCGCTAATCGTTGGTGCCCTCTTCTATTTATGTGCACTGCCATCCATCCGTCAGCGTCTGACCATGAGATCAATCGCACTCATTGCCTTCGCAATTGTTTTTTGGACGATGGTTGGGCTGTCACGAACAGCAGTATGGGAGCCAAATGCCAGTCGTTATCTATATGTTGGGATTGTTGCTCTTGTTGTAGGCGTCTTGGACATCATTTTTGTTTCAGAGGCAGCAATCCCGTTGTCGTTGTCGCAAAAAGCAGGAGCGGTTTTGGTGGCATTTTTGGCGGTATGGGGATCACATGCTTCGTTAGTGCAGGGAGCGCAGTGGCTCAAGATCGAAGGTGACATTGTTAGCGCCGAGTTAGCAGTGGTCATGATGCATCGGGAGAGTCTTGATCCGCTGATTGCCGTAGATCCAATACATGCCCCTATGTTGACGGTGGGGCCTTATCTTGCAGCAGCAGATGAGCTTGGATCCTCAGCGGCGATTGATCCACAAGAATTGCCGACAGCATCCGAACAGGCCCGGCGTGGCGCAGATCTGCTCTTGAATTCGTTGGTGGAGGCACAACCTCTTCACGATGCGCCTTCATGCAAGGTAGAAAATGAGCCTGGTGGTCAGATTCAACTGGTACCTGGTTCATCGATGGTGATGAAGATTTTGGAGACGACCGCTTACGGTATATCTCGGTTTGCACCGCAGGAAGTTTCTCGGGCAGGCATGCAAAGTATTGAAGCGGGCCTCTATGAGATTGATATTCCCGATGATGTCGTTGAAGTGCCCTGGACATTGACGCTTGAAAACTCGGCTGACGTTCGTATCTGTGACATGTGAATGAAAGGTCTAGGCCCGGGCTCAGGGGTACAGTTGAGGTTTATGCCGATCGCCAATCTTTGTGTCGTAGGTGGCTGCGGCCACGTGGGTTTGCCGTTAGCGATGGCTTTTGCTCGAGCTGGTGTTTCGGTCGTTGCCTTTGACATCAATCCAGTCGCAGTCAACCTAGTCAACGGTAAAACGATGCCCTTTGATGAGCCCGAAGCACCGGCAATATTGTCGCAAATTATTGATGCCGGACTTTTTCGGGCGTCAACCGATCCGGCCGAGGTCGCCAAGGCCGATGCGGTCATTGTTGTGGTCGGAACACCGGTAGATGAGCATTTGAATCCAGATACGCAAGCTGTTCCCGATGCTGTGGCTGCGTTAGTTCCGTATTTACGAGATGATCAACTCTTGGTGCTTCGCTCAACGGTTTATCCGGGTGTAACTCGGCTCGTTGAAGAACGACTTGCTGCACACGGTATGAAGACGGACGTTGCCTTTTGCCCCGAACGTATTGCCGAAGGCAAAGCCTTCTCTGAGTTGTACTCGTTGCCACAGATCGTGTCAGGTCGTCAGCCATCAGCAGTTGCACGGGCAAGCGAACTTTTTGGTCTTTTGACCGACAACATCGTTGAGACAACTCCTGAAGAAGCTGAGTTAGCAAAGCTCTTTACGAATACTTGGCGTTACATCAAGTTTGCCGCAGCAAACCAGTTCTACATGATTGCTAACGAGCACGGAATCGATTTTGAAAAGGTGCGCCACGCAATCACCTTTGATTATCCGAGGGCTAACGATATGCCTGGCGCGGGATTTGCGGCGGGTCCATGTTTGTTCAAGGACACCATGCAGTTAGCGGCCTTTAACAACAACAACTTCTTTTTGGGTCACGCCAGCATGATGGTGAATGAAGGTCTAC
Organism: Actinomycetes bacterium; assembly: GCA_037138315.1. Classification (GTDB taxonomy): domain Bacteria; phylum Actinomycetota; class Acidimicrobiia; order Acidimicrobiales; family Ilumatobacteraceae; genus Casp-actino8. Next base: position 18,337 of record JBAXIP010000016.1, read on the forward strand.
CGATGTACCTGGTTGACCGCATGGACCGACGATTTGAACTAAAGAATCTGACGGTCGGAATTTTAGGAATGGCTTTCAAAGCCGAAAGTGACGACATTCGTTCAAGTTTGTCGTACAAGTTGCGGCGAATTCTGCGCTACAAAGCAGCGAATGTTTTGTGTTCTGATCCGTTTGTGACAACCGACCCAAACCTTGTGCCCCTTGAAGAAGTTCTGGCTAAGGCGGACGTGTTAGTCATCGGTGCTCCACATTCGGCGTATCGAGGACTCAAACCCAAGCAGGCTGTCGTGGATGTTTGGAACCTGTTGGGCAATGGTGTTTTGGTATGACCCCAAGTGTCTCTGTCGTAATACCCGCTTATCAAGAAGGCGAAGGTGTTGTCCCAGTACTTCGCCGCTTAGGCGAAGCAGTTTTGTTGCCATGCGAAATTGTGATCGTCGTTGATAGCCTCGATGATTCGACCGTGCCCTTTGTTGAACAACTCGCACTGAGCGATCCACGAGTACGAGTAGCAATAAATACCTATGGTCGAGGACCGGCAAATGCAATTCGATTTGGTATCCACGCAGCCCAAGCACCTGTCGTTGTTGTGACGATGGCTGATGGATGTGATGATCCGTTTCAGATTGATCAACTCACGCGTTTGGTTGATCGCGGTGTAGTAGTCGCCGCGGCGAGTCGATATGCGCGAAGTGGTCAACAAGTTGGCGGACCATGGATCAAAGGATTCATTTCACGTATGGCGGGGCTGAGCCTGTATCACGTTGCTCGAGTAGGAACTCGCGATGCCACCAATTCATTCAAGGCCTACTCGAAGTCGTTTATTGACAAGGTAGGGATTGAAAGTGATCAAGGTTTTGAGATTGGAATTGAGTTAGTTGCCAAGGCTCGTCGCTATCGAATGCCAGTTGCCGAAATACCGACCATTTGGCTTGATCGTGCTTTTGGTACTTCTAACTTCAAACTTTTTGCCTGGCTACCACGCTATTTGAAGTGGTATTTCTACGCGTTCGGTGCCAAGAAAAAACTTCAGTAATTTCATTCGTCATTTTTATTAGGGAGTAAGACATGAAAGTTCTAGTCACAGGTTCAGCCGGATTCATTGGCGGCTATTTGGTTGAAGAGTTGTTGGGTAAGGGTTATGAAGTTGTCGGGATTGACAACCATTCAAAATATGGCCCAATCACTAAGAGTTACGACTCACACCCCAATTACAAACTGATCGTTGGTGATGCGCGCGATGTAGACCTGATGGCTTCGGCGATGATGGATTGCGAACATGTCATTGCTGGAGCAGCGCTCATTGGCGGCATCACCTATTTCCATGCGTATGCATACGATCTTTTGGCGACTAACGAGCGAATCATGGCTTCAACATGTGACGCGGCAATTCGCGCTCATCGTCAAGGGAAACTGAAGAAGGTGACTTACCTCAGTTCTTCAATGGTTTTTGAATCAACTGATCATTGGCCAAGCGCCGAAGGTGACGAACGCAAGATCGCCCCGCCATTATCGTCGTACGGGTTCCAAAAACTTGCGGTCGAATACTTTGCTAAAGCCGCCTGGGATCAGTACAAACTGCCGTACACCATTGTGCGCCCATTCAATTGTGTCGGTGTTGGTGAAATGCGTGCGCTCGGAGAAGTAGAAGTTTTGTCGGGCAACGTTGAACTGGCAATGAGCCATGTTGTTCCTGACTTAGTGCAGAAGATTCTGAAGGGTCAAGACCCGCTACATATTTTGGGTGGGGGAGATCAGGTTCGTCACTACACATATGGTGGAGACCTCGCACGCGGAATTGTGTTGGCGATGGAAAGTGAAGCGGCACATAACGAAGACTTCAACCTTTCAACCGCTCAGGGAACGACCGTTCTCGAATTAGCCGAAGCAATCTGGCGCAAGATCAAGGGTCCAGACGTGCCGTTCCGCTATACATCTGACCCTGGTTACGAGTACGACGTGCAAAAACGAGTGCCTAGTGTCGCGAAGGCCAAAGAAGTTTTGAACTTTGAAGCATTGACAACTTTGGACGAACTTCTTGATGAAGTCATTCCGTGGATTGAAATGGCAGTTGATGAGGGATTGATCTAGTTACCCTCGGCTTGAGAGTCCAGGAATCTTTTTCAAAAATTGTCGGCGACGCGATCCCGCTGGCCCAACCAGTGCCCGAACAAACTTGCGATTGTTGGCCTGTGATAGTCGTCGACTAATTCGATTGAGTTTTTCAATTCGTGTGAGATATTCACTGGTATGAATTTGAGCGAGCACAGGTGCCTCGGCCCAAATAGCATCAACACGGTTCTTTGGACGACCAAGCACTTCGTCGATTAATGTGAGCAACTCGCGCCCTGCTCGCTGCCAGGTAAAAAGGTTTCCACGCTTGATAAGTTCTTCGACTATCGAGTTGGCCGTTGCGCTATCGCTCAAAATACGAACAATCTGTTCGGCAGTGCGGACAACATCAAAATCGACGACTGTCGGTATGTCTAACGGAAGAATCTCATCAAGACTGGTGAGACGTGAAGAAAGAGTTGGGGTACCAAGTCGGGCGGCCTCAAAGGGGACTAACCCGAACCCTTCAGCAAGCGAGGGATACAGAATCAAAGACGAATGGCTCACAAGCCAGTGTTTTTCTTCTTCACTTAAAGCATCAAGAATCGTGACATGGTCAACGAGCTCGGGGTGAGATGCGAGGAAATCGTGTTCAATTGTTGATGCACTCCCGAATTTTGGAGTTGCTCCGGCTAACACCAAATGGCAATCAAACGATTGGCTAATCAACTGCTCGAGCACTCGAAGAGCAAAAATGCGATTCTTATGTAAGTAGTTCACGCCAAGAACGGTGATGAGCGGCGAAGTTGAATGCAAAGTTGCGGGCCGCTGTGAGGTTGAAGTTCGAAGAGTAGGATTTGTTCCGCAATACGTGACGCGATGGACGGCATTGTCACTGACAACGCCAGACCGTCGCCCGTCTTCAAGAGAGTATTCGCTAATCCAGGCAACGCCATCTACCGATGCGAGAGTCAAGCGCGTCAACTCGCGTTGGCTGAGCCATGCATGATCGGACACAAAATAATTGGGGTTATGGTAGGAAATGAAGTCGAGTTGTCCGACGATACATCGACCAGCAATTCGCTTCATCCAACGTAATTCTTCTGTGGAGTTGACTTGGTACGGACGGATGATCACATCAAATCGATATTGACGGTCATCCATAATGTTTGTAATGACTTCGATGTGAACATTTCCAAGAGCCGATAATTCATTTTGCAACCCCATGGAGACGGTAGTTGAAATGAGCACACTGAATTCTTGTGCAGGCTGTTGCTGGGCGATCGAACGAATGAGTTCGAACGTCATTTGCTGAGTTCCTGTCCAGTTTTGACCAAAACAATGACCGTCAATAGCGATCGTTGGTTGGCGCAGTTGGAACGATGCTCGATTGATTGCTGCAGCGAGAGGTGAATAGGGATCTGATGCAAATCGACTGACACCTCCACGATAAGTGGGGTATCTCTGATAAACGATTTCGTCGTTTGCTAACTGCTGTGGCCGGGCATTTGATGTGAAGCTTGATGAACCTTTATGGAAAACAAAAACATCATCTGCGACAACGTGACGTAACCCGATTTGAATGAGGCGCTGGCTGAAATCAACTTCTTCGCCGTAACCAGTTCCGAATGTGGTGTCGAAACCACCAACAAGGTTGAGTGCCCGTCGCTTAATGAGAAAACAATGGCCGATGGCAGTCGGAATTGTCGGTCGAGTGAGTTGCGAAACACTGGCAATTCGTCGCGATGCTTCGACGACGTCAAGACCGTTAGGAATGTTTGGCCAAGGCATGTTGCGATGCGGAAGAGAAAGAATTGTTCCGTTGTTGGTGAAAACCGAAACAGTAGCAATGTCCGTTGCACTATTTGCCGCAGCACACATGCGTTCATACCAGGTTGGTCCGACGATCACATCGGAGTTGACCAAGATGACGTCTTTGTCAAGGGTGGCGTCAAATGCTGCGTTGCAGGCGCCGATGAAACCTTGGTTTTTCTCGAGTCGCAGGACAACGATGTTGTGCACGAATTGTGCCGCTTGTTTTTCTAGGTCAGTGAAGAAAGATCGATCGGGGCCGCAGTCATCAATAATGAGAAGCGAGACTGTTTGCTGGGTGTGCTTGAGAATTGATTCAATGCACAAAGCAGTTTCTTCGGGGGCGTTGTAGACCGGAACGACGACGACTGGTGAGGGAGCATGAACAAGGAGTTTTTTCGACTCGTCTACTGAGTTGGCATGGTGAAGGGCCATGGTGACCTCTTTACACTTCTTCAGGAAGTCGGCGACCCATTCGATTAAAGATGGCCCAACCGATGACCAGGCTGATGACAGCAGAAATCAACATCATGCCTAGTCGTATGACAGTAGGCCCTTTGGCGTCGTAGAGAAGATCGCGATAGGTCGTCACGAAGGCCCGCATGGGATTGAATTGCAGAATTTTGTTCGCCCATGCTGGTGCACGATCCTGCACAATGTTTGGTGCGTAGACGACTGGAGTCAAGAAAAACCAAACTTGAATGAAAATCGTCCACAGATACGTGATGTCACGGAAATATACCGACAAGGTGCTCAGGGCTAAGGCGAAACCTGAAGCGAAAATTGCCAACAAAATACTGATTAAGACGACAATTGGCAGCCAGGGCAAGAATGGGCTGCCGGCAATCAGCAAAACGATGGCAAGAAGGCCCATTTCAATCGAGAATTGCACGCAGGCGTGCAACACGTTACTGAACACCAAAACTTCGCGAGGGAAGGCGACACGACGCACGAGGCCCGAGTTGGCAGAGATTGCTCCCATGCCGAGGTTGGTGATCAGCGAGAAGAAGTTCCAGGGCAGAAGCGCGCATAACAAGAAATAGGCGAATCCCTTCAAGCCGCTGGGGTCACCGACGGGGGCACTTGACTGGAAAAGCACGCCGAAGACGAACGAATAGATGGCGACGGTAGCCAGTGGGTTGAGCATCGACCACGCCCAGCCCAAAAACGAGCGACGGTACTTGGTGCGGAGTTCACGGAGAGTCAGATTCCATAGAAGTTCCCGGGAATCAAAGACTCGTTTCAGACTTTTCATGACCTAGGAGATCCTAGTTGGTCATTTGGCGGCGAGGGTGTTGCCTCAGTGAGCCTCCCATCGGCAAGAATGGTCAAGCATGTCAAACCAAGCCGTCGTTGTCTCTGGACTGTGGAAAAACTTCCGCCTGTACCACGAGCGAAACCAATATTTGAAAGCCGCGATTTTGCGGGGTCGTCGAGCCCGCTATGAAGAATTCTGGGCACTCCGCGAGATCGACTTCACCGTCCCGACTGGAACGACGTTTGGAGTCATCGGTTCAAACGGTTCTGGCAAGAGCACATTGCTGAAGTGCCTCACCGGAATTTTGACCCCCGATAAGGGGTCGGTCAAAGTGACGGGACGAATCTCGGCGTTGCTTGAACTAGGTGCGGGATTCCACCCCGAACTCACTGGTCGCGAAAACGTCTTTATGAATGGCGCGATTTTGGGTTTGACTAAGAAAGAAGTCACCGACAAGTTCTCTGACATTGTTGAATTTGCTGGTCTTGAAGAGTTCATCGATACGCCTGTTAAGAACTATTCATCGGGAATGTTCGTGCGATTGGGTTTTGCAGTCGCTGCTCACGTCGAACCAGAAGTATTGCTCATTGACGAAGTGTTGTCGGTCGGCGACGAGAGTTTTCAACGCAAGAGTGCCGAACGTATTGAACAGTTCCGTCGAGAAGGTCGCACCATTGTCTTTGTGAGTCATGGCTTATCGGCAGTTGAACAATTGTGTGAACAAGTTGCCTGGATTGAAAAAGGCGAACTGAAAATGATCGGCAATGCTGGCGAGGTGATTTCGGCATATCAGGGTCAGAGTCATCAAGCGACACGAGTCGAAGGAGAGCAGGGCCAACGCTGGGGTAGTGGTGAAGCGCAAATCGTTGCCGTGCAGCTACTTGATGAGGCGAATCAACCTCTATCTGTTTTGACAACAATGGAACCAGCCAAAATTCGTGTTGACCTCACGTCGCACATGCCTCTCCAAGATCCAGTTGTAACGGTACGAATTGATACTTTGATTGGACATCCAGTGTGGGGTTCGTCGACTCGTCGAAATGGTAAGTCAATGGGACTTGTTGAGGGACCAGCCAGCGTTGAAGTCTCAATTCCCTCATTGCCGCTGCTTGAAGGCGTGTACGACCTGACGGTTGCATTAACCGACCACACCGAAATGAGTCCCTACGACCATTGGGAAAAGCGTGTCCGCTTTGAAGTGCGTCAGTACAAGGCCTACGACTTGGGCACGGTTCATATTCCTGCTGAGTGGTCAATCAGTGGCACTCGCGGTGTGATGCAAGGCGGCTGACATGCCGCACGTGAGTTGTATTTCGGT
>JBAXIP010000017.1:0-24387 GCA_037138315.1 Actinomycetes bacterium
ATGACCTCAAGCGCGTCTTCTATCGTGTGGGCGATACCACTTTCGGGAACCTTGAGACCGATTTCAATCATGGCCTTCTTGAACTTGTCACGATCTTCTGCAGTCGAAATTGATTCAGCGTTGGCACCAATAAGTTCGGGGGTTCCGGGCACACCGACAAGACCACGTTCAAAAAGTGCCATCGCCAAGTTGAGGCCGGTCTGACCACCAAGTGTGGGAAGAACGGCATCGGGCATTTCACGTTCGATAATTTTCGCAATCACTTCCCATGTCAATGGTTCGATATATGTGCGATCAGCAAAATCGGGATCGGTCATGATGGTCGCCGGGTTTGAGTTCGCCAAAATAACGCGGTAGCCCTCTTCTTTAAGAACACGACAGGCTTGTGTTCCTGAATAGTCGAACTCACAAGCCTGACCGATCACAATCGGACCAGAACCGATAATCAAAATTGAATGGATATCAGTGCGCTTGGGCATTTCAGAAAGTTCCGTTCTGCATCAGTTGTGCAAATTGTTCAAAGAGATAACGACTGTCGTGTGGACCCGGACCAGCCTCTGGGTGATACTGCACACTGAATGCCGGCGCATTGAGAACACGCATACCTTCATTGGTCTGATCGTTGAGGTTGAGGTGAGTGACCGCTACTCGCCCACCCAAACTTTCGGCGTCAACGCAGAAGTTGTGATTTTGACTGGTGATTTCGACGTGCCCCGACGCGAGATGTTGAACTGGATGGTTTCCACCATGATGTCCAAATGGCAATTTGTAAGTTGCGCCGCCAAGAGCACGGCTCAACAATTGATGACCAAGACAAATGCCAAAGAGTGGAACTTGTCCAACAAGATCTCGAATTGCGTCAACCGCATATGGCACGGCGGCCGGGTCTCCTGGACCATTTGACAGAAACACACCATGGGGTTGACGAGCCATGACTTCTGCGGCTGTCGTTGATGCAGGAACAATTTCGATCGTGGCGATTTCTGACAAGCAACGCAAAATTGTGGTTTTGATTCCGAAGTCGTAGGCAACAACTTTCAATGGACCACTTCCGAATGTGTACGGCTTGTCAGTCGTCACGGTAGCGACAAGGTCGATGCCATCAGTTCCTTTTTCGGCACGAGCCGCGGCCAACAATTCGTCGTGTGATGCAGTTCCGAAAGCACCAGGCATGGCACCCGTATCGCGCAAGATTCGCGTGAGTCGACGAGTGTCAATTCCGGCGATCCCCGCAATGCCACTTTTTTTCAGTAATTCATTCAGGCTTTGTTCGGCGCGAAAGTTGCTCGCACGGCGTGCCAAATCACGCACAATGACTCCCCGACAAAATGGTCGACGCGATTCATCATCAGCCACAGTCGTTCCGTAATTACCGATATGTGGATAGGTGAACGTGATGATCTGACCCGCATAACTGGGATCGGTCACAACTTCTTGATAACCACTCAGAACCGTATTGAAAACGACTTCTCCGGTCGAGATGCCACTTGGCGCCTCAGCGCCAATGGCCTCGCCCTCAAACACGCTTCCATCAGCGAGCACAAGCGCTGCTTCACGAATTGCCATCATCGTCCCTATTCTGCATATTTATGCACTCTAGTGTATTATTAATAAACTGCCACTTCATCGCTGAGCGACCCCGTCACGGACCACAACTTGCCCCGCAAAGACCGTGTGGCGAACCTTGCCCCGCACAGTTCGACCGTGATACGGCGTGTTTTTGCTCTTGCTGGCCACCACTTCACGATCGACCACCCATTCACACGTTGGATCAAAAATGGCCAAGTTGGCCGATTCGCCGACTGCGACCGGGCGCCCATGACGATCGCCAACACCAGCAATACGCGCTGGTTTCCAACTGAGCGCCGCCACGACTGCCTGGGCATCCATATTCAATTCGGTCAACGACAGCGCCAGTGCTGTCTCGAGCCCGAGCATTCCCGGAGGAGCCTGGTCGAGGGGTTGTTCTTTCAAATGACTCGCGTGAGGAGCGTGGTCGGTGGCGATGGCATCGATGGTTCCGTCGCGCAAGCCTTCTTTGAGGGCGGCGATATCAGATGGAGTACGCAACGGCGGATTGACTTTGAACACCGGATCAAAACTTCGCAGAGCTTCATCAGTCAATGTGAAGTGATGCGGAGTTGCTTCGGCTGTGATGGGCAACCCTTCGGCTTTAGCGCGACGCACCATCTCAACACTACGTTCAGTTGACAAGTGCAAGAAATGAATTCGGGAACCCGTCAGGCGCACGAGTTCGATGTCACGATGCACCATCAGTTCTTCGGCAATTGCTGGCCAACCTGGCAAACCAAGATGACTGCAACAAGATCCCTCATGCATCACTGCTCCAACAGTCAAACTGCTGACTTCACAATGTTGCGCAAGAGTGATATCAAGGTCGCGCGCATATTCAAGTGCCCGTCGCATTAAGAGCGGATCTTGTACGCCATTGCCGTCATCAGTGAACAGCATGACGCCAGCATCGCGAAGTTCGCCGTATGGCGCCAATGCTTGCCCAGCCCGACCAAGTGTGATGCATCCAGAAGGAAGTACTTCACACAGTCCGGCCCGTTCGCCTTGGGCACGAACAAACTCAACCACAATGCGCGAGTCTTGAGACGGTTCGGTATTTGGCATCGCAACAACAGCGGTGAAACCACCCAAAGCCGCAGCTCGACTGCCGGTTTCAATCGTTTCCGACTCTTCGCGACCTGGCTCACGTAAATGTACGTGAAGGTCAACAAATCCAGGAGAAACAAAACAGTTCGTTGCATCAAGATCGATATCGGCTTTGGGCAACTTTGATCCTGTTTCAACGATCTCAGTAATCACGCCACCGGCAATATGGATATCTGCAAGCCGACCTAGAACGTCAGTGGTTTCATCAAGAATGCGACCACCGCGAATGTTAATCACTTGTACTTCTTTCATGACACGACTCCTGCTCCGGTTTCGGCTCCACCTAAGACATCAAAAAGAACTGCCATTCGTACCGACACACCATTAGCGACTTGCTGCGTAATCATGTTGTTCGGCATTGATGCTGGGTCGATCAACATCTCAACCCCACGATTCATCGGCCCAGGGTGCATGAGCAGTGCGTGTTCTGGTAACAGTTTTGCCCGACGATCGTCAAGGCCATAACGCGCTGAATACTCCCCTAAGTGCGGGACCAAAGCCTCACTCATTCGTTCGCGCTGCATTCGCAACATGTACAGCACGTCTAGTTCGCCGATGACGTCGTCAAGCGACGACGAAATTGCTACTGGCCAACCCTCAACTTCTGGCGGCAACAACGTACGTGGCGCAACTAAAACCACTTTGGCACCAAGGGCCGTAAACGCTTGAATATCACTACGAGCAACTCGACTGTGGCGGATGTCGCCAACGATTCCGATGGTCAGACCTTGCAAACAATCGCTGCTTGGGGCACGTCCCAAAGTTGACATGATAGTGAAACTGTCGAGTAACGCTTGAGTGGGATGTTGATGCCATCCATCACCCGCGTTAATGATTGAGGCATCGGTCCATTCGCTCAGTTGCCACGGAATACCACTGGTTTTGTGGCGCACAACAAAAGCGGCAACTCCCATTGCGCTCACAGTTTCGATCGTGTCTTTCAGGCTTTCGCCCTTATTCACGCTTGACGTCGACACGCTAAAAGTCATTGTGTCGGCCGACAGACGTTTGGCTGCCGTTTCAAAACTGATGCGCGTGCGCGTTGAGTCTTCAAAGAACAAACTGACAACCGTGCGACCATTTAACGCAGGCACTTTTGGCACCGGACGCCGATTGACCTCGGCCATATGATTTGCCAAACCCAGAATTCGCACAATTCCTTCAACACCAAGTTCGGGAATACTGCGTAAGTGCTTCATGAGTTCGCCTTCTTTGACAAGGTCACACCCTCGGGCGATACCAGCACGTCCTCATCACGGCCAGTTGGGAGGTTCTTACCAACATAGTCGGGGCGAATGGGCAACTCGCGGTGACCTCGATCAATCATGACTGCGAGTTGCACCGAAGACGGTCGACCATATTGATTGAGCGCGTCGAGTGCAGCGCGAACTGTTCGTCCTGTAAACAACACATCGTCCACGAGAACAACTTTTGATCCTGCGAGATCGACAGGAATGTCAGTCACCGTCACCGGAGTGACTGGGCGCAAGCTGATGTCGTCGCGGAACAGCGACACATCTAATTTTCCGAGAGGAATTGAAGGACTGGTTTCACCCTCAATTTGGTTGATCGTGGAAACGAGTCGCTCAGCGAGCCAAACGCCACCACGTTGCAAACCGACGATGACCACACCATCAAGACCACGGTTGCGCTCAATGATTTCATGGGCAATTCGAGTAATCGCACGATTGACATCGGCTTGACCAAGTACTAAGACCTGATTGGGCACCAAGACCTGGTTGGCCACAAAGTTCAGAGATGTTTCTGGGCTTGCGCCCGAAGCTTGTGTCATGTTTTCCTCCGTATGAGCCTCACGGGACTCACTTCACGGTCACTCGAACTCTAGCAGTTCATTGGTCGTCGCGACAGCGCTTCAATACTTCTTCGAGGTCGTCGGGCAAAACAGAGGTGAACTCGAGGGGCTCGCCAGTTAAGGGGTGATCAAATACCAAACGACCCGCGTGCAAAAACGGCCGGCCGATCACCAAGGGCATTCGTGCTCCACCATATTGCGGGTCGCCAACGACCGAGTGACCCGTGGCTTGAAGATGAACACGAATTTGATGGGTGCGGCCAGTCTCAAGTTCACAGGCGACCAATGAAACATCAGGGTCGGACATTGTTTCCTGAACTTCGTAATTTGTGCGCGCTGGCTTTCCACTCGCGACGACCGCCATGCACAACGGATTTCGAGGGTCGCGCCCGATGGGCGCATCAATCGTTCCGATAGGTGCAGCCGGATGACCCCATACCAACGCTGTGTAGTGGCGCTTCACTTCACGCAACGACATCATCGCAACGAGTTCTTCATACGCTTCTTGCGTTCGGGCCACAATTAACAGTCCGGTCGTTCCAACATCAAGACGGTGGACGATGCCAGGACGATGCTCTTCGCCAACACCGGCGATTTCGGGAAACAGCGCAAGCAGTCCATTCACCAACGTTTTGTCGTTGTTGCCCGCACCAGGGTGCACGACAACTCCGGCTGCCTTATTGATCACAATGATGTGCTCATCAGAATAAACAACGTCGACAACAATGCTCGGATCGGGTCCAGGCAATTCGGGCTGAGGAATTTTTGACAAGTCAACCGCAACAATTTGTCCGACCTTCAGACGCACTTTTCCCGACGGCGCAATGACGCCATCAAGTTCGACTGCACCAAGAGCGATCGTTGCCGTTGCATCGGCGCGACTGATTTCGGCCATCAACGACACAATGCGATCGAGACGCTCACCAGCTAATGACTCTGGTATTTCTTCAGTGATGATCTCAGACATGGTCGGCTTTCGGTTTGAAGAGCAAATAGCTCAATACAAGGAGACCTCCGCCAACATTGACGCAAATATCGGCAACGTTGAAAATAGGAAACCACTGGAAGTCAATGAAATCAACGACCTTGCCATGCAACCACGCGTCACCACGAAAAAGTCGGTCGACGATGTTGCCCATGGCACCACCCACAATCAAGCCAACTGCAACAACAGAAGGTTTGCTTTCCGATTGCCGCAACGACAAAAGCAAACCGACGACCACAACTGTGGCGACGACACCAATGACTGGTCCAAAACCTTGACCACGACCAAATGCCATACCGCCATTAAACGACAAGTTCAAACGCAGGGTCCACAACACATGAACGGCGTGCCCGTCGTTGAGTTGTGACACCGCCCAATGTTTGCTGAGTTGATCAAGCCCGACGACAACAGAAGCGATCAATAACGACAGACTGGGAATCCTGCGCTGGCCTGATTTCACTTATCTCCAGCCGACTCGTTCTTCAACGAGTTCAATTGCCCACGGAATCACCTCAAGGCGCTCACGGGGAATTGGACGAGTTGAAACGGTGCTGTATCCATAATCGCCAGTTTCGATTCGCGAAAGGGCCGCATCAATTTCTTCAATTGTTTGACGAGCCTGATCGGACAAAACACGATCACGTTCGCGTTCAACGGCCATGGTGTCACCCTCGCCGCCGTCTTCGTCGAATTGATCGTCACCCATTCCGGCTTCTTCGATGAGTTTTTCTAATTCATTTTCAAGACTCACGGCGCGACCCAACAGACGAGCGCGTTGCTCAAGTAAAGAGGCACGCTGACTACGTATAAACGTCAGGTCAAAATCTTTATTCGCAATGATTCCGTCTTTTGTGACAGCTTTTTTGCCCGGCACTAGCGGCTTCACGAAAACAGGCTTTGCGAGCCTTTTCGGTACTGGTGGAGCCTTCACTGGCGCCGGGGCGACCGGCTTGGCAACTTTGGCAGGAACGACCTTCTTGACAGGCACGGCCTTCTTCGCAGGCACAGCCTTCTTGACTGGCGCAACCTTCTTGACAGGCGCAACCTTCTTCGCTGGCGCAGCCTTCTTCGCTGGCGCCGCCTTCTTGGCTGGTGCAGCCTTCTTGACAGGAACGACCTTCTTGGCCGGCGCAGCCTTCTTCACAGGAACGGCCTTCTTCGCAGGAACGGCCTTCTTGACAGGAACGACCTTCTTCGCTGGCGCCGCCTTCTTGGCAGGAACGACTTTCTTCTTCACCGGAACGGACTTCTTCGCTGGCGCAGGCTTCTTGGCAGGAGCCTTCTTTGCTGGCACCGCCTTCTTGGCAGGGGCTTTTTGAGCAGTTGACTTCTTGGCAGGAGCAGGCTTCTTAACGGTTTTGCTAGCCATTGCATATGTCCTTTTCACTCGTGTGGTTGGGCAGGATACCCGCAAATTGGGCTATCTCGAGGGCATATTGACGCGAACAACCCCGATATATATGTCTTCATCATCCAAAGTTGCGTTCGAAGTCCCTGGCCCCCACTGCACTGTTTGAGCCAAAGTTTCACGGGCAAGTTCATCGATGAATGGTTGAACTTGACGTCGTACCGATTCGGGAACTCCCAAAGTCAGCTCGATGCGATCGCTCACTTCAAGGTCGGCCTCTCGACGAGCTTGTTGCACCAATCGAATCAAATCGCGAGCGGTGCCTTCGGCGGCAAGTTCGGGAGTGATTTCAATATCGAGGGCCACCATGCCAAGACCGTCACCAAGAGTGCTGCTTGCTGTTCCTTCAGTTGCGACCATCTTGAGGTTGTACTCTCCTGCGAAAAGTTCGATTTCTCCAGCAAAAACTTGGTCGCCTTCTTGGCGCCAGTTACCTGACTTCACCGCTTTAATGACGTCTTGAGTGCGTCCACCAAGTCGTGGACCAAGAGCGCCAGGAAGAACCTGCAAGACAGCAGAGGCCGCTCCGGTGATTTCAGTCGTTAAGGTCACTTTTTTGACGTTGACTTCGTCAGCAATGATGTCAATGAATGAGGACAATTCGGCCGAATCAGGATGCGAGACCGCAAGTTCGGATAGCGGCAAACGTACGCGACGACTATGGGCTTTGCGAATTGATAATGCGACCGAACAAACCTCGCGCACGCGATCCATTGCACGAACTAGTTCGACGTCGTTGGGCAAATTATTGGCAGTCGGCCAATCGGTCAGATGCACTGAGCGATTACCGGTTAATCCAGAAAAAATGGTGTCAGACAGAAGCGGCAACATAGGGGCAGAGACGCGACACAGAATTTCAAGAACCGTGTGCAACGTATCGATCGCATCTTGATCGCCTTCCCAGAAACGATCGCGTGAACGGCGGATATACCAATTCGTTAAGACATCTAAAAAGTCACGCACACCCGAACATGCCGAGAAAAGATCGTAAGCATCTAGGTCGTGAGTTGCTCGTTCAACCATCTGCGCCGATTTAGCCAAGATGTAGCGGTCAAGAATGTTTGTCGAGTCAGTGCGGAACGTTCCCGATACCCCTTCGGCATTGGCATACAAACTCAAGAAATACCATGAGTTCCACATCGGCAAAAGAACTTGCCGAACCGTCTCGCGAATACCCGCTTCGGTCACTGAGAAGTCAGACCCCCGCAAAATCGCCGACGACAGCAAGTACCAACGCATCGCGTCAGCACCGTAGGTGTCAAAGACAACCATCGGATCGGGATAGTTGCGCAGGCTCTTAGACATTTTCTGTCCATCATCACCAAGAACAATTCCGTGACTCACACAGGTTGAAAATGCTGGACGATCAAACAAAGCGGTCGCCAAAACATGCAACGTATAGAACCAACCGCGGGTTTGACCGATGTACTCAACGATGAAGTCGCCTGGATAGTGCTGTTCAAACCAAGTGGTGTTCTCAAATGGATAATGCACCTGAGCGAAGGGCATTGAACCACTCTCAAACCAGCAGTCAAGAACTTCAGGTACTCGGCGCATCATCGACTGACCCGTCGGGTCGTCGGGGTTGGGCCGAACTAAATCATCGACAGCAGGACGATGCAGATCGGTGACGACAACACCGAAGTCGCGTTCAATTTCGGCGAGGCTGCCATAGACATCAAGCCGCGGATACGCGGGGTCATCGCTCTTCCAAACAGGAATTGGTGAGCCCCAAAAACGGTTACGACTGATTGACCAGTCACGGGCGTTCGCCAACCATTTGCCAAACGACCCTTCCTTGAGATGTTCGGGAACCCAAGTAATTTGTTGGTTCAATTCGAGCATGCGATCTTTCACCGCAGTTACTTCTACAAACCACGACGAAATCGCGCGATAAACCAAAGGCTCAGCACAGCGCCAGCAATGTGGGTACGAGTGATCGTAACTGTCGTGACGAAGAACAACGCCAGTTTGCTTCAGGTGTTTGATGACGAGTGGATTCGCTTCAAAGACGTGGGTGCCTTCCCAATCGGCAACTTCAGCCGTATAGCAACCGTGACTGTCCATTGGACAAATTGTTTCAATGCCCGCCGCAAGACACACGATCTGGTCATCCTCACCAAAGCCCGGGGCCATGTGTACGACACCCGTTCCATCTTCCGTGGTCACAAAGTCTGCGCCGAGAACTTGGAAAGCTGATGGCGTGTCAGAGAAATAATTGAAGAGAGGCGTGTAAGTGCGTCCAACCAACTCGGAACCCTTCAAAGTTCCGACTCGTACAGCTTCGCCTAGTTCGCGCTCATACGAAGCTAAACGAGCTTCAGCCAAAATGAGTTTCTCGCCATTTAATTCAACAACTGCGTAATCGATGTCGGGGTTGACCGCCAATGCCAAGTTTGATGGCAACGTCCATGGCGTCGTTGTCCAGGCCAGAATCTTTTCGCCAGTCGCCAAAGAGAATTTGACGGTTAGAGCCGGATCTTGGCGATCACGATAAACGTCATCCATGCGAGTTTCGGTATTGCTCAACGGAGTTTCACAACGCCAGCAATATGCCAATACTCGGAAGCCTTCGTAGATCAAGCCTTTGTCATGCAAAGTCTTGAATGCCCACATGACACTTTCCATATAGGGAAGGTCGAGGGTTTTGTAATCATTTTCGAAGTCAACCCAACGCGCCTGACGATTGACATAACGTTCCCATTCGCTGGTGTAACGCAGAACACTCGTCCGGCAATAGTCGTTGAACTTTTCGATACCGAATTCGGTAACTTCGGGATGGCCAGAAATACCTAATTGTTTTTCGGCTTCAACTTCTGCCGGCAAACCATGACAATCCCAACCGAATCGACGATCAACTCGCTCACCCCTCATCGTGCGATAACGCGGGATTGCGTCTTTCACAAATCCGGTCAGAAGATGACCGTAGTGGGGCAATCCATTGGCAAATGGTGGACCATCGTAGAAAACAAATTCGTTGGCGCCATCGGGTCCAGCAGCACGTTGATTCACCGATTCTTCAAAAGTGTGATCGCTCTTCCAACGTTCAAGGACAATCGCTTCAATCGCAGGGAATGAAGGCTGAGATTCAACGGGTGGATAACGGCGCTCGGTCATAATAAGTCAGTCTCAATCAGAAAATTAACGATTGAGCAAGGATATCGGCAGGAATCACAGGCGTGAGGCTAAAAACTGCAGCGCGATCAGCAGCAACATCGGCGACAAATCAAGACCGCCCATTGGGGGCAATTTACGTCGAATCGGACCCAATACTGGCTCGGTCATTTTGAACAACCACAGTTGTACCGTTGCCAGTGCCCCTTGCGAAGACGACGCTGGGAACCACGACATGATCACTCGGAGAAGCAGCACATAGCTGTACAGCCGAAGTAAGTCACCGAGAGCAGACACGCGAATCAGTACTCGGGATTAACGGGGCGATTATCTGGCTTGAGCAGATACACACCACGAGCGACTTTTTCGATTTTGCCGTGCAAGGCGTAACACAGGCCGCTCGAAAAATCGATCATGCGACGAGCAACTTCATCGTCACATCCCTCAGTGTTCAAAATGACGGCATGGCCATCACGAAAACGATTAGCGACTTCTTGAATGTCATTAAATCGAATGGCTTTGACAGTGTGAGTTTCGCCTTGGGTTGACCCGCCTAACGTGCGCACTGACGAGCCCTGGCGTGCTGAAATCGGACGAGGCTGCACCGACGAATCATCAAACTGTGAACGACGCGGTGTGGGAACAGGATCGGTGTCGCGAGGCGAAACTTGACGGGCAACCGGACGCGACTCGTCAAAGCCACCGCGTGAGTCGGCAGTGCGCGAAACGCCGCCAGAACGATCAGCCGAATCACGGTCGTCGTAATCGTCGTAGGCATCATCCTCACCAAGGCCGAGGTAATCCATCGCTCGTCTAAAAATTGACATCACCGAAACAATAGTCGCTATTTATCGGCCACGGGTGGACGGTCACCGAAGATTGCAGAGCCAACGCGAACCATGGTTGACCCGCAGTCGATTGCCATTTCAAGATCGCCAGTCATACCCATTGAAACCTCACGCAATCCCAAGGCTTGAGCAAAGCGAGCAGTCATTTCGAAAGCCTGTCGCGTCGCCACAACCTCACCGTTCGTTGGGCCAACGGTCATTAATCCGGTCACCGTCAATCCCTGAGCTATGCAACGTTCAAACAGGCTTTCAAGTTCATCGACGGCACAGCCGCCCTTGTCGGACTCACCCGCCGCGTTGACCTGCAACATAACTCGAGCACTCGGCGCTCGGCGGGCAATTTCATCAAGAACTGATCGGCGATCCACTGATTGCCAAACATCGACGACCTGGCACAGCGATCGAACCTTGTTGGTCTGCAAACGACCAATGAAATGGACTTCGGGTCGATGCTTGACATCAACTTCGGGCCACTTTTCCAACAAATCTTGGGCGTAATTCTCACCGATGAGCGAACACCCTGCCGCAACAACCGCATTGACTGCACTTGCGGGGAAAGTTTTAGTCACCGCAATGATTTGGACATTGTCGCCCCCGAGATGATGAACCCGCTGCACGAGCGACTCATAGTTTTCTCGGATGCGCTTGGCATCGTCCATGATGTCTCTTGCGGGCATGATGTCTCTTGCGGGCAAGTGGCCCGCAATCTCACTTCAGGAACGACGGAACATCAAAATCGTCATCGCCGTCGTCGGTTGACACGGGATCAGACGCGAAGATGTCCTTGGCTGGTGCCGAAGTACGAGCGGTGCCACCAGTTTGATTTGAACGAGCCGCTGGACGCCCAGTTGGACGAACTTGCGGAGCGCCTTCCCAGCGATCAAAACCGGCAGCGATCACGGTCACACGGACTTCATCGCCCATGTCATCGTTGATGACCGTACCGAAAATGATGTTTGCATCTTGATGCGCGATGCCGTGAATAATTTCTGCGGCTTCGTTCATCTCCATCAAGGTCATCGATGAAGGACCGGTGACATTGAGAAGCACTCCACGGGCACCTTCAATTGATGCTTCGAGCAAATTGCTTGACAGTGCCTTCAAAGCTGCGTCACGAGCACGGCTATCGCCACTTGCCGAACCGATACCCATTAACGCCGAACCAGCATTCTGCAATGTCATCTTGACGTCAGCAAAGTCGGTGTTGATGAGGCCTGGGTTAGTAATCAATTCAGAAATACCCGACACACCGCTGTACAAAACCTCATCGGCCCGAGCAAATGCTTCCATGACGGTGTCACGAGCATCTACGACTGACAGCAGGCGATCATTCGGAACAACAATCAAGGTGTCCACTTTTTCTTTGAGCTTGGCAATGCCAGCATCGGCCTGTACGGCACGACGACGTCCTTCAAAAGAGAACGGGCGAGTCACAATAGCGATGGTCAGAGCACCGGCAGCCTTAGCAATTTCAGCAACGACGGGCGCAGCACCGGTTCCGGTTCCTCCACCTTCACCTGCAGCAATGAAAACCATGTCCGCGCCTTTGAGCGCATCTTCGATTTCATCGCGATGAGCTTCGGCTGCTTGACGTCCAACTTCGGGATCGCTACCAGCGCCAAGTCCGCGAGTGAGGTCACGACCGACATCAAGTTTTAACTCGGCATCACTCGTCATCAAGGCCTGGATATCGGTGTTGATCGCAATGAATTCGACCCCACGCAGATTTCTCTCGATCATTCGGTTAATTGCGTTGACGCCACCGCCACCGACGCCAACAACCTTGATCTGGCAGATGTAATTGTTTTGTCCACCAACCATGTCGGGAGACTCCTCCGCTTTCGGGTGTCGGCAAGCCGACGTTGAGTTGAAAATTACTATTAATTCAAGGTTGAGTCTCGCACTTCTGAATCTCTAATGGGGGGATACCCGATCAAAGGGCACATCAGAAGTCCTGCTCACAGTAGCAATGAGGAGAATCTTTGAGACTTCAATCTCACAACTCAGCTACTGGCGAGTCACCGAACACTCGGTTGACCGCTCGAAACGTCAATCATGGCATAGCGATTGCTCCCCTGCCGCTTGATTTCATTCACGACCCCAACCAATTTGACCTGGAAATCGTCGGGTCGCCCGAACAGCACCTCAACATCATTGGTGAGTTCTAAAGAAACTTCGCCCTCTGGACTCACCGTCACTGTCAACAGGCGAGCCTGCAAATCGGCCGGCAAAGCATTGATCAATTGAGCGGCCCCCAAAAAGGGTTGTTCAACTGTTTGTCCAGCCGAAATGTTCGGACCAGTGCCGATCATCGGCGTGTAATCGGTGGGGTCTCCCTCAATGACATCGAGTACTCGCCCATCACGATCGATCACTCGGTTAAATCCGTCGACCGAACGGAAGAATGCGATCGGAGTCCGTTCAACAATTTCAATCGTTACCCGAGACGGAAGATGCATCGAGACTCGCGCTTGTCGTACCCACGAAATCGTCAGCAATTTCTTTTCGGCTGCATCCAAGTCCACCGTCAATATCGGTTCACCTTTAATACTGTCAACGACCGACGCGACGAGATCGGGGTCGGCATACACGACGCCTTCCACCTCAACCTTGCGGACCGACAAGATCGGACTTGTCAATAAGAGCAGGATGACGACGCCCGCTCCAACGACAAGTCCAACAATCGTGAACCATCGCAGACGCCTTCTCCCCTCTTGGCGGCGAACCGCTATGCGACGCAAGCGAAAACGAGACGCGCCATTATCAGGGGCGGATCGTGTTGATTTTCTATCAACGACCTCAGAGTCGTCAGTGATGACGACGCGCTTTTTACCTGAGCCATCAACTTTTGTTGCCGAAGCCTTCTGGATATTGACCAATTCATCTGAATCATCAAAATCATTTGGGCGAACCTTTTGTACAAGCTTCTTGAAGCTTGAAAATTTGTCACTCATGAGTTCCTCTAGATCTCGTTTCATCATCAAACCCGATGAGCCGTACTTCTGAGCGAAGGTCAAACCCGTGTTTGTCCTTCACAACTTTTTTGACATGTTCCATAACAGCAACAACGTCGCTTGCGCATCCCTCAGGATCAGCCTGAATAAAATTGGCGTGTTTCGTGGAAACTTCGGCAGTACCAATGCGGAATCCACGTAGTCCGCTCTGATCGATTAACTCACCGGCGGCCACTTCTCCAGGAACTGGATTGACAAAAACTGAACCAGCATTTTGCCCGCCGGGCTGATTCTCGCGACGCCATTTCACGATGTCATCAATCATGCTCAAGGCTCGTTCGCTGTCTCCCCAAGTCAATTGAAACGTCGCATCAATAACAATGTCATCGTCAGCTATTGACGAACCGCGAAAACGCAAACCTAAATCGGACTTTTCCATCTCGCGAATTTGGCCCGAACTACTCGAATACATGCGCACACTCACCAAAGACTCGTCGATATCTGATCCATGTCCTCCGGCATTCATTTTGATTGCGCCGCCAATAGTGCCAGGCACCCCAACAGCCCATTCAAATCCGCAAAGACCGGCACCAGCAGTGCGTCGAGCCATCACTGGCAAAGCAACTCCCGAACCGACTACGACAACACTCTTTTCGGAATGCTTTGGCAAATCAAGATGCTGAGCGAAATCGCCAAGTTGTGCCACGATCCCTTCGAATTCTGTATCGGCAAACAAACTATTGCTCCCTCGTCCTAACACAACGAGGTTGAGAGATGAATCCTTGGCCACTTGCACGACTTTCAGCAAAGACGCCAAATCATTGACTCGGCAAAATAGTGCGGCAGTTCCCCCGACTTTGTATGTCGTCAATGTGGCCACCGGAAAATGAGGTTGTGCCAATTCTCCAAGAGCTCGTGCGGCCTGTTCAATTTTAGAACTCATGAATTCTTTCCTCCAGAACGAAGGTCAAGAATTTCACGGGGCAAGAATTCAACATCGCCGCAGCCCATCGAAATACAGACATCGCCGGCACGAAGGACTTGGTTCACAAATTCGGCCAACGATTCGCGGTCTGCGTGCCACAGTATTTGACTCGTGGGATGTGCACTTGCGACTGCATCCACCACGAGATGCCCAGTCACTCCTTCAATCTTTTTCGTTCCCGATGCATAAATATCGGTGATCACAACAACGTCTGCATCGACGAATGCGTCGGCGTACTCATCAGACATAATCGCCATGCGGTGATAACGATTGGGTTGAAACACTGCTACCAATCGACCCCAGCGATCATCGCTCGTTTTCGCAGCGGACATCACTGCCGATATTTCTCGAGGCAAATGTGCGTAATCATCAACAAAGGTAATGCCGTCGACATTTCCAATAATTTCAAACCGCCGCCCAACCCCACCAAATTTTGCAACTGCAGCGATCGCAACTTGAGGGTCAACGCCAAGGTTTATCGCCATCGCAATAGCACCAGTGACGTTGAGTACGTTGTGTCGACCACGCAACGACATACGTACCTTGAGATCGGCTGAGTGGGTTACTGGATCGTTTGAGGTTATGGAAAATGTCGTTTCACCATTTGTTGCTTCAATTGAATGACATCGAAATTTCGCGTCAGACGAAAATCCGTAGGTAACAGTATCGATAGGTGTTTGCATACCTGCGATGAGCGGATCATCGATGCAAACAACCACTGGTCCTTGGATCCCCGATAAGTACTGCTGGAACCCAGCGGCAACTCCTTGAAGGTCCCCGTATTGGTCGAGATGATCTGAGTCAATATTTGTGAGTATCGACGCAGTCAAAGGCAATTCAAGATGAGTTCCATCACTCTCGTCGGCCTCCACAATCGTCCACGCCGATCCTGTCCACCTTGCCCCGACTCCTTCATCAAGTACATCGCCACCAACAACAAAGTTCGGGTCGAGCCCAGCTTCAGTAAAAATACGAACCAACAATGACGTCGTCGTTGTCTTACCGTGCGTTCCAGCCACGGCAATTGATGACCGCATTGCGCAAATAGATGCGAGCATCGCCGCTCGTGTCAGGACCTGAACACCACTTTGTTCTGCTGCAACCAACTCAATATTTGATTGAGGAATCGCAGATGAGGCCGTCACCGCATCACACCCGTGAATGACCGATTGGTCGTGACCAATATTGATCTGTATACCTAGACCAGACAACCGGTTGATGACATCGGAATTCTTGATGTCACTTCCAGAAACCTCGTGACCCATCTGCACGAGACACGTTGCAATCGCGCTCATACCAGGACCGCCAACACCAACAACATGAAGGCGCGAGTGCTGATGCAAATTGAGAATTTCGCTCATACTCTGCGACCATTTGCAACATCTTGAATGACGGTGGAAATCGTACCTTGGCGATTTAACTCGCCAATCTCAAATGCTCTTACTGAAATTTTCTGCAGTTTGTCAGAATCAGATCGAAGTTCACGAATGATTTTTGACAGCTCTTTCGCAACATCTTCTTCGGGTAACAGTATCGCCGCTCCGTTTTCTGAAAGGTAACGCACGTTGGCTGTTTGATGGTCATCTGCTGCACCTTTCCATGGAATCAAAATTGCGGGGACTCCGGTCGCTGCCACGTCGGCGATTGTTCCTGCTCCTCCACGCCCAATGAGCAAGTCAACACTGGCGTAAATATCGGCCATATTTTCTTCATAAGCGACAACTTGGTAAGTTATAGCGACTTCTGAGTGAGCGACCGGATTCACGTACGACTTCATAAATCGTGGCCCCACAACATGTCGAAGAGCCATCTGCGAATCATCTTTGAATTCTTTCACGAACTCACTCACGGCGTTATTCAGCATGAGCGAACCAAGTGATCCTCCGATCACTCCAATAAAAAAAGCGCCTTCAGGAATACCGAGGCGCTGCCGCGCAGCGCTTCGATCATGCACTCGATCAATGTTTCGAATGACTCGCCGAACTGGAGCACCAGTCATGACGGCTCGCCGAAGTTCACTTGACGGAAATGCAACAGCAGTCGCCTGGGCAAATCGTGATGTCAATTTGCTTGATCGTCCAGGGATTCGGTCGTAGCTAACCACCACAATTGGAATATCCAATTTTCGTGCTGCCAATACTGCAGGCAAACTTGCATACCCGCCAACACTGACGACTACTTTTGGCGATTCAACTTTAAATAGAACGACGGCTCGGCGACGCGCCTTAAGCAAGCGTGGCAGGAAGGAAAAATTGTTTCGCAATGCCTTCACCGACAAACTTCTCTGTAGCCCAACCACATCAAAAAAGGAATGACGAATCCCATAGGGCGGCACAAGTTCGGTCTCGACACCCCTTTGGGCACCGGTGTAATAAATCTGCTGTAGGTCAATTCCTGAGTCGACCAGCGATTCAGCAATTGCAATCGCAGGCAGAACATGTCCCGATGTTCCACCCCCTGCGATCACTGCAAACGTCGTCATCGCGGACGGCGAGCTACGTTCATCAATAATCCGCAAGCCACCATTGAGACAATAAGCGATGAGCCACCAAAAGAGATGAATGGCAAGGTGAGCCCAGTCACGGGCAACAGCCCAACGACACCACCGATGTTGATGACAATCTGAATGAGGAACCAGGCCGAAATTCCGCCAGCCATCAACATGCCAAAACGATGACGACATGACAGAGCAACCTGCAGACCGAAATAGATCAGGAAGGCGAAGAGCGTGACTAGCCCAATGACCCCCAGCAGCCCCATTTCTTCAGCCAAAATTGCAAAGATGAAGTCGCTATGAGCCAACGGAACATAGCCCCACTTGCCACTTCCTGCACCGATTCCTGTGCCCGTCACTCCGCCGTTCGACAAGCTAATGAGTGCTTGATACACCTGATAACTGTCGCTCTCACGTAATGCTTCGAGATGCATAAACGAAGTAAAGCGCGACATTTTTTCTGGACTCAAATTCAGGTAGATCGTTCCAAAAACTGCCGAAACTAAACCAAGACCCGCCATCGGGCGCAATGGCGCACCGGCAAGGAAAAGAACGGATGCCGCAATTCCCAGCATCACGATGCACGAACCAAGATCGCTCTGAATGATTGACAAGCCTGCACCCAAACCGACGATGCCCAAGAATGGGAACATGGTGCGATTCAGAGTTCCCATTTCTTTGTCGCGGCTGGCCAGCAAGTCCGCTCCATAGATAATGATAAACAACTTCATAAATTCAGACGGTTGAAGTTTTTGGTCGCCAATATGAACCCACGCATGAGCACCATTGACGCTCGTTCCAAATTTCGGAATGAATGCCATCAACATCAATCCAATACCAATCCATGGAAGAACTTTGGCTAGGTGCCGCAAGTAATCCAATCGAAACACGTAGGCCGTGAACATTCCCAGTCCGCCAGCTGCCGCCATAGTTGCCTGGCGAATAAATAGCTTCCAGGGTGAACCACCGTTATGAAACGACGTGATTGACGAAGCCGATAAAACCATGACCAATCCAAAGAGCACCAAAGTGATCGACACAGCAAGAATCATGTAAAAGCCAAGCGGCTTGGGGTCACGACTGACATCTTCACGAAACCGTGAACGGATTTTGCCTTGTCCCGCACGAGCCATTTGAGCGCGTTCGTATGCAAGTCGCCGACGATCAGAAATTTCCTTCGGTCGGCGAGTTTGCCGTTGTATCGCTACGGTCATTTGATAACTCCTTGTGAACGAACTGAAGAAAGATGAACTGAAGAAAAATATTCACGAACTAGACCAGCAAAGTGATCTCCGCGTTCTGTGTAACCCCCGTACCAATCAAAACTGGTACATCCAGGTGAAAGCAGGACAACATCGCCGGCCGAAGCCAGACGAGCTGCTTGCTCAACCGCAGCCTGCATGGAATCGGCCACTACTACCGGCTTCAGACCAGCAAAAATTTGCGCAATCAATTCAGCCGAATCACCAATTGCAATCACTGATTTCACGTGCGATGCTTCAACCGCGATTTGTGCAAGATCCAATCCTTTATTGCGCCCACCAGCGATAAGTACAACTGAATCAAACCCGCGCAATGCCGTAACAACTGCGTGAGGAGAAGTCGCCTTCGAATCGTTGAACCAACGAACGCCTTCGCTTTCGCCGATGAATTCAATCCGATGGTGAGGCGCCGCGTAGGTGCTCAATGCGGTCGCTACATGGGTTGTGGTTGCTAAACCCGACTCAATGCACAACGCGCTTGCAACAAGCGCATTCGAAACATCGTGAGGCAGGGCTCGTCGCAAATCTGACAAAGACATGATCGCACCTTGCGGTCCAGTCAGCATCCCATCAACATCGCGATAATCACCTGATCCACCGACAACACGACGGCGACATGGTGCATCCTGCAAATGCTTCAACACTTCAGCTTCACCAGAAACACCGATTGCAGTGTCGGTCGGTCGCACATTGCGCCAAATGCGAGCCTTTGCCGCTTCATAGGTGCTCATCGATGCGTGCCAATCAAGATGATCCGAATCAAAGTTCAACCAAGCCGAGGCCTCTGCACGAAAACTTTCAATAAAGGCCAATCGAAAAGAAGATGCTTCAACGACGAAAGTATCAACTTCCATGTCAAGCGCATCCACAAGAGGAACTTCAGTATTCCCGCAGGCGATTGTCTGACGCCCAGCAGCTTGCAAAATTGCTTCGGCCATCGTCACAGTCGTGGTTTTGCCATCGGTTCCGGTCACAGCCACAATTGGTCGCGCTCCTCCGACTCGCCGAGATTCCCATTCATAGGCAATATCAAGCTCGGTCTTTAAATCTTTGTGTTGCAAAACTGCTTCGTTGATGACTGGGTGAGTTTCGGGAATTCCGGGTGCAGGAGCGACGTATGAAGAGCTCGCTACCAAGTCCCGCAGAACTTTTCCTGACGGCGCGGCGACAACTTCGATTCCAAGCTTGCGCAATTCGATTTGCTTTGATTCGTCGAGGCGATCATCTGCAGCGATGACATCAATATTTCGGCGGAGCATAAAATTGATTGTTGCGACACCCGCAATGCCAACGCCGTAAACAAGTACTGGTTTGCTCATGGGAGAATCGCGTCACTCATTCGGGTGAAGTCACCAATGAAAAGCGCCAATGAACCGGCGACGCAGATGCCACCGATAATCCAAAAACGAATGATGACCGTAGTTTCGGGCCAACCAATCAATTCAAAATGATGGTGAATCGGTGTCATACGGAAGAATCGTCGAGTACGGCCAGATGCTTTGAAAATCACCATCTGAATTGCAACTGAGCCTGCTTCCAGCACATTGACTCCACAAATCAATGGCAAGAGGAAGTGCGTGTTCGTTGCAACAGCAAGCAATCCAAGTGCAGCACCGATTCCGAGTGCGCCAACATCACCCATAAAAATTCTGGCTGGAGCGGCGTTCCACCACAAGAAGCCTCCACACGCTCCAGCAAAAGCGGCAGACAAGACTGCGAGGTCAAGAGGATTGACCGTGCCTCCCGCTAGTACACCGTACAACTCGGGATTTCTAAACGACCAGTAGCCGATGATGGTGAAGGCCAAAAATCCAAATAGAGCCGATCCGCCGGCTAGGCCATCTAGCCCATCGGTGACGTTCACAGCATTGGTCGTCGCCCACATCATGCCCGCGGTCCACACGACCCAGAGCCACCACGGAATTTCCCAACCTGGCAAGTCATAGCGGGTGAACGACAATGTTTCAGAAATATCAGTTGCGGCTGCCAACCACCAGGTGATTCCACAAGCCATGGCGAAGGTGATGTAGCCCTTCTTCTTCCAAAAGATTCCCCGATTGTGACCCTTGTTGACTTTGATGACGTCATCTAAAAGGCCCATCGCGGCCATCGCCAAAATGCCAACCCAAATAATCAGAGCTTGATTCGAAAATGCCAGCCCATCACGAACATGAGCGACCGTCCAACCGACCATCGCTGAAGAAACAATTGCCAGTCCACCCATAGTGGGTGTTCCTGACTTCTTTTGATGATGCTCTGGGCCATGGTCTTCTTTGCCCAAAATTGGCTGACCTTTGCCACGATTGCGAAAGAAAGAAATAAGAAAACGACTTCCTAGCAACGAAAAGAACATCGCTGTTGCTCCGGCAATCATGACGGCGATCATGCGACACTCCCCAACATTTCTAACGCAACCATGCGGTCATCAAAGGGATAATTTTCGGTACCAATTGTTTGACTGACTTCATGACCTTTACCAGCAATGAGAACAACATCTCCGGAACGGGCAATATTGATGGCTCGTTGAATAGCTCGTCGGCGATCAACATCAGTGGATAACAATCGATGTCGCATGTGATCTGGAATACCCGCAATGATTGACGACATAATCGCCTCGGGATCTTCTGAACGCGGGTTATCTGAGGTAACGATCACGACATCTGCCAATGAAACAGCAATCTCCCCCATGATCGGTCGCTTCATTTTGTCCCGATCTCCACCACATCCAAAAACCAAAATCACTCTTGATTCAGGAGATGACGCGCGAACAGAGCGCAAAACCTCGGCGAGTCCATCAGGCGTATGAGCAAAGTCAACGAGGACAACAAAATCTTGTCCGCCTTCAACTTGCTCAAAACGGCCTGGCACTG
Source organism: Actinomycetes bacterium (assembly GCA_037138315.1). Classification (GTDB taxonomy): domain Bacteria; phylum Actinomycetota; class Acidimicrobiia; order Acidimicrobiales; family Ilumatobacteraceae; genus Casp-actino8. Next base: position 21,413 of record JBAXIP010000017.1, read on the forward strand.
CAGGAGCTGACTCAAGTCCGTTCACGATGTCATCAATAGTGACACCGATTTCACGAGCTGTCGTCGCAGCTGCGAGAGAGTTCATCACATTGACAGTTCCACCAATGCCAACTCGAATCGTACGACCGCTCCAGGAGTATTGATGAGTTGTGGCAGAAACTTGCAAATCATCAACGTCACTCATCGAAAACGGTGTTATTGAAATCTGGGATTCGCGGAGAAGACGTTGCCCGAATACATCATCAGCATTGATAACACCCACTGGAGTGAACTCGTGAGCGAAAAGTCGGGCCTTGGCTTGAAAATAGTTTTCTTCTGACCCGTGGAAATCTAAATGATCACGTCCGAGGTTTGTGAAAACACAGGCGGAGAATGAGGTTCCGTTGACACGCCCAAGTGACAGCGCATGCGACGAAACTTCCATGGCGACAGCACGAGTTCCATGAGCAACCATTTCAGAGAAGTTGCGCTGTAAATCAGATGCCTCGGGTGTCGTAAATGATCCACTCAAAGTGCCGATGACTTCAGTTTGCATACCGGAGGCCTTCAAAATGGACGCAAGTAAATGTGCTGTCGTCGTTTTTCCATTAGTACCGGTGATTCCAACGAGAGATAAATGACGTGAAGGATTTCCGTATAGCTCAGCAGCCGCAAAGCCGACACAGGTGCGGGGTTCATCGACGATGATCTGCGGGATTTCTTGTGGAATATCAGTGATCTCACGTTGAACGAGCAACGCCACGGCCCCACGTTCAACTGCCGCTGCAGCAAAATCATGGCCATCGAATTTTTCGCCCCTGATACAGCAAAAAAGTGAGCCGACCCGCACTTGGCGCGAATCATGAGTCATTGAACTGACCACGACGTCAGGATTTCCGTTCAATAAACGCGGCGCCGAGACAGCACATGCGTTCATCATCTCCTCAACCCGACGTTGTGCCACGTTCAGCCGCCTACCGCGCAACCAGTGTCACCTGGTGTGGGCTGAATGGACAATTCATGGATCGCCATCTCGGCCAAATTTGCAAAGACTGGCGCTGCCGCTGTTCCACCGAAACGGTCACGGCTCGAGCGATCTGGTTCGTCAATGGAGACAAGAATGGTCACTTGTGGATTCTTCGCTGGGAAAAACCCAACGAATGTCGCAAAGTACGAGCGCAACCCGTCGTCACTCTTGTACGTACCGTTGGCTTGAATCTTGTATCCAGTTCCAGTTTTTCCAGCAACAGAAATTCCACTGACTTGTGCGCGGGTACCCGTACCTTCACATACAACGCCAGTCAACATATCTGTCATGGTGGCCGCTGATTCTTCCGATATAACGCGATGAGTAGATCCGGCAGGCGTTTCCCATTTTGATCCCTTCTCATCAATCGTTGCTCGAACGAATTTCGGCGAAACATACATGCCCTTGTTTGCCACAGCATTAACCGCTGAGACGAGTTGCAATGAGGTCGCAGAGAATCCATACCCATAGGCAATCGTTCCGTTTTGCGAGCCTTTCCAATTATCGGCAGCCTTTAGAATTCCAGCGCTCTCGCCTGGAAAGTCCAGTTCAGTTAATTTTCCGAATCCGAAACTTGCTAGATAGTCATGGAGTTTGGGTGAGCCCAATTCACTCGCCGCCAGCATCGTTCCGATGTTCGATGAGTGCACAAGAATATTTCGTAATGTCATTGGTTCAAGTTCGTGTGGATAAGCGTCTTTAATCGTGTACTCAAAATCAGTACCAGGATCAAAAATAAATGAACCAGGAACGTCATACACCCGATCGGGCGTCGCAGCACCTGAATCGATCGTGGCCGACACACTAAATACTTTTGCCACAGATCCGGGCTCGTAAGCCTCGACTGCGGCCAAGTTGCCCGCAGTTATTGCTGCTACCCCGTCGTCACCGCGGCGCACACTGGCAATTGACAACACTTCACCAGTCTTCGTATCCAAGATGATCGCGTTTCCGCCCTTTGCCGACAATTCATTTACTCGAGCAAGAAGACCTTGCTCAGTTTGATATTGCATTGAACGATCAATGGTGAGAACAAGATCGGTTCCGGGACGTGCCTGCGCAACAATGTGGCTCGTGCCTGGAAGACTTCGACCACGTGATGCCTGCTTCACCATTTCGCCGTCAACACCGGTGAGCACTTTGTCGTACTGAAGTTCAAGACCAGTTGCACCAGCGCCGAAAGGATCAGTACGACCAATGATGTTGGCTGCTAGTCCGCCTGCAACCTGAACCCGCTTGGGCTCGCTGACTCCGTTAACACCAGAGAGATTTAACGAAAGAACCGCATCAGCGACATCTTGATCAACAAATCTCTGAATGTAGACAAATGACTGTTTCTGATTCGCCAACTTTGTTGCTAATTCAGATTCGGCCGTTGTATCGAAACCAAGCATTTGGCCCAAAACATGGGCAGTAGCCGCCGGATCAAGTACGGCGCGAGGATCGGCATATAGTGAAAGAGCCGGAACCGTAATGGCCATTTCATTTCCGTCACGATCAAAAATAGTTCCGCGAGCGGCTGGAATTGTGATACTTGACTCGCGCTGCGAAACTCCATATGCGCGATATCCGCTTCCACTCACTACTTGAACCTTGACTGACCAACCGACCAAGATTGTCAGCAGTACGACCGCAATTCCGACAAACCATTGAAAACGTCGCCGTGCCGAACCACTTCGCCAAACTCGTGCTTTGTGAGCAACTTGTGGTGCTAGGCGTGACGCCAAAAAGGATAAACGCTTTGGCGTGCGCGAACGTGAACTACGTGAACCAGCGGTATTTGATCGGGATGATGCAGTTCGAGATGCTGTCGTTCGAGATGCTGTTGTTCGAGATGCTGTCGTTCGCGATGACGGGGCCCGCCGTGGTGTCGTCGCGGTTCGTTTTGCTGCTGTCGAGCGAGTTGCTCGACTCGGAGTCGGCTTACGAGGGGTCACGGCCGATCTCCGATCGTTGACTTCACTGCTCC
>JBAXIP010000018.1:0-23897 GCA_037138315.1 Actinomycetes bacterium
CGACGTCACGAACTCTGAACGACCTCGCATCTAGGGTGAGGTCAGTGGAATTACCAAACCAAAGTGCGAATGAGTCGACGAATGATCCGTCGATTGTGCTGGCGTCATCACACGCTTCATTTGCTGTCGTCGATGTCGAGACCACCGGACTTCGCTTTGATCGTGACCAGATTTTGCAAATAGCCGTGGTCCTCCAAGATTGGACTGCCCACCCGACGTCGGTGTGGTCGACCTATGTCCGTCCATCTCAATTTTGGTCGCGCGATCTTGGACCACGACATGTCCACGGTATTTCACGCCGAAAATTGATATTGGCTCCGACCACGGCACCGGCCATGCAAAAATTTGCGCAGCTCACCTCGGGCCGGATCCTTGTCGCTCACAATGCCGAGTTTGATACCAAGTTTCTGCAAGCCGCAGCGCTTGAGCACCATGTCGAACTCAATTGGGCTGGAGTTCTGTGCACTCTCAAGTTGTCCCGCAAACTTGACCCGCAACGTGAGCAGACTCACAAACTCTCAACACTGTGCGAAAAGTACGGGGTTGCCTTAGACCAGGCCCACCATGCCGAACATGATGCTCGAGCAACGGCTGAGGTTCTCCCCCATCTTCTGTCGGCTCACGGTATTACCGACGCCGAATCGCTTCAGCCGTTTATCCGCTCGTAACGCTGCAAAATCAATTGAGCAGTTTCTGATCCGAGTTGTTGCCAGTCAGTTGGACCGACGACGACTGCGTGTGCTCCTAGTCGTACGAGCAGCCTTTGCATCCAACGCTCGGTATTCGCAACGACTTCAACAGTGCTCCAATCAGCATGTTGCACAACCTGTCCCTTTGGAACAGTTCCGATTGACACGTCGGGGTACTGCTCAAGTACCCACAACCATGCGGGATCAACCTGTAAAAGAACCTTGCGCTGTTCATCGGACTGCGCAAACCAACCAGAGCGCGGTGTTGCCACAAAATCGTGGCCCTCGGTGGTCGTCACTAACTGCTCAAGTCGATCCAATCTGAATGTTCGTTCGGCCTGGGCTGTCAAGTCTTGAGCACGCAAGTACCAATGATCTTGATCAAGAAAAACTTCAAGGGGAGCAACCCGTCGTTGTGCTGATTGCCCCGTCGCAACCGACCAGTAGTCAAATTCAATAACAACCGAATTGCGAATGGCCGCACTTAAAGTTTCAACCGACTTGGGGGTTTCAAGTTCAACCACAAATGAGTCGTCAAGAATCAGGTCAATGGCTTCACTCACTTTGGCAATTGCCTTTGACAACGAACCCGATTGATCCATGCCTGGTAGTTGTTGAGCCGCCGTTGCCGACGCGATCAACGAAAAAGCCTCAGGTACGGTGAGTCGTAATGGGCGTTCGAAGTACTTGGGAATTCCGAAATGCACTTCGTCATCGTCAACCCAAAGATCGATGAGGTCCCGCGGGTCTTGCGACACTCCGCACATTGAGGCGAGCGTTAAGTCGGCAACCAAATCAGCGACAGACATCCCAAAATGGTCAGCCATTTCTTGCGTCGAGACGGTTTGACGTTCCATGAGCCATGGCAACATCACCAGCAATCGACGCAAGCGGATATTGACCGGACGTGGCCCTCGCCGAATCATGCCTGAACCCCACGAGCAAGTGCGGTCAACCACTCGACGACATGTTGACGCAATTTCGCGGGCTCTAGAACTTCGGCCCGATCAAGAAATCCAAGGAGCCAATGTTCGAATGCCTGAACATTCGCGCACGGAATAACGAACGTTGCCGACCCATCGCCGTGTCGCTCAACAAGAGACTCCGGCCCATACTGACCAAGCACCGTGTTCACATCGGTGGCATCAATTCGAACCTTGGCAATATCTCCGCCGACATCAGTTGAGTCGGGCAATTCTTTGAGGTCAGTTGGGAAAGATGTTCGGACATCAAATCCCACGGGGCGATCGAAAGTTTCGCCCTCAAGTAAAACAACTTCGCTCGAAATGCGGTCAACGCGGAATGTTCTCATGGCTTTGACCGACCGATCATTACCAACCAGGTACCACCAACCCGAACGCGCCAACAACCCAAATGGCTCAAGTTCGCGGGTACGACCGTTGTAGGTAAACGACACCACTCGCAGGCGACTCATCGCTTCGTGCAGACTTGGCAATTTTTGATCGACAGGCAAAGATGCTTGAACCACCGGTTGTGGACTTGCCGTTGAGCCCGAGTCCATGTCGACTTTCCACAGTGCTTCCTCTCCCCAAGACTGACCCATTCGCAGAGCCGAAACGGCAATTCGTAGTGCAGCAGCCTCGTGACCCGTCAACTGCAAGTCACCTAACTCATAAGCACTGCGATCAATGCGGTAACCAGTGATGCCCGCTTTGTCTCCACCTTGTACTTCTGAACTAATGGGAATGCCTTCTTCGCGCAGGATTGCCTTATCGCGTTCGAAAGCAGCACGCGCCGCGACAAGGTTCTCGGGATATTGCCCCTTTAACTCGTTGCGAATCTCATCAAAAGTGAGATGGCGTCGCGTTGACAGAAGCAACGCCAACAAATTCGTGACACGTTCAAGTTGATGCACAGTGACTCAGACCCTTATTGATTGTTGTTTTGACGATGATCTATAAACCACGACAAAAGAGTGTGGGTTGAAGAATCGAGTTCTGGGTGGTTGTGAGTCGAAAAATCGGCGAGCGTCAGCCCGATGGAGAGAGCAAGTTCTTTACCAAGTTCAACCCCCCATTGATCAAAACTATTGATATCCCAAATGACACCTTCGAAAAAAGTGCTGTGTTCGTAGAGGGCGATCAGCTGTCCAAGAACAGCAGCTGATAACTCTGGAGCGACAATCGTTGTACTTGGACGATTCCCCTCAAAGACTCGGTGCGGTCTCTCCGAACTATCGGGTAGTTCGTCAATATTTCGCCCAAAGGCCAGAGCCCGACTTTGGGCTAACAAATTAGTGAAGAGTAGTTCGTTGCGTGCTTCATCGGTGACCGATGAACGCGCAAAGCCAATGAAGTCAACCGGCACAACATCGGTCCCCTGATGCAATAACTGCATAAAGGCATGCTGACCATTTGTTCCAGGCTCACCCCAAATCACGGGTGATGTTGCATAGGGAACCCGCGTGCCATCGCTTCTCGTTGATTTGCCATTCGATTCCATGATCAGTTGTTGTAAATAAGCAGGGAATCGACGCAGATCAAATGAGTATGGAATAACGGCTCGACTTGAGCTTTTGAGTGCCGCAGTATTCCAAATATTGATCAGTGCCAACATCAGGGGACCATTAGCTCGCCCTGTAGCTTGCGCAGCGTGGGTGTCCATTGAGTGCATCCCACCAAGAAATTCAAAAAACACTTCTGGTCCGACGGCGATCATTACCGATAGCCCAATTGCTGACGGCACTGAAAAACGACCGCCCACCCAATCCCAGAACTCAAACATGTTTTTGGTGTCAATCCCGAATTCGCTGACCGCTTCAGCGTTGGTGCTCAGAGCCACAAAATGATTTTCAACCGCAGATTCGCCAAGTTGATCGGCCAACCACTGCCGGGCTGCTCGTGCATTCGCCAAAGTTTCAACAGTCGTAAATGTCTTTGATGCGACGATGAAAAGCGTTTCAGCTGGGTCAAGGCCAGCGAGATTGGCCTCAAGGTCGGCGGGGTCAACATTTGAAACGAATCGACACGAGATGTCTAGTGAACGTTCACCGCGCAAGGCTTCGTACGCCATCGCTGGGCCAAGATCACTGCCACCAATACCGATATTGACGACGCTGCGGATTCTTCGGCCAGTTGAGCCGATGAACTCGCCTGATCGAATTGCCCGCGCCAAGTTGGCCATCTGATCAAGAACTGACCAAACTGCCGGGACAACATCAACCCCATCAATCAAGAATTGTTCGCCACGCGGAGTTCGAAGCGCCATATGACCGACTGCTCGGCCTTCGGTGAAATTAATTCGTTCGCCATGAGCCATTCGCGCGAAAGCCGCTGCCGTTGCGCGGGCACTTGCGAGATCGAGAAGTCGAGCGACAGCGATTTCGTCAATCATTTGTTTTGAGTAATCAATGCGCAGATCACCAGCCCGAACTGTCATCTGCGAAGCCCGATCTGGGTTGTTCGCGAATTCGGCTTTAAGCGATTGCGGTACTGGACACGCCAAGATCTGCGACCATTCAGGCAGGGTCTCAAGCGCGTCCACAGGGAGAACGCTAGTAGACGCTTCGGTGGATGATAGGAAGAAGTCGTGAGTTCTGATGCAGTTGAGTCACATACCGACTTAAACCACACCCCAACGAAGAATTCAACTGACTCCCAAACACCCGACCGGAGTGGCATATTCGCCGGAGTCTCGGCATATTTACTCTGGGGCTTCATCACGGTGTATTGGAAAGCCTTAAAGGCTTTCGCACCGCTCGAACTCATTGGATATCGCATCTTGATGTCGGTCGTTCTATTGGTTGTCATTCTCGCGGCAAAGGGTCGCCTCACTTCACTCTTTAAAAAGCTCTCATCCGATCACTTGTGGACGCGGGTCGCCTGTGCCGCCTTACTTCTCGCCGTCAACTGGACGACTTATGTCGTCGTCGTTCACGATGGCAAAGTCATTGAGGCTGCCCTGGGATATTTCATTGCTCCCCTCGGCACAATGCTGATCGGCGTCAAAGTTCTGCATGAAAAAATTCGCCCGATCCAACTTGTCAGCGCCTTGCTCGGTCTTGCTGCGGTCGTCGTTCTCACGATCAGTTATGGACGGATCCCCTACATCGCTTTGGCAATGGCGGCCTCGTGGGCTTTGTACGGATTGTTGAAAAGACAGGTTCCGCTGCAGCCACTCGAGAGTTTGATGTCGGAAACGATTTTCCTAGTCGTGCCCGCAGTTGCACTCATTTTCTGGTTCTCTCGATATGACGACTCGGTCATACAGTCGGCAAATTTCTGGCACATCATTTTGGTTTTGCTCTCGGGAGTTGTCACAGCTGTTCCACTTTTACTATTTGCGACCGCCGCCCTGAAGTTGCCGCTCACCGTCTTAGGACCAATGCAGTATTCGGTTCCGACCATCAATTTCCTACTCGGCTGGCTGGCGTACCACGAGAAAATGTCGCCCAGTCGGTTCGTCGGATTTGGGTTGGTTTGGATTGCGTTAGTGATTGTCACAATTGATTCAATACGTCGTGCCCGACGAAGTTCGGCCTTGAGTTAGTTCAGTACGCTGTCACGGTGAGGATTCATATGGACATCAAACGCACCCGAAAATTGGGCCTTGCATTCAGCGCCTTAAGTTTGCTGACTTTGACCGCCGCGTGCTCAACATCGCCAAAAAATTATAAATCCGAGGGTGAAAAGTTTCTCGAAAGTAGTGACCTCGCCAAAAGCGCTGGATACCACTACAAGTACGCCCTTTGTGACCAGCCGCAATCGATCCAAACAGGAACCCAGTACGCCTGTTCAGCCACCGATAACGACGACAACAGTTGGGAATTCATTATTGAAATCACCGGCGACCGCGAACTCACGGTCGTCTCTGGCAAAGTTGTCAGATAGCGAGGCTTAGGCCTTCTTCTCGACCAATTTCCAAGCAAGCGGCGTCAACAATCCAGCGAAAGCAAGTTTGACAAGGTCACCAGCGATGAATGGAGTCAAGCCCCAATTGATCGCATTTTCCTCACCATTGAATACTGGAACATGCAAGCTATGCGCTAACCAAAAGACACCGAAGACATAAACGATCGCGCTACCTGCCAACATTGCGGGCAAAGAAGTTGCAAAGTTACGATCTTGACCGCGCTCGGCGAGATAACCGACAAAAGCAGCAGCGACAACGAAACCAAACAGGTATCCGGCGGTGCTGCCTGTCGCGATATGCCATCCGGCCTTCACGCTCGTGCCTGAATCATCGCTGGCATACCAGGCGATTGGCATAAAAATTCCGGCTAGCCAATACAAGCTCATGCTCAAAGCACCTCGACGCCAGCCGAGAGCAGTACCTGATAACAGCACGGCCAACGTTTGACCAGTTATTGGAACCGGGGTGAAACCGAGATTAAATCGCACTTGAGCCAACACCGCGGTGAATACAGCGAAACTCACGACCAGAACTGCATCACGAACAATGCGGTTTGTGCGCTCTGACGTTTTGCCGACAATATCAACAAGAGTCTTCGGGGTTGTGGAAATTGCTACTGACATACGTACCTCCTGAGTGCGATGTCAAAAATCTACCAAGGTCAAGCCATTCCAACCCACTCCAAATTCCGCTAATTTGCGCTTTGAGCACCCCAGGATCAACAAGCCCCCATCCAAACTTTTGCACCTGATGCCAGTTGACGTTCAAATGTGACACGCTGGAGATGTGAGCAATCAGGAACCAAGTCTCGATGAACAAATCACGGTCCTGCCGTGGTGGCAAAACCCCCTGAATTTCATTGCCCTCGGACTTTCAATGTTGATTCTCGGCGCTGGCATCGGTTACTACTTCGGCGACTCTGCCGCAACGCCAGACCAAAACAAGGTTGATGTTGGGTTCTTACAAGACATGCGTTATCACCATGATCAGGCCGTTCAGATGGCCTACTACTACCGAACGTCAGTGACAGATCCACTTCCGCGCCTCAACATCATCGCTGAAGAAATTCTGCTGTCACAACAATTAGAAAGCGGCCGAATGGTGCAACTTCTTCGTTCTTTTAACGCCATCGAAGCCAATGACACTGGAACCGCCATGACGTGGATGGGTCATGGCATGCCGATCGATGAGATGGACGGCCTCGCAAGCCAAGCCGAACTTGATTCTTTGGCTGCCGCAACTGGCGACGAGGCATCAAAAATATTTGCAACATTGATGATTAATCATCACAACGGCGGAATTGCTATGGCGAAATATGCGATTGAGCACGCCTCAAACAACGATGTGATCAATATGGCAAAGTCAATGGTCAAAGGCCAACAAGCAGAAGTCGGCGAACTTCAAGCGATCCTTGATTCACTCGGATAAAGCAAAAGATGAGGCTGGTACGTGATTTTCTCAACTAATAGCAACAGAAAAAAGTTTGTTGTCATTTTTGTTCCTGGGATTTTCAGCATGGTTGCATGCTCCGCACCAATTAACTCTGTCAGTCTCATTTCAAGTGAAAACCCCACGACAACTTCAATTGCGGTAGAAAATCTTGATCTCCCGTACAACGAATTTTTACCACTGGCTATTGAAGACATCCAGAAGTTTTGGGAAAACCACTACAACGATATTTATGGCAATAACTACTCTGACTTGGCTGGCGGAGTGCATGCCGCTTACCCCAATTCAACTGAGGTCATGCCAAGTGGATGCGACTACGCCGGCGACTACACATATGTTGAAGACAATGCTTTCTATTGCGATGAAGGGGATTTCATCGTTTATGACGACGCCAAATTGTTTCCTGAGTTTGCAAACCAATTTGGCCCGTTGGTCACCGCAGTCATTCTGGCCCACGAATGGGGTCACGCGATTCAAAGTCCTGCACGCAACGATGTGATTTATTCACTTCGTAGCACAACGATCGAACTGCAAGCAGATTGCTTTGCTGGAGCGTGGGTCGGTCATGTCCAATCTGACACCATTAATGGCTTGTCATTTTCGGAAGCCGATATCACTGGCGCACTTCTAGGAATGATGCAGATCGGTGATTCACCGGGTGATTCGTCTTACGACCCCAGTGCTCATGGTTCTGGGTTCGATCGCGTGAGTGCTTTTCAAGATGGTTTTGTCGGCGGCCTTGCACCGTGTGCCGGATACGAAACCAACGAGCCTGAGCCTGTTCAGTTTGGTTTCAGCCCAGATGAAATGTCTCGCCCTAGTCCCGGAGACTTCCCGTTCGATCAGGACATGTTCACATCGCTCGGACATGACCTCACGCTTTTTTGGACAGCCTCCATGGCTACTGATGTTTCATGGATTCCGCCAACACTTGTTGTTGATTCTTCAAGTGATGCTTCGGTGCTGTGTAGCGATAGTCAGGTCGACCTCATCGTTGAAGGAGTTCACTTCTGTCACGCTGACTCAACGGTAATCATTGACGAAACTGTTGCCCGAAACCTGTACACCGATACTCCGGGCGACTTTGCCGTGGGATATCTCGCGGCTCTCGGTTTTGCCGAAGCGGTGCAACGCGCAACACAATCATCGTTGTCTGGTTATTCACGCCTGCTTCTTGACAGTTGCTACGCCGGAATGTGGGCTGGCGACATCATTCCGTTGAATGCAAACCCAGTCGTTGTTCCGACCGAAGCCGAACCAAGAATCGCGTTGTCCCCTGGTGACCTTGATGAGGCCGTGCGAGCTGCCCTGACGTTGTCAGATTCGCAAACGACTGCCATCGATCTTGGAAGCCCATTTGCCCGCGTTGACGCTTTTCGTCAGGGTGTTTTACGTGGCACTGTTGGATGCGCCACCGTCGCCGCGCAAGTCCAAAATTAAGCAGCTGGCGCCGGCGCTGTCGTCGTCGTACTTGATGTCGTTGTCGTAACGGGCGTCGTCACTGGTGCCAATGTTGTTGGCGGCAATGTCACGACTGGCGCAGCTGTCGTTGTTGTCGTTGTCGTCGTGTAACTCGGATCAACCCAATTGAAGCGCGGCGGTTGCGCACCGTAAGCCTCTGGATCTTTCACGCCATCAAAAACGAATACTTGATCACCTTTGGCGACTAACGACTGGAAATAGTCCGAGATATGCATCGGTATACGGATGCATCCGTGCGAAGCAGGATGATCAGGAACTTCTTTGGCGCCGTGCACCGCGATACCTTTATTGAAATACACCGGGTTATACATTCCGCCCAGTTGACTTTCACGCCGTCCGACCACCATGCGATAAAACTTGTAGACACCGCCTGGTGTCCATGACAATCCGCAGACACCTTTCTTAATCGGCTCAATACCGGTTTCGTTATCTTGTTCACCTGGCGAAATGGTGACTTCTTCGCACCACTCTTCGTTTGTCCCAGAGGCAATATGCGTGACCAGCACAGGAGTATCTGCATGGAAAACAATCAGTACTTGCTCGGGCAGATAAATCTCCGTGTGATTCGGAGTTGCATCGGGTCGGCGCGGCAAAATCACTAGGGGGTCTTGCATGCGACTCCACATTTCGGGTGTCACCTTGCCAGTGACTTGATCACGTGGAACTCCCATCACCAGTTTCTCAAAAGCCCACACCGCCTGTTGCGTGCGTTCTCCGAATGCCCCGTCGGCAACACCTGGATCAAATTTCAATTCAATGAGACGATCTTGAATCAATTTGATTTCTGGACCAGCCGCACCTCGACCATAAGTTTGCGTGAGTGGCAACTTTGTCACTGGGGCCGTTGACGACGGAGTCACTATTTGAACAATCGTCGTCGTTGAATCATTTGGACCGTCGGTAGAAGTGGAGTCTTTTGACGCCAGTACTCCGACCAAAACAACAGCCGACAAAATGGCAGCTGCCGCGATTGCCGGCGTCCATTGCTGCAACGCAGACGAGCGCGTGCGACGCGAGATCGATCGTCGAGGGCGCTGTTCACTAACCACGGGTGTGAAGGATATCGCTGGTCAAGACAGGTAGAACTGTCACCGGGTGACGATGGGCTCGATTGCCCGAAGTTCTTGGCGCAATTCGCGCATTTCCCTAAGAATCTTGACAATTACGCTCGGCGAGGACAACGTTGAAACACCTCTGGTACGCGGGAAATAGTCGACACCAAACTGAACAATGTGATAGCCGAGCTTGTTGGCCCGAATCACTAATTCAGCGTCGATAAACGAGCCTTCGCTCTTTAACGAGATGTGTTCAAAAATACGACCACGGCACAACTTGAAGGCAAAGTTGACGTCGCGCATTTTGAGACCAAAGAAAATACGAACGAGCGCGTTATAGAAAAACGAATATACAGTGCGCACATAGCCTTCACCTGTCCTGTCGAGTCGGTAGGCGCTGATGACATCAGCTTCGTACTGACGCATGAGGCGACACGCTTTTTGTAGTTCAACCATGTCAAATGGAAGATCGGCATCGGTATACAAAACTAAGTCGCCGTTCACATTGGCAAAGCCAGTTTTGATTGAGCCACCAAGTTTGCGATTCTTGGGATGATGAACGACTCGAACTCGTGGATCATTCGCCGCAGCTGCGTCGGCTAGTTGAGGAGTTGAATCAGTCGATGCATCATCAATAATCAAAATTTCGTAATCGGCAATCTCACCAACATTCATCAGCGAACGCCCAGCTTCATGCGCCGCCGACAAGGTGCGACCAATGTATTCCTCTTCGTTCCACATGGGAAAGAAGAACGAGAGTTTCTGAAAATGGGGAATCGCCGATTCTGTGGCCACACCTGCAAGTTATCGCCTGTTTGTGCAGCCTGTACTTCGGGTATGTTGGCGAGGTGAGCGATATTGATCAACAGGATTACCCAGGGCATGACCCTCACGTACAGCCGACCGAAACAGTGCTATTCACATTTTTCCCAGATGCGGGCCAGCAACACCGTCTGACTCCAGCCTGGGGGCGAGTCATCGCTTTGGGTTGGTTGTTCAATATGTTTGCCCTCATTTGTTTAGGTGCTTCATCGCAAATGATTGGTCGACCCGTGATCTGGCTTGATGATCAACGTTGGAACGCAATGAGTTTGACCCTATTCGTCGTGGCGACGTGCTTACCTTTAATGGCGACAGCTTTATGGTCGCTCTTTCACGGGCCGCATGTCTGCTACATCTCGATCATTCCCACGATGATTCTCGTGATAGTTGCCGCTGTAGATCGCCACAACTCGCCGGGCAGCGCAATCGTTACTCTGATTCTTGCTATTGCCGGCGTGGGTTTGATGGCTGGAGCATTTGCTGGCCGCTACCGTCTCAGCGATTCTTCAAGCGCAATAACTGCGTCTAACTGACTACCAACTTCGGGGCCCGCCCCTGGCCGATGCTTGCGGACATGCGCAAGCGCCTCGTTAAGTGGCATGCCCGTTAGTTGACACACCGCGACCGCCAACGTACCCGCCCGCCCAATGCCGGCCGCGCAATGTACGACTACTGTCTCGCCCCGACTCAAACGATCAACGACCCCTTGATAGATGGGCAGAATTTCGGCGAGCGGTGGCGATGATAAATCATGAATTGGATACCACGTGGCGCAATCGGTCAACTGCAACCACGAGATATAGCCGTCGTAGCGATCGCGCAATTCACGTTCGTAAACCAGACACACCACGTGATCGGCATTCACGCTCGTCAAGGCTCGTTCTGGATCAGGTCCGATGAAGTGTTTGCCGCACAACCACAATCGACCACCGAGCGTCGGCAACGGAATTTCATGTATGCCCCCATCAAGATTCATGGCGATGTTCATGGCGTTATTCATGCAATACCTACGATATGCCTCCTAATAGTCACCCGACTCAGGTGGGCCGAACCGATAGCGTCAGAACTTATGTCGGCCAAGGTCCTTACATCTCTCCCCATCGGCGAACGAGTCGGAATCGCTTTCTCGGGTGGACTCGATACTTCTGCTGCCGTGGCATGGATGCGCGCCAAGGGTGCAATCCCCTATTGCTACACCGCCGACCTCGGTCAACCCGACGAGCCCGACCTGCCTGGTATCCCAGGACGAGCCAAAGAATACGGCGCCCAAGAAGCTCGACTCATTGATTGTCGCGCCGAATTAGTTCGCGAAGGTTTGATGGCTTTGCAGTGCGGAGCATTTCATATCACCACTGCCGGCAAGACCTATTTCAATACCACTCCACTTGGTCGCGCCGTCACTGGAACTTTACTTGTTCGTGCCATGCATGAAGACGGAGTCGACATCTGGGGCGATGGCTCAACATATAAGGGCAACGACATTGAGCGTTTCTATCGATACGGATTGATGGTTAACCCGAAGTTACGCGTGTACAAGCCCTGGCTTGATGAGGCGTTTGTTTCAGAACTCGGCGGTCGTACCGAGATGAGTCAGTTCTTGTTGGCAAACAACTTGCCGTATCGCGCGAGCACCGAAAAGGCGTACAGCACCGATGCCAATATCTGGGGAGCTACCCACGAAGCAAAACTGCTTGAAGAGTTGTCAACATCGATGGAAATTGTTGAGCCCATCATGGGCGTCGCGCACTATCAAGAAGATGTTGCGATCACGACTGAAACGGTGAAAATTCGTTTCCATGAAGGTTGGCCAGTCGCAATCAACGATCAAGAATTTGCTGATCAAGTTGAGTTAGTACATGAAGTCAACCGCATCGGTGGTCGCCACGGACTTGGCATGAGCGATCAAATTGAAAACCGCATCATCGAAGCAAAGAGCCGCGGCATTTACGAAGCTCCAGGTTTGGCGTTGTTGCACATTGCTTACGAACGACTTGTGACAGCTATTCACAACGAAGGAACAATTGAGAACTACCGCACGATGGGTCGACGCTTGGGACGACTGTTGTACGAAGGTCGCTGGTTTGACCCCCAGAGCCTAATGTTGCGCGAACCAATCATGCGTTGGGTCGGTTCAGCAATTACCGGTGAAGTGACTGTGCGTTTGCGTCGTGGTGACGATTACACGGTGCTTGATACGACCGGACCACATCTCACCTATTCACCAGAGCGTTTGAGCATGGAGCGAGTTGAGGATCAGCCGTTTGGACCGCTCGATCGAATCGGACAGTTGACGATGCGCAATCTTGATATTGAGGACAGCCGCAGCAAATTGGCAATTTACCGTGAGGCCGGAACTTTGGCCGCCGGAACCAACCTCCTCGAACTCGAATAGCCCCATTTTCCGCCACTTTGGAATGTGGCTGCCGCTAGGCGGCAACTATCTTCCAAAGTGGCGAGTTAATTGCGGTTTTGTTGGAGGCGGGAGACGAGGCCGGCGATCAGCAAAGCCCGACTCGGCATCTGGCTCACATCGACCCACTCGTGATCCGCATGAGCACCGCCACCCACAGCGCCTAAACCATCCAATGTCGCTACTCCGGCAGCCGCCGTAAAGTTTCCGTCCGATCCCCCGCCTACTGCGACTCCTTCAATGTCGGGCAGACCCATCTCGCGAGCGACTTCCACGGCCATCGGGAACAACCAAGTTGACGCAGTCGGAGGCATCGGCGGACGATTAAAGCCACCTTTGATTTCGAGTCGCGCTTGCGGATTTTCAACAGCCAACGAATTCATCAGTCCGTCGACTCGTTCGCGTTCAGCCGCTTCAACGACACGCACATCAATTGAAATTTTCGCGAATGCTGGCACCACATTGTCAGCGGTCCCAACAGATGCAACCGTTGGCGTCACGGTTGTTCCCAAATCGGCGTTTCCGAAAGTGTTGATTCGAAGAATTTGCGACGATGCTTCAACGAGTGCATTCACACCTTTTTCAGGTTCAAGACCCGCGTGAGATGCTCGGCCATGAACATGCAATTCAAACGTACCGGTCCCTTTGCGCGCCGTCTTTAAAGCTCCACCATCTGCACTTGGTTCTAAGACCAAAACAGCACCGCAAGCCTTTGCTCGTTCAATAATCAAATCGCGCGAGTGCACCGAACCAACTTCTTCATCGGAGGTGATCAAAATCTCAACACCTGATTTGTCAGCGAGTGCCGCAACGCCGTGAATCGCTTGCACGATCCCGGCCTTCATATCAAAGATTCCAGGGCCAGTCGCTTTGTCTCCGTCAACCGTAAATGGACGCGCCGCAAGGGCTCCTTTAGGGAACACGGTGTCATGGTGACCAACAATCAAAACTTTTGGAGTTCCGCCACCGACCCAATGCACATGAGGGCCAGCGACACAATCAACAATTGTTGCCGGTAAACCCAAACGTTGCTCCATCATCGAAGCCAACTCACGAGCACTCTTGGTGAGCGCCTCAATATCAAGCGACGGCGACTCAATGTCAACAAGTCGGCCAACGTCGCCAATCATCAACTCGCAGTCTGGGGTCACGATCTTTTCTTGAGTCACGACCCTATTGTGCCCGATATCGAGGCTCTAAGGTCGGTTGAGTTACCTAAGGGGGAACCAATGTCACACATAACTCGTCGTATTTTCGCTTCAACTGCGGCCTTTGCCACGGTTATCTCGCTTGTTGCTTGCTCAAGCGACAGCGATTCAGCCACCACCAACGCGCCAACAACCGAATCGGCTACCACGCTGGCCCCACTTCCGCTTGCCACGTATACGGTCCGTCCTGGAGCCCACCAAATTGCGGTCATTGACGCCGAGCCAGGCACCGATCTACAGATTCAAGCCGAAGACGGAACTGTCGCCGCCGAGGGAACAACCGATGAACAAGGCTCGTACCTAGCGCGCAATCTTGAAGTTGGCTTGTACAAAGTTGTCAACACTGACATGTCAGCCGCCAGTGCTGAAGTCGTTGTCTACGACGCAACGTTTATTCCCGACCAAAGTTTTTATGCCGACCAGGAACTACCTGCCCCCGGCTTTGGATATTTAACAACTCGCGACGGCACAACACTCTCGATCAATGTTTTGCTCCCTGGACCGGTTGAAGACGGCCCGTACCCCACCGTCGTCGAGTACTCGGGCTATGCACCAAGCAATCCCGACGACACCACGTTCGGTCAACTCTTTACAACTCTTGGATATGCCTACGTTGCCGTCAACATGCGCGGCACGGGCTGCTCTGGTGGTTCATTCCGCTACTTCGAAGAATCTCAATCACTCGACGGATACGACGCAATTGAAGCCATCGCTGCTCAACCATGGGTGCAAGACAACGAAGTCGGAATGGTTGGCATCAGCTATCCCGGTATCAGCCAATTGTTTGTTGCCTCAACCCAACCGCCGAGCCTCGCTGCCATCACACCGCTTTCAGTCATTGACGACAGCGCACGAAGCACTCTTCGTCCTGGTGGAATTCTGAACACTGGATTCGCTGTGAAGTGGACCAAAGAACGCATGGACAGCGCCGCTGTTTACGGTCAAGAGTGGTCGAAAAAGATGGCAGACTCGGGAGATACGGTTTGCGCCGACAACCAAAAACTACGTTTGCAAAACCCCGACCTCATTAGCGAAATCAACGACAACGTTTTCTACGCTCCCGAGGTTGGAGACTCCATCAACCCATCAATGTTTGTTGACAAAATCAATGTTCCAGTTTTCTTGGCAGGAGCCTGGCAAGATGAGCAAACCGGCGGGCATTTCCCCGCATTCATTGACAAGTTCACTGGTTCACCACACATGTACACCACATTGGTCAATGGTCTGCACACCGAATCACTTGGACCCGCCGTTTTCCCTCGTTACGCAGAGTTCTTGAGTCTTTACGTTGCGAAAAAAGTTCCTGATCTCACTGCCGCCAGCGTGATCGCGATGGTTTTGACTCCTTCAATTTTCAAAGTCGCCACTCCAATTGTGCAAGAGAATCGTTTTGCAGGAATGACCTTCGAACAAGCGCTCAAGATTTTTGAAAGCGAACCTTCCGTGCGCATTCTCTTCGAAGAGGGCGCCGCTGACGGCCAAGCACCAGGCACACCGCTCAACCGTTGGCGTGCCGATTTCTCCGCCTGGCCGATTCCAGAAGCGCAAACTCTTCGATACAACTTGGGAGATAACGGAACTCTTGGCACCGATGTTGCGCAAACGAGTAGCACCAAATACACAGCTGATCCATCGGCAACTCCTGAGACATTCTTCGGGGGCGAAGGAAGTATTTGGGATGCCAACGTGAAGTGGAATTGGGTCCGCAACCCCGAAGGTACGGCCGCAGTATTCACGACCGCTCCTTTAACGACTGACACCGTCATCATCGGACCTGGATCTGCCGACCTATGGATTTCTAGCGAGGCGACTGACACTGATCTCGAGGTAACAATCAGTGAAATTCGTCCCGACGGATCGGAAACCTACGTACAAAGCGGATGGCTCCGAGCCAGCTTGCGTGCCCTCAACGAATCGACCAGTACCGAACTTCGTCCAGTGCATGACTACTTTGAGTCAGACGTGCAGCCACTAACACCCAACGAGCCAGTTTTGGCGAGAGTTGAAATGTTCCCGGTCGCTCATCCATTCCGAGCTGGATCAAAGATTCGAATTACGATTGACACACCAGGTGGCAACCGTGGTGAGTGGAAGTTTGCAACTCTCAATGCTGGAGAAAAGGTCACGATTTGGCACGACGCCGAGCATCCTTCGTCAATTGCACTTTCAGTCGTTCCCAACCTCGATGTACCGACCGGAGTTGCGGCATGCGGTTCCCTGCGCGGCCAACCGTGTCGACAAAACTGAGCGTCAACTAAACGCGCGATAGTGATACTGAATTTGTCAGTCGGCAACGACTGACAAATTCAGTATCACATCACCAGTGTCATGTGATTCAAGTTCAAAGTCACCCAATTTGTCGGCCACAAATTCGAAGGTCACATCATCACCCGCTAGTTCAATGTCGTAACCATGTAAGTGAAATTCTTCTTCAACTTCAGAGATCACATGAATCGTGACGGGTGTACCGACAACTACCGAGGCATCATCGGCAATTCCTCTATCTGCGTCAACTTCAATCGTGACCGATTCAGTCGCAGGTGTTCCCGTTGCCGGAGTTTCTTTACTTGCAGAGCTTGTAGGAGCCGCCGTAGTTACCGGATCGGTCGGTGTAGCCGAAGTTGATTCGGTTGAGGGCGCCTGCGACACAGATGTTGAGGTGTCATTACTGGAACAACCAGCGATGCCCAGCAATCCACTCAAAGCAATTGACGAGATCAAAAGGGCATAACGATTGATTTTCATGCCCCCATCATGCCACATAGCGATGCGCAATTCAGGTAGTGCTGACAGAACAATTCAGTCGCTGGCCGGCAAGGCTTTGGCTTCTTTCAATTGTAATAGTTCTCCATTGACCGCCACTGCTCCAGTGCCAGCCTTGGTGCACAGCAGTTCAATCGTGTCAGATTCGTCGACATAGCGCTTCCCCATCAGAGTCCCGCCGTCATGACCGGCAACTACTGCGGCCGAGCCATCGCGGGCCGCAGCCGACGCAATCGTCGTCACACCACCGATCGTCACCTCGAGTTCGGTTTTTGGTGCTTTAACAGTCATCAGTTCTGCAGCACAAACAGCGCTAATCAGTCGGGCCCCAGGCTTAAGAATCATTTTGCAGTTCCTCCTTCGCGCGCCAGCAATTCGCTTTGCACAACACGCCTCAACATCTTGCCAGTTTCGGTATGCGGCAATGAGTCTCTGACGATGATCTCCTCGGGAGTTTTTGATCCACGCAATACTTTGCGCACTGCATCTTGCAAAATATTCGGCTCAACAACGTGGCCACTTTGGCGCACAACTACCGCAACTATCCGTTGACCCCACACATCATCGGGCAAACCCACCACGCACGCTTCAGCCACACCAGGTTGAGCCAGTAATACTTTTTCAATTTCGGCTGGTGCAATATTTTCACCACCACGAATGATGGTGTCATCGACTCGGCCGTCAATAAAAAGGTACCCATCCGAGTCAATAAAGCCTTGATCGCGAGTACAAAACCAACCATCACCATCTAGCGAATTGGTACCGGCATATTCGCCCGAGACTTGTTCGCCGCGCAAATAGATCAAGCCCGACTCTCCGTTCGTGACAACCTGTTCATGATCATCGCGAATTTCAATTTCAACCATCGGCAATACTTGGCCAACCGACGACAGTCGGCGTTGAATCATTGGATTATCAGACGTCAGTGCATCGCGATGATCGTCTGGTCCTAAAACCGCAATCGTTGAAGCGGTTTCGGTGAGGCCATACGCGTTAACAAACCCAGTCGTTGGAAATGCTTGTAGGGCCAGTCGAATGATTCGTTCCGAAACCTTGGCTCCACCGTACGACAACGTTCGTAACGATGAATGATCAACAATCTCTCCATCAAGTTCATCAACAACTTGAGCCAACATCGTGGGAACAACCATGGCGTGAGTGATTACTTCACGCTGAACAGTTTCAAGCCACGCCAAGGCCGAGAACGATTGCAAATACACCAAGCGGCGACCCGAAAATAGATTTGACAACATATTGGCGATACCAGCGACGTGATACGGCGGCACCGAAACCAACACTGCCTCTGATTCTTCAGCACTCCCAAATTCAACTGAGCCCAACAAATAGGCCATGAGATGGCGATGTCGCAACAATGCGGACTTTGGTTCAGATGTTGTGCCACTCGTAAACAAAACAACCGCTACATCGTTATCGTCTTCAGCAGGTTCGATTGGGCCGACTTCTTCGAGATCAACGTTTGATAATCCACGAAGCCAATCATCAAGAATCAGCGGTGACAATTCTTCCAAACGAGCTGCCGTCAATGGATCAGTCAGCACCAATGAATTCGGAAAACGCTCAATCAAAGATCGCAGCTGACGATCTTCAAGTCGGTAGTTAACGGGAACGAATGGAACACCTGCCCACGCCGCCGCAAACAAGGCAACAGGAAGCAGCGCATGATTTTCACCGACGTACATAACCGAGGCGTACTTGTTATGGACTTGCGTTGCTCCCAGGCGAACAAGAAAACCAAAATCTGTGCCAGTTATTCGGGAGTTTTGATCACCGAGAAGAACACGATTGTCGAACCCAGATTCGACCATTTCAATCAACGACGAAAGATGCATATCAATTCGCCGCAGTCAGATTAGAAACGCGGGCCGTTGGTCTTCTTCTTTTCAGGGGCCTTAAATGGGGCTTCGATCAACATTTCAAAGCGGCCGTCATCAGGCTGGTTCGGCTCATTGAGACGCTGCAAGTAGGTCTTGATTGCTGCACGTGCGCCAGCAACATGGTCTCCCTTAATTCCCACCGAACGACTCAAAGCATCTTTAGCCTTGGAGACTCGTTCTTTACGAGCCGCCTTCTCTTCTTCAGAACGAGTCTGAGGAACCTTGTTGGTTTTGGCCTGCTGAGCAGCAAGGCGGCGGGCTTCAGCGGCCTGAAGTGGGGTCAGTTTTGATTGATCGGACACAGCGGTTTCCTTTGAGCGACTTGGACGCGGAGCGCCAGTGGTTCTAACACCAGAGCGACGAAATGATACCCCTGCTCCGAGCCAGACCGCTTGTGCGCTCTGTGACTATACGGGGCAATTTCAGCCCAGATGTAACTTTAAAGAACAATTTGCCTACTATGGGCACGCAGTCAATCACTTAGAGAATTTCGAGAAGTTGCAAGTCACTCAACACCAAAGACAAATACCGAGAGGTCTCACAATGTCGCAAAAGTCTTCGCCCACCGATCAAACATCAGAAAGCGCCAATTCAAAACTGAGTTGGGTGCGTTATCGATTCGACCTCGCACTGTCGCGCGGAACTTCGGTGGTCATCGCCTGGCTTGCGGTGTTAACACTCATCATCATTTTGATTGCTGCATTGTTCCTCACGATCTTCCAACTCAAAGGAATCAACGGCGAACCAAATCAGCTAGGTCTCATTGAGAATTACTGGCTATCAATGACTCGCGTCTTAGACCCTGGCACATTTTCTGGCGAAAGTGGCTGGCCCACCCGCTTCATCATGTTGCTTGTCACCCTTTCGGGTGTATTTATTGCTGGCAGCTTGATCGGTTTGATCGCCAACTCGGTCGATCAAAAAGTTGACGAACTACAACGAGGACGTAGTTCAGTTCAAGAAAATGATCACACCATCATTCTTGGTTGGTCACCTCGAGTTCCATCAATCGTCAGTGAATTGATTCTTGCGAACGAAAGTCGCAAGAAGGCTGCGGTTGTGATCTTGGCCGATGTTGACAAAACCGAAATTGAAGAACAGCTTCGCGAATCAATTGACGATTTCAAAACAACTCGGTTGGTGGCACGTCGTGGTGAACCTTGGGTTGCCGGAGATCTTTCGATGGTCAACATCTCAAAAGCTCGTTCCGTGATTGTTGTGAGCGACGGAACCGACACCAATACCATCAAAACGCTGTTGGCTATCCGCTCCGTCAGAGGTCAATCCTCTGCCAAACTTCCGATCATTGCCGAAATTTCCGAACGTTCAAATGCTGCTTCGCTGAAGAATTTGCTTGGTAACGAAATCGTCGCGGTCAGCTCCGACGAAATCGTGGCCGAACTCACTGCACAAGCTTGTCGTCAGCGTGGACTGAGTACGGTCTTTCGTGAATTGCTCGACTTCGATGGCGACGAACTGTACTTTGCGCCGTTTCAGCAATTCGTTGGTCAGTCATATCAGTCAGTCCTAATGAGCTTTGAAAAATGCGCTGTATTTGGTGTGATGCACACGGGCTCAATTGTTGAACTGAATCCGGCGCGTGACTATGTCATCGTCGATGGAGACGAAATTCTTGCTTTGGCCGAAGACGATTCACTATTCATTCCCTCGACTTCGCCGATTAAGGGCAATGTTTTGGCAGGCACACCAACCGCCATCGATAATCGTCCACGACGCATCGTGGTCGCTGGTTGGAGCGATCTCGGGCCACGTGTTCTGTCGGAACTTGATGAATTCCTTGACAGCCGCACAACCATTGAGCTTCTGCTTGACCCAGCGTTAGTCAACGTTGCAGAACTTCGCAATCAACTGAGCACCAGCAATGTGACTCTCGAAATCAGCGAATTGAGTGGCGGACCAGAAATCGTTGCTGCTCGCGCTGCCGAAAGGTCGTTCCACGAAGTCATTGTGCTCGGATACCGAAATGCAATGTCTGAGACCGACGCCGACGCCCGCACGTTGCTGACATTGATTGCTTTCAACCAAGTACGTCAAAGCGATGAAGTTGGCCCCGTTCGTATCGTGGCCGAGCTGTTAGATCAACGAAACACATCACTTGCCGATTCAACTGGTGTCGACGACTTTGTGGTCAGCGATGAATTAACCAGCTTGATGCTCGCCCAGCTCAGCGAACGCGCCGAACTTGGTCTCGTATTCGACGACCTCTTTGACCATTCACGATGCTCGATTGAGCTTCAACAAGCATCAAACTTTGGCGCCGAGAATGCGCAAACATTCGCCGATGTGGTGATGAGTGCGTCAGCTATTGGCCACACGGCGATTGGTTACCGAATTGCGGCCACCGGTCAGGTTGTCACCAACCCCGCCAAATCGGTGCGTCTCACGCTCGCTCCCAGCGACGAAATCATTGTGATCGCCGACGGGGTAACGCTCGCCTGAAACCTGCACCAGATTCGCAGGTGGTGGTGTTGGTGCCCGGGATGGGACTCGAACCCATACTCCCTTGTAAGAGAAGGGGGGTTTAAGCCCCCCGCGTCTGCCATTCCGCCACCCGGGCGCTGCTCATCAGGCTAGGGCATTTTGGCTAAGGTGCGATCAGTCACAGGGACAAATCTTGCTCTCAGTCGAAATGACCGAATAGCGAAATGGCGGAAAAATGAAACTTCAGTTCACACAACGACTAGTACGTTCAGCAATTGCCGCAACTGTGTTGGCCTCAGTAGCAATGACAACTGCTGCTCATGTGTCGGCCGCTGACGGCGATAGCGACCAAACATTCTTTGCTGGCCGTGTATTACACGAATTCGGTGGACCGTCGACGTTCTATGACGTTGACGTTCAGACCGACGGCAAGATCGTGGCTACCGGAAGGGTGGATCTCGCCGGCGTCGACAACATTTTGGTTGCCAGGTTCAACACCGATGGCTCACTTGACACCACCTTCAACTCGACAGGGTGGCGTTCAATTCTTCTTGGGCCAGGCGACTCTGAAGGCACTGCAGTTCTCACACAAGCTGATGGTTCAATCTTTATTCGCGCTCTCTCGGATTACAGAGTGTCACCCAATTACAGCGACGCACTTGTTATCAAGCTCACTGCCAGTGGTGCCTTTGATACGACCTACGCCGCATCTAGCGTCACCCCAGGTGTTAAGAGCTTGAGTATTTCGCAAACGACATATGCGGGAGGATCGTCGGCATTCGCTTTTGACTCAGTTGGACGACTCGTTGTCGTTGGATCAACCTTAAATTCCTCAACTAAAAGTAGTTACGTGGCTCGATTGCTGACTAACGGAGAATACGACACCACATTTAACTCCATTGGATATCTGGAAGTTTTGACGCCTACTGCAACAGCATATTCGTCTATGGCGATCACAACTGGTGACAAGATCATCGTTGGAGGTAGCCGTTACATAGTTGGTGGCAGCAACCGTGCCGTCGTTGCCAAGTTCAATACAGATGGAACACCTGACCTTAGTTTTGATGCCGATGGCTGGGTTGATGTTTCATCAGCGGGAGCCATCAGTGCCATCGCTGTACAAGCCGACGGCAAAATTGTCGTCGCAGGAATCACAGATATTGGGGGTGCACAAACTTCATTTGTATCGCGCCTCAATTCCAGCGGATCGATTGACACGACATTTGGCGCGAGTGGCAGCTTCGTTTATCCAGCCAGCGATGCAGCACTGTTTTACGACCTTCTTATTGAGGCATCTGGGAAAATTGTTATATTTGGCTTAGCGGGATCCAATTTCTACAAAGTCGATTTACTCGCAGTTCGCCTAACAGGTAACGGAACTCTTGATTCATCATTCGGTAACAACGGGACAAGCCAAACGCCCGTTGGTTTTTCTGTACTCGGATCTGCAGGAACAGTCCAAGGCGATGGTCGATACATCCTCGTGGGCCAAACACCCGTCGCAATTGAAGCTCAACGAGCTGTCATCGTCCGCCTTGATTCTCTAGGAAAACCCGATGCGTCATTTTTGTCAGGTGGGTTCACTCAGCAAAATAGCCTTCTGAATGATGTGTACGGATCACGAATTCTTGAACTAGCTGATGGCTCGTTCATTACGCTTGGCGTCTCGGTTGCCGCACCGTACATGTATCTCGTCAAATACCGTTCCGACGGCACGATTGACCGCAGTTTCGGAAGCGATTTCGGTGTCGGTATCGGAACAATTGGGCTTGCCGCCGGTCCGACAGGTGCAACAAGTGACATTCTCAATCTTGATTCTCAATCAAATGGTCGTATTCTTGTCTTAGCCCAACAACCAACTGTCACTGGCAATCCGGTTGTCTTTGGCTTTACAAATGCTGGAATTCTTGACCCAACATTTGGTGTTGCTGGTGCGGCTACCGTCTCGGTTGGCCCCATGTACCCATCGAAGATGGTGGTGTTACCTGATAACAAAATATTGGTCACAGCGTTCACAACGGCTACAGGCGCATCCAGCATCTATCGCCTGAATGCAAATGGCACGATCGATACCTCATTTGGTACAGGCGGATCAACACTGATCGCATCACCAGACACGAGCCCAGCGCAGGTTTACGGAATGAATGTTTCTACTGACGGAAAAATCATCGTGGTGGGTGCTTATTATGCCATCGCTGACCCCCGAACTCTCATTTCAAGATATTCAGCAAACGGAACGCTTGACACAACTTTTGGAACCAACGGATTTGCCTTTGCCGGAACCGGCACAAGTGGCAATTCCGCATTCACAGTCAACGTTTTGCCCGACAGTCGACTGCTCATTTCCGGAACGTCTGATTTTGGTGCATCCCACGAAATTTTCTTAACCCGGCTCTCATCTTCTGGTGCTGCCGATACCACATTTGGAACAAACGGCTATGTCCGCTACACGGGAGTTTCAGTTAGCGCGCATGCAGTCGTCGCGGTGCAACCGGATCAACGAATTTTGATCGGATATGCAACAAACCAAGTGATCATCAATCGACTCAACGAGAACGGTTCGATTGACTTAACTTTCGGCACGAACGGTTCAATAACGCGAATAGCCGCTGGCGGAGAAAGAGATATCATTGATCTTGTCCGCCTGCGTAACGGAAAAATCATGGCAAGCTGGACCAATTTCCCGCTTGTCGGAGATCAGACATTTGATATTGCTCGCATCAACGCGACAACCCGCCCAATCGTTCCGCTGACGCCGGCGCGTTTGTTTGATACCCGTGATGGTTCAGGCGGAGTCGCTCGCAGCAAAG
>JBAXIP010000019.1:0-22854 GCA_037138315.1 Actinomycetes bacterium
GACAACAAGTTGTACGGCAACCTCGGAATGTTGAAGCGCTGGAAAGATGCTCGTGAAGGCCGGCAAATCGTGGTCTCAGGCTGCCTGGCTCAGAAGGACCGCGACATTGTCCAAAAGCGTGCGCCGTGGGTTGACGTGGTGATGGGTACACATAATGTGCACCGTGCTGCAGAACTACTTGAGACTGCTCGCGTTGATGGACCGGTGACTGAAATTTTGGAAGAAGCCGTACTTGACGATCACGCGATGTTCCCGTCTGCGTTGCCGGCCAAGCGAGCGACGTCATACGACGCATGGGTCACAATTCAAATCGGGTGCGACAATTCGTGCGCCTTCTGCATCGTGCCCTCAGTGCGCGGTTCAGAAATCAGTCGACCGTATGTTGACATCGTGTCAGAAGTTCGTGCGCTGGCCGATCAAGGAGTCACCGAGGTGACATTGCTTGGTCAAAATGTCAATAGCTATGGACGCGACCTGCAACTTGATAAGCGGCGTGCAGGCGAAGATGTTTCGGCACGACCACTCTTCAGTGAATTGTTGCGTGAAGTTGGAATGGTTCCCGGAATCAAACGAGTTCGCTTCACAAGTCCGCACCCCAAAGACATGCGACCAGAAACTTTTGCAGTGATGGCGGAGGTACCAACGATTTGCGAGCATTTGCACTATCCATTGCAATCAGGAAGCGACCGTATCCTTGCCATCATGCATCGTGGCTACAACGCCGAACGCTATTTAGAAAAACTTCACCAGGCTCGTCTACTCATTCCTGATTTGGCAATTAGTACCGACATCATCGTCGGTTTCCCTGGCGAAACTGAAGAAGACTTTGTTCGCACCCTTGAAGTGTCGGCCGAAGCTGATTACGACTATGCCTACACATTTATGTTCTCGCCACGAGAAGGCACCGAAGCCGCAACAATGGTCGATCATTTTGTTGACCCAGCAGTAGTTGTTGATCGATTTGCGCGATTGCGAGTCGTGGTTGAGCACTCGGCAGTGATTCGTCACGAAGCCCGAATCGGTCGTATTGAAGATGTTCTGATTGAGGGTCCATCGCGACGTAATGCCGAGGTCTATCAAGCCCGTACTCGGCAGAACAAAGTTGTGCACTTCACTCCAAAGAATGCGATTCGGACTGGGAGTTACGGATTGGTCGAAATTACCGAGGCTGCTCCGCACCACCTTCGTGGAATTTTGCGTGAGGTCACGTCAGACCCATCGCACAAAGTTCGCATTCCTGTCGCATCGATGTGATGACCAAATGACGACTCAAATGACGGTCGTTCCACATTCGTTAGTCATTTTGGGCCCGACGGCGAGCGGTAAGTCGTCGGTCGCGATGGCAGTCGCAACATCTGATGTTGGCCGCAACCTCGGAATTGAATTGGTCTCTATTGACGCGATGCAGGTGTATCGCGGAATGGACATTGGCACCGCCAAACCCACACTTGATGAGCAGCAATTGGTGCGCCATCACTTGATTGATTTAGTTGATGCGACCGAGCCATTTACGGTTGCTGACTTTCAAGTGGCGTATCACTCGGTAATCAGTGACATCGCATCACGTCAGGGTCGTGCACTACTTGTCGGTGGCACTGGCCTGTACGTGCGTGCTGTCGTTGATGAGTTGACTTTGCCCGGCCAGTGGCCCGAGGTTCGGGCGCGACTAGATCAAGAGGTTCTTGAACTAGGACCCGAAGTTTTGCATGCGCGGCTTGCGACTCTTGATCCGTCGGCCGCCACAAAAATGGAACCCAACAATGTGCGACGTATTGTGCGGGCACTTGAAGTGTGTGAGGGGAGTGGCAAGCCCTTTTCTTCATTTGGTCCAGGTGTCGACACTTATCCTGAAAGCCCCGTGCAGCAAGTGGCGTTGCGCTGGCCGCGAGATGTGTTGGCTGGGCGTATTGAAGCACGTGTGCACATCATGGTTGAGCGAGGCCTACGTGAAGAGGTTGAGAAATTGCTGGTGGCTGGATTGTCACCTACAGCGTTTCAGGCGCTTGGCTACAAAGAAATGGTTGAACATTTAGAAGGACGGATGTCGCTCGAAGAAGTTGTGGCGACGGTCGTATTGCGGACTCGCCAGTTTGCGGTGAGGCAAGAACGCTGGTTTCGTCGTGACCCGCGAATCATGTGGTTTGATATAGATGTTGACCCAGTCGCCGAAGTCGTACCGCGCCTGATTGAGCTTTTGGCGTAGTCTGAAGACCAGCCCTATGCAGATTGATCTTTCCAAACATCACGGCCTCGGCAACGATTTTTTAGTTGTCAATGTTGCCCAAGCCGATGCTTCGTTCCAATGGCCTGAGCTGGCTCAGCGTTGGTGTGATCGTCGTTTCGGACTAGGCGCTGATGGTTTGTTGTTGCTCGAAATCAAGCAGGGCGATCGACTTGGCATGGTCTTGTTTAACGCCGATGGCAGCCGTGCCGAAATGAGCGGAAACGGAATTCGCTGTTTGGTGCAGGCCGCGCATTGGCACATCGCTGGTCCTGAGGGCAAGCCTGCGACATACATTGTTGACACCGACGCTGGAGAGCGCAGTGTCAGCGTTGAAAGTGGATGGCACAACGGCTCATTAGACATCAGCGTCGATATGGGTTTCGTCACCGATCTACCCGAACCGCAAAACTGGGCCAGTCTCGGATGCAACCCCGACCGTCCGGTGCGCCATGTGTCCATGGGCAATCCGCACTCGGTTGTGGGAGTTGACGATGTTGCCATAGTTGACCTCGCCGAACTCGGCCTCAAAGTTCCGCATGTCAATCTTGAAATTATTGAATCTGGTCCCGAGCCACATGCAATCACCATGCGTGTACACGAGCGCGGTGCCGGAATTACTTTGGCCTGTGGAACTGGTGCCTGTGCTGCCGCCGAAGCAGCGATTGCGTGGGGGCTTGTGCCGGCCTCAACATCGGAAGTCATTGTGCATATGGACGGTGGCGATGCCAAGGTTCGGGTTGACTCGTCAACTCGTGCCGTGACCTTGATCGGGCCAGCGGTCTTTATCGCGTCAATTTCGGTGCACATGTGACGAATTCAAGTCCCAACTCGCCATATAACCAAGCCCTCGGGCAGACCCTGATTGAGCGCTCGATTCGTGAGCGAATTGTTTTGGTTGGCGTGACATTGCATGGCAAAACCGAAGAAGATACTGAAGCCAGTCTTGATGAATTGAGTTTGCTCATTGATACCGCGGGTGCTGATGAAGCGGGACGACTCACGCAAAAGCGGGACGTGCCAGATCACACTTGGTTCGTTGGTAAAGGGAAGGCCGAAGAGCTGCGCGAATTGTGTTTGGCAGTTGATGCCGACACCGTGGTGTTTGACAACGAATTGTCACCTGGTCAGCAATACAACTTAGAAAAGTTGTTGGGACGAACTGCGCTAGACCGCACTGCGGTGATTCTTGACATTTTT
The DNA here is from genome assembly GCA_037138315.1 of Actinomycetes bacterium. Classification (GTDB taxonomy): domain Bacteria; phylum Actinomycetota; class Acidimicrobiia; order Acidimicrobiales; family Ilumatobacteraceae; genus Casp-actino8. The sequence goes on from JBAXIP010000019.1 coordinate 3,422, forward strand.
GGGCAAAATGCCCACACCCTAGAGGGCAAGGCTCAAGTCGAACTGGCCTTGCTGCGTTATCGCTTGCCGCGTTTACGACGCGGTGCCGATGCCAAAATGTCGCAGCAGCGAGGTGGCGTTGGATCGCGATTTGGTAGTGGTGAAACCAAGCTCGAAGTTGATCGTCGGCGAATCAAGAATCGCATCACGCGTCTTGAACAAGAACTCAAAGAACTTGGCAGTACACGCGATTTGCAACGCAAAGGTCGTTCACGTAGTGGACTGGCCAATGTGGTCATCGTGGGGTACACCAATGCCGGAAAATCGACATTGTTGAATCGCTTAACAAACGCGGGTGTGTTGGTCGAAGATCGACTGTTCGCGACGCTCGATCCGACAACACGGCGATTGTCATTTCCTGGTGGTGAACCGGTGCTAGTGACAGACACCGTTGGATTCGTACGACGCCTCCCACACGGCCTTGTTGAATCTTTCAAGAGCACACTTGAAGTGGCAGCACGGGCCGATTATTTGGTGCATGTCGTCGACGGATCATCGTCCGACCCCGATGGTCAAATTGACGCGGTGCGAACAGTTTTGCGCGAAATTCATGCCGATGAAGTTCCCGAATTCCTAGTTTTCAATAAGAGTGATCTCGATCCCGTAGGGGTGGCCGATGTGGTCGCGTGGCATCCCGGTTCGGTTGGTATCAGCGCAAATACCGGAGACGGCATCGATCGCTTTTTGCAGACATTGTCTGACCGTTTGCGCTCGGTGAGCACAGTCATTGAACTGCTCATTCCGTATGAACGTGGCGATATTTTGGCTGCAGTACATCGAGAAGGAGAAGTGGTGTCGACCACGCACGAAACCGATGGAGTCCGCGTCCGTGCGCGACTCGCCGAAGCTTCGGTTGGCCGATTGAGCGAATTTGTGGTGGCTGATGGTGGCGTTGACCCTACTCCAGCGGGCAACATGGGAGTCTCATGAATTCTGCTCCTGATCATTCAGTTGGTTTTGTTCCGCCGCCGTATCCCTACGAACGTCTTGACTCATACAAGCCGTTGGCCGCGCCTTTTGAAGGTGGACTGATTGATTTGTCCATTGGCACGCCGTGCGATCCGCCGCCGGCTTCGGTGATTAACGCATTGGCGGCGAGCAATAGTGAGCGCGGTTATCCACCCTCAATCGGATCGCTTGGTTTGCGTGAGGCTTTTGCGGCTTGGATGCAACGCCGTTTCAACGTAACGATCGCTCCGGTCAATATCGCTGCGTGTATCGGTACCAAAGAGTTTGTGGGCACGTTGCCGCAATGGATGAAGTTACGTTCACCGTGGCTCGACACCGTTTTATACCCCGCGGTTGCGTACCCAACCTACGAAATGGGTGCAACCTTGGCTGGTTGTCGTGCCGTCGCTGTGCCATGTAACGATCGCGGCGGAATTGATCTGACTGCTATCAGCGAAGAAGATGCGAAGCGAGCGTTGTTGTTGTGGGTCAATAGCCCTTCTAATCCGACGGGCGCAATTGACGATCTTGGTGCGGCGGCTGTTTGGGGTCGTGCCCATGGAGTACCAGTTTTCAGTGATGAGTGTTATGCCGAATTCACTTGGGACGGTCCGCCGCAAACGATTTTGCAACACGGCTCCGATGGTGTCATTGCGGTGCATTCACTGTCGAAGCGCTCAAATTTGGCAGGACTTCGTGTGGGGGCGTACTCCGGAGATCACGGCCTCGTGCATTACCTATCTGAGGTTCGCAAGCATGTCGGCATGATGGTGCCAGGCCCAGCACAAGCTGCAGCGGTTGCGGCACTGAATGATGACGAACATGTTGTGGTGCAGCGAAATCGCTACCGTCACCGACTCGAGCGTATGGCGGACATCTTGTCGAATTGGTCGGGCATCAATATTTCGTTGCCTGATGGTGGTTTCTACTTGTGGTTCAAAGTCGACGATGCCTGGGGTTTCACTGAACGTTTAGCTCGTGAAGCCGGCACGTTAGTGAGCCCTGGTGATTTGTATGGCGAACAAGGTCAAGGTTTTATTCGCGTGGCCGTTGTGCAAAGCGATGAGACGATTGAGCGAGTTGCGCAGCGTCTGGGAGTCTCATGATGTCTGATGACACGCCAAGGGTTCGCTCAGTTAAATGGTGGTGGATTTCAGCTATTGTAGTTTTCGCTGTCGGTATGACTCTGGCGTTGATTGGCGTGCAGCGAGATCAACAAATCATCAGTGATTTAGTGCGAACTCCAAGCGGTTGTGTGTCGACGATTGATATTTCAGCAACTGGTCGCTATTACATCTACGTAGAAACCAAGGGAACGATCGCCGATCTCGGTGCGTGCAATAACGATGCTCGTGCTTACACGTTTGAAACGGCCCCCGAGGTGACGGTGTCGTTGCAATCAAGCGATGGCACAGATGTTGATGTTCGGCCCGATGATTCTGTTGAATACGACGCTCCCGATTTTGTCGGTAAGTCGATGTCGACTTTTGTACTTTCAGAACCGGGAACATTCACCCTGGTCATGCAATCGAACGAACCCGACGCAGTGATCGCGATTGGCCGTAATGCATCAATGATGGACGGGGCAATGCTGATCAGCGGCGCATCGCTTGTTCTGGTTGCGCTCGCGTTGTTGATTTTGGCAATCATTGCCACTCGAGCCAGTCGACGGGCTCGTCGCAAGGTTGCAATGAGTGCTCGACCAGAGGTGTATGTCAGTTATCAATCCAGCAGTGACTCGATTGTTGGCTCGGATACAAGATCATCTGATCCGTGGGCACCGCCACGCCCCGAAGATCGAGCTGGCCAGTAACAAAATTTTCAGAGGCGATATTTCAGAGTTGACATCTCAGAGACGACGTAGAACTGTGACGACCTTGCCAAAGATGCGGACATCGTCTGATGAAAAGTGCATGGGCGAAAGGCGCGGGTTAGCTGGCATCAAAACAACTTCACGGCCCTTACGGGTGTAGGTCTTGACCGTTGCTTCATCGCCAGGAATCCCGGCAATGACGATGTCGCCGTTGTTGGCAGTGAGCTGCTGACGAGCGACGACATAGTCGCCATCAAGAATGCCCGCTTCGATCATTGAATCGCCTCGAACGCGCAACATGAAGAGATCGCCCTCGCCGGTGAAGTCGGCTGGTAGGGGAAGAAGTTCTTCAACGTTTTCTTGAGCCAAGACATCAGTTCCAGCGGCGACATCGCCGATGAGGGGCACGTGGTGCACGCGACTGCGGGCGATGATCGCGCCACTGTTGCGGTCCCAGTTGACTTTGATGGCCCGAGGCAAATTGGGATCTCGTTCAAGAAAGCCCAAGCGCTGCAGCGTATTGAGATGATTGTGCACCGTGGAAGGAGATGTGAGACCAACGGTGTCGCCGATTTCGCGCACTGATGGCGGAAAGCCTCGGTCTTCCATACAGGCTTCAATGCACTCGAGGATGCCACGTTGACGGTCGGTGAGAATGTGTTCGCTCATGGGTGCATCGTACGGGTGTTCGGGGCGAGAGTCAAACACCTGTTCGTAAAAATCCTATTTGTGCTGGTAGACGCCTTATTTAAAATCAGTGGTTGACACCGAACACGCGTTCGCATAGCCTACGAACAAGCGTTCGTGAGGGAACTGGTCACTGTGCCATACCCCTCACGCACACTGTCAACAACAGCGGTTCACCAGAGCTCGCACAACCGATCAGAAAGATTCATCATGGCCCTCGCACTTGACCCCCGCTACATCGTCGAGATTCAGCCCAATCGATCCGGAAATCGTTCCTCTACTTCTTCTATGTCTGCTTCTTCTATGTCTGCTTCTTCTATGGCCCCTACTCGCCATCTGTCCCACGACGTGTACTTGCGTCGTCGGCTGGTGGTGGGTTTGGCCGTAGGTGCTGTTGTGGTAGCCGCCTGCCTCGGCTTCCGCACTTTGGCGAGCCGCGGGGATGTGTCTGCCTCCGTCCCCGCGGTGACGCCCTTTTCTGCGAGTGCTCAGCCCATCAGCACCTCGGTCACTGGTGTTGACGTCGCGCTCGCCTTTGTGCAGGGCGAAGGTTTTTATATCGTGCAATCAGGTGACACGTTGTGGTCCATTGCTTCGTCGCTGACCAGCGGAAACATCCGAAATTACGTGCATTCATTGATCGAATTGAACGGTGGCGCGTCAATTGATGTGGGTCAACGTCTCATTGTCCCCGCTGAATAGTTCTTTTTTCTACTATCATGACGGTATGCGTTGCGTCATCTGCCGACATGAAGACACCAAAGTGGTCGACTCACGTACGGCCGAAGAAGGTGCTGCGATTCGTCGTCGTCGTGAATGCCCGCAGTGCTTGCACCGCTTCACGACGTTTGAGCGTATGGATGAAGTGCCGCTCATGGTCACCAAGACTCATGGTGGCCGGGAGCCGTTCGATCGCGGCAAGTTGATTTCGGGAGTCAAGGCCGCGTCGAAGGGTCGACCCATTGACGATGATGCCATCAACGCTCTAGCCGACTCGGTTGAAGAAGAACTGCGAGCAACTGGTGGAGGCGATGTGCCGAGCACCAAAGTTGGACTCGCTGTGCTTGAACGTTTACGAGCCGTTGATGAAGTTGCCTATATGCGTTTCGCGAGCGTGTACAAGAATTTTGACGCAGCTGAAGACTTTCAACGTGAAGCGGCCCTGCTCGACAAATCGCCAGTGTCCTGACGCTCATTGAGTTTTCGCTGTGCACAGCGTTCTAGGGTGAGTGCATGAGTGACGAACGCATTGCCTATCGAACCTGCCCATTATGTGAGGCTGGCTGTGGTTTAGAAATCACCGTCAAGGGATCAACAGTCGGTCGCATCCGCGGAGATATGGACGACGTGTTTTCTCATGGTTTTATTTGTCCCAAGGGTTCAACACTCAAACAACTTCACGAAGACCCCGATCGCTTACGTCAGCCTCACATCAAGCGCAATGGTGTGCATGTTGCGGTGGAATGGGACGAAGCATGGGCCGAGATTGCTGGTCGCTTGCAAGATGTGATTGAACGACACGGTCGCGATGCAGTAGGCGTGTACCTTGGCAACCCTGGTGCGCACAGCTTGTCGGCGATGTTGTACAACCGAACTTTGTTACAAGGCCTTGGTACCCATAATCGATTTAGTGCATCAACAGTTGACCAATTGCCCAAACAAGTTGCGGCGGGTTATATGTTTGGCACGGGCGTTTCAGTTGCCGTTCCCGACCTTGATCGGACCGATTATCTGCTGATTTTGGGAGCGAATCCGTACGCATCAAACGGAAGCGTGTGTACCGCTCCCGATTTTCCAGGTCGTATTGAAGCAATTCGTGCTCGAGGTGGCAAGGTTGTCGTCGTCGACCCGCGTCGCACACGAACTGCCGAAGAAGCCGATCAATGGATTGCCATTCGGCCGGCAACAGATGCGTTGTTCTTGATGGCCATAGTGAATGTGTTGTTTGCCGAAAGCTTGGTCAAAATCCAAGATCACATCGCAATCCTTTTGAATGGTCTTGATGACGTGCGTGAGGCTTCACGTGAGTTCACTCCCGAAAGAGTTGCTCAAGCGACCGGGCTAGATGCCGACGTGATTCGCCAAGTGGCGCGCGAGTTAAGCGCAGCAAAAACGGCGGCGTTGTATGGACGCATCGGAACGACAACCACCGAGTTTGGTACGACTGCTTCGTGGCTCATTGACGTCGTGAACACACTGACCGGAAATTTGGATTCGGTTGGTGGAGTTATGTTCACGAAGCCTGTCCTTGGTGGACCGACAACACGCGGTACATCAGGAAAAGGTGGCGGATTCCGAATTGGTCGCGGCGGTGGGAAAACCAAAGTCAAGGGTTATCCCGAAGTGATGGGCGAATATCCGGCTGCAGCCATGGCCGAAGAGATCACTGATGCTGGTGATGTGGGGATTAAGGCTCTCGTCACAGTTGCAGGTAATCCGATTTTGTCAACCCCGCATTCACGACAACTATCTGATGCTTTTGAAAAACTTGAGTTGATGATCAGTGTTGATATGTATCTCAACGAAACCACCCGTCATGCCGATGTGATTTTGCCAGTGCCATCGCAATTGCAACGAGATCACTACGACGTGTTGTTGTTGCAGTTTGCGATTCGCAATGTTGCGAACTACAGCACGCCGGTGCTTTCGCTCGACGATGATCAACCTGATGAATGGGAAATTCTTGCCAAGCTCGGAATGATTGCGCAAGGTCTCGGACCTAACGCCGATCCACATCTTGCTGATGATCTTGCCATTGAAGGCTTAGTACGCAACAGTATTGGCGATCCGTCATCACCCATACATGGCCGAAATGCTGACGAGATCATTGATGTTTTAAATGCTGAAGGTCGTCATGGTCCGGCGCGCATGTTGGACTTTATGTTGCAGACTGGTCCGTACGGAGCAGGATTCGGAAGCAACATCGGGGGAGCATCGCTCCAACTATTGCTTGATCATCCGCATGGTGTTGACTTCGGCGCACTTGAGCCACGCTTGCCTGACGCACTGCGTACGCGCACCGGAATGATTGAACTCGCACCTGAACCTTTGATTGCAGACTTGCCACGTTTGCTTGATTCCATTGACGAATTCACGAAAAATCGATTCGTGTTAGTCGGAAGACGCCACTTGAAAACGAACAACTCGTGGATGCACAACATTCAAGTACTTGTGAAAGGAAATGTGCGATGTTCATTGCAAATGCACACAGATGACGCAAAAAGCCTTGATTTATTGCATGAATCAGCTGAAGAAGTTTTTGTCACGGTGACGTCGCGCGTCGGAAGCGTTGTTGTGCCAGTTGAAATCACAGACGATATTCGTCGAGGGGTAGTGAGCTTGCCTCATGGTTGGGGTCACGATCATCCCGGCACCAAGATGCGTGTTGCTGAGTCATTGAGTGGCGTGAATTCGAATGTTTTGAGTGATCACGAAGCCATGGATCCGTTGTCCGGAACATCGGTTTTAAACGGAATTCCAGTTTCTATTGCCCGAATGAGCTGAAAAGCCGGAAAAAGCATGATCCACACCCCTGTCCACAGGGTTTTCCCCTAAACAAAGGGCTAATTCACAGGGTTATCCACTTCCTCCCCACAGGGTGTTGCGCTTAGGGTTACGTCTGTTGAAAGAGGCGGCGGAGGACCGTGGCTAGTGATTTGGTGGCCCAAGATCTGGTGTTTTCTAGGTGTTGGCCCTCAAATTTGGGTGGGACGACGCAGTCCTGGACCTACTGAAATCCACCGCCCTTTCAACAAAGAATTTGATTCGAGCGAGAGTTGATGCCGACGGATGTGACATGAATGTGACCGGCGACACTTTGGAGGTGTGGAAAAACCCCATGTGAGCAGGTGATACGCGAGGGTCGTTGACATTGGTGTAGTTACTCTGATGTAATTTCACTACCACTTGTGGTTGCACGCGCAGGCATTTGGGGAATACACCACATCTTGTGTCTGATGTGTCATGATCTAAATTCAACATTTCCAAATGTCATCTGTAAAAATACTTCACCATCTCGAAAAAAGGAATCAATATGTCACTCGCCCCGGACCGTCTCGCCATCGGAATCCGTCGTCACTACACCACCCCTGGTGTGCATCCCTACGACCAGGTGGTCTGGGAGAAGCGTGATGCCCGTATCTCGAACTGGAAGGACGGATCAGTTGCCTTCGAACAGCTCGGAGTTGAGTTCCCTGTCACCTGGTCGCTGAACGCCACCAACATCGTGGCTCAGAAGTACTTCCGTGGTACCCCCGGCACCGACGAGCGTGAACAATCTCTGAAGCAGGTCATTGACCGTGTGGCTGACACGATCACCACTTGGGGCGTCGAGGGCGGCTATTTCGTCGATCAGGCCGAGGCCGACAACTTCAGTAATGAATTGAAGTTCATCTTGGTGACCCAGCGCGCGGCGTTTAACAGCCCGGTGTGGTTCAACATCGGTGTGAAGGGTGTCCCGCAGCAAGCCAGTGCGTGTTTCATCTTGGCCGTTGAAGACAAGATGGATGCCATCTTGAACTGGTATCGCGAAGAAGGAACCATCTTCAAGGGTGGCTCGGGTTCGGGTATCAACTTGTCAAAGATTCGTTCCAGCGTTGAACTCCTTCAGGGCGGCGGAACCGCTTCTGGTCCCGTGAGCTTCATGCGTGGCGCCGACTCATCGGCTGGCACCATTAAGTCAGGTGGCAAGACCCGTCGGGCCGCCAAAATGGTGATTCTTAACGTTGATCACCCGGACATCGAAGAATTCATCTGGTGCAAGGCCAAAGAAGAAAAGAAGGCTCGCGTTTTGCGTGACGCTGGATTCGATATGGATCTTGACGGATCGGATTCATTCAGCGTGCAATATCAGAACGCCAACAACTCGGTACGTATCACCGACGATTTCATGAACGCAGTTGTTGAAGATAAAGAGTGGTCCTTCCGAGCGGTCAAGACCGGCGAACCCGTGCGCACAGTGCAGGCTCGCGATCTGTGGCGTCAAATCGCGGAAGCGTCTTGGGACTGCGCCGATCCTGGTTTGCAGTTCGATACCACAATCAACAAATGGCACACGTCTCACGCATCTGGTCGGATCAATGGATCAAACCCATGCAGTGAATACATGCACATTGATAACTCGGCATGCAACTTGGCTTCAATCAACTTATTGAAGTATCTCGATGATCAAGACGTTTTTGATGTTGAGGCCTATAAGCACACCATTGAAACAATGTTCACCGCTCAAGAAATCTTGGTTGGGCGCGCCGATTACCCAACAGAGAAGATTGGTGAGAACAGTCGCAAGTTCCGCCAGTTAGGTCTTGGATACGCCAACCTCGGAGCATTGTTGATGGCTCTTGGCTTAGCTTACGATTCTCTCGAAGGTCGTGCGTGGGCCGCTTCATTGACCAGTTTGATGACTGGTCATGCGTACGCCACAAGCGCGCGTACCGCGAGTCGTATGGGATCTCACGCCGGCTTCGCCGAGAATGAGCGTTACATGCTCAATGTTTTGCGGATGCATCGTGACGCTGATCAGGAAATTGACAATACGGATATCGTCCAACCTGACCTCGTTGCCGCTTCGGCAATCTCGTGGGAGTCTGCTGTTCGCGATGGTGAAGAATTCGGCGTGCGCAATGCACAGGCCACAGTTTTGGCTCCGACTGGAACAATTGGTCTGATGATGGACTGCGATACAACGGGCATCGAACCAGACTTGGGCCTTGTCAAGTTCAAGAAGTTGGTGGGTGGTGGCAACATGGTCATCGTCAATCAGACGGTGCCCCGAGCCTTGACGAACCTCGGATATGAGGGTCCTGTTGTGGATCGCATCATTGCTTATATCGACACCAACAAGAGCATTGTTGGTTCACCTGATTTGAAGGCCGAGCACTTGTCAGTTTTCGCCTGCTCAATGGGTGACAACACGATTCATTACGAGGGCCACGTGCGAATGATGGGTGCGGTGCAACCGTTCTTGTCAGGAGCGATCTCCAAGACCGTCAACATGCCAGAAGAGGCGACGGTTGAAGAGATTGAAGCACTGCACATGTTGTCTTGGAAACTGGGCATCAAGGCTGTGGCCATCTATCGCGACAACTGCAAAGTCGGTCAGCCGTTGTCAACTGCCAAGAAAGATGATGACAAGTCCGACGCCCCCGAGGCAGCAGCAACCGCCGTTGTCGAAAAGATCGTTGAGCGAGTCATCTCGAAGCCGGTTCGTCAGAAGTTGCCCCGCAGTCGTCGTGGTCGCACCTTCGAATTCCGCGTGGCCGACTGCAAGGGTTTCGCAACGATTGGCGAATACGAAGATGGTCGTCCCGGTGAAGTGTTCTTAACCGTGTCGAAGCAGGGTTCAACCTTGTCGGGCATCATGGACGCATTCGCCAAGAGCATCAGTTACGGCTTGCAGTACGGCGTGCCGATGCGAGCCTTCGTCGAAGCATTCGTCAACATGCGTTTCGAGCCAGCCGGTATGACCGACGATCCGGACATCCGTTTCGCCGCGTCAATCATGGACTACTTGTTCCGCCGCATGGCTCTTGAGTATTTGACCTATGCCGAGCGCGAAGAACTCGGAATCTTCTCCATTGACGAGCGTTTGCAGCCGACCCTTCCCGGAGTTGAAGAGTCGTCCTACGTCTCGTCAACTGGAAGCGACGTTGCAGCTGATCCGAAGAGCATTCCGTCGGTTGAAGAATTGGTAACACAGCTCGAAATGGGAATCGCTCCGGTGGCTCCTGTAAGCGATCATTCAGCAGAGATTGCTCGTCAGACACAAAAGCACAGCGATGCACCGATGTGTATGCAATGTGGCGTACAAATGAACCGTGCCGGTTCATGTCACGCTTGCCCGTCGTGCGGCAGCACTTCTGGCTGCAGCTGAACACATAAATAATCTGTAACGATCTGGTCGGCTTTTGCTGAGGTTTTCTCAGCAATTCGCCGACCAGATCGTTTTATTTTACCGAACCTCTTGGCGACCGTGGGCGTACGCCTCAATGGCGCGACCTTTGTCGAACAGATGATGTGGCAGCGTCGCAATCTTGGCCGTCTCAGCGTTCGGTGCAAATAAACGAACGTTGCCGCCACACGATTTTTTCCAGGCTGTGATTTCTCGGTCGGTATTGCGTTCAACCAAATTATTAAACGGACCAAACATCGCACCGGCAAGAGGCGCGATCACAATCAATAGATCGGCTGGCGCCGCTAAATCAACACTGACTCCCGATCGCACTCCGCCATCGATATACCAACGTCCGTTCACCCGTTGCGGGGCGAGTAAGCCAGGCACCGCCGATGATGCTGCGACCATTGTCGATAACGGAATCAGTGCGCCATCAAGTTCGGTGCGATGTAAGCGGGGGAGTGCACACGCGATGACGTGCACATTGGCGCGCATCGCATTTCCGAACACCCGACGAGCCGAATTGGCCAAGACTCCCGAACGCGGATCGGGGAAGCGTGGTACGTCGAGTGCGGCTAATTGATCGAAATCAACACCAAGGGCGGTCGCTGCTGCAGCCCATGATCCAGCCGAGGTTCCAATCATTGGAGCCGTTGAAAGATCGATTCCTTGCTCACGCAATCCTTCAAGCACGCCCATTGCATAACCGATTCCAAACAAGCCTCCGCCGCCAAAAGCGCCGGCAAGAGGAACGTGTGTTGAGTGATGCATCAGCGTTCACCAATCAGTTGGTGTGTAATCCTTCAAGAATTGACCCCAGGTATGGTTGCCAGTGTTGGCGCCATCAATGATGGGATCAACAATGCGGGCTGCTCCGTCAACGATGTCGAGCGGTGGGTGGAAGTGGTGCTCGGAACGTTTGCGGTCGGCTAAGTGAGATGGATCTTCGTCGTTGATCCAGCCAGTGTCGACGCTGTTCATGTGAATACCATCGGCGTGATAATCGGCGGCCGATGTGCGCGTCATCATGTTGAGAGCAGCCTTGGCCATATTTGTGTGGGGGTGGCGGGTCGTTTTGAGTTTGCGATAAAACTGACCTTCAACTGCTGACACATTCACGATGTGCTTATCGCGATTGTCGTTGCGCAGCATCAACGGCTTCAATCGGGCGTTTAATACAAATGGCGCAACAGCATTCACGAGTTGAGTTTCAAGCAGTTCAACTGACGACACTTCGGCCAATGTGAGTCGCCACGAGTTGCGGTCGCGCAAGTCGATTTGCTGTAAGTCTTGATCGAGTTGGCCGTCGGGAAACAGGTGCGACGGTAAATCGCGATCTTCAGCGATGAGTTCGGCTTGAGATAACTCAGCGGAGTGTGTGATACCGGGGGCCGTCATGGGAGCAAGGCCAGCAAGTTCAAGCGCTCCATCTTCGGCTGACGGCAACATGTTGTAGCCGCGTAAACCTTCGTATGCACCTACGAGTTCGCGCACATGTGGCGACATATCGGCAATCGATGCATTCTCGAGTTCCATCATGTGGCGATAAAACTCGGGTGGTCGACGCACTGTTTGACACGCATTGTTCACGATGTAATCAAGTCGGTCGTACTTGGTCATCACGTGATGGCAAAAGGCTTCCACGCTTGGCGTGTGGCGTAGATCGAGCCCGTAGATCTCGAGCCGATGACCCCAATCAGCAAAGTCGGCTTCGGCTGCATAACGCATTGCTGAATCGCGTGGAAAGCGAGTTGTCACAATCAAGTGTGCACCAGCGCGCAACAACTTGATGCCGGCTTGATAGCCAATTTTGACGCGGCCGCCAGTGAGTAAAGCGACCCGACCCGAAAGGTCGGCAGTCTCGCCACGTTTGTTGTAATTGAACTCAGCGCACGCAGGACACAACTGATCGTAAAAGAAATGAATCAAGGTGTACTTGACCTTGCACACATAGCAATGCTGTTCTTTGTTGGTCTCAACAAAGGCCGCGCTCGTTTCGTCACTGTCGTTGATCTCGTCACCTTCAACGAGTTCGGGTGGAAAAACGTTGGGAGTGACAAAGACTGGCTTAGCGCGCAGCGCACGGATGGCCGCTTGGGCCAAGTTTTCTTGGTGGCGCGCGGTCTTTTCGTTTTTGTCGCTACGGCGCTGATCTTTGATGAGTTTGCGACGTAAAGCTAAATCGGGTTCGTATAGATCGCCGGCGAGGCTTAACAACTTCACGCGGATGTCCTGTGGAATCGCCGCAAGCAATGTGCGATCAGAAACAAGTTGCTCAAGTAGTTCAATCGTCGCAGCAAGCTGAAGAACTATCTCGCTATTTTCCGATTCGTTGTTCGACATGGGCGCGAGAAGACTGCGTCTTACGAATTCAGTTCAAGAAACACCAAGGGGATTTCGCGATTGGTGCGATTTTGGTAGCCGCCGTAGTTGGCGTACTTGGCAGTGATCTCAGGCCACAACTTGGTGCGCTCTTCAGATGTTGCAATGCGTGCGGTTCGGGTGGTCTTTTTGCCGCGAATGTCGACTTCGACCGTGGGGTTGTCTTGCAAATTCAAGAACCAGGCCGGGTGATCGTCGTCTCCGCCTTTACTGGCGACAATGACCCACGTTTCACCAATCTGAATGGGGGAGGTCAGCATGACGAGACGCTTTTGACCGCTCTTGCGACCAGTGGTGGTCAACTTGAGGACAGGCATTTTGCCGGCATCCCAACCAACCTTGCCGAAAGACACGGTGAGCAACGTTTTGTGAATGGCGTTCATGGACTTCAGGGCAAAGCGACTAGGCATGGCTTTTACGGTATCGGGGTCACCAGTCGCCGCGTCGGCCCGCTTTCTTGTCGCTGTCCTTTTTCTTACTGGAAAGACGCCGCTCGATCGCTCCCCGGCTGGGTTTGGTTTTGCGGCGAGGTGGAGCCGGCGGAGCCGCAGCAATGTCAATCATCTCCACGAGCTTGGCGAGGCACAACTCGCGATTGCGCCATTGGCTGCGGGTCTCTTGGCAGGTCACCGAGATCTGCTCACCAAATGCCGCAATGAGCCGCTCGCATTTCACGACCGAACCACTCAGAGAGGCGGTTAAAACGGTCAGAGTCGCCTTCGACGAGACCTTATTGACATGTTGACCACCTGCGCCAGCAGAGCGGGCAAACGTCCACTCGATGGCATCGTCGGGAATCTCGATTCCGCGCGTGGTTTTCACATTGCCATTATGGCGCAAAGAACTGAGAGGTTTAGTTACGCGGAACCTTGATCCACGGCTGATCTTTGTCAACGCGGGGTTCGCCAGGCAGACCAAGAACTTGCTCGCCCAAAATATTGCGCATGATTTCGCTCGTGCCGCCTTCAATTGAGTTGGCTCGTGAGCGCAAGAACGAGTGGCGTACTCCGCCTTCTGATCCGTCAACCGACAAACCATCGGGGCGACGGAATGTGAAGTCGTAATTGACCATTCCATTGGCACCGAGCAACTCAACGCTGAACTCGGTGACCTTCTTGTTGAATTCGGCCAACATCAACTTGGCAATTGAGCCTTCTGGTCCGGGGTTGCCCGCTTTCGCTGCTGCAGCACCGCGAGCATTCGTGAGACGAAGTGCTTCGCTCTTGCAATAGAGCTGCATCATCTGATCTTTATGAGCACCAGTTTGTAGTTCGGGTGCGAGTTCTTTCCAAATGCGAAAGGTCTCGTCGATGGGTCCGCGGCGCTTGGCATTACCGCCACCGCCACCACCGATTGCAGTGCGCTCGTTCATCAATGTTGTCAACGCAACGCGCCAACCTTCGCCGACTTCACCGACTCGCTGCGAATCAGGAACTCGAGCATCGGTCATGTAGACCTCGTTGAATTCGGCCTCACCGGTGATCTGACGCAACGGCCGAACTTCAACTCCCGGTGAATGCATGTCAATCGCGAAGTAGGTCATGCCTTTGTGCTTGGGTTGATCGGGATCGGTACGTGTGACGAGCATGCCCCAGTCGGCGAGGTGAGCCAACGTGTTCCAAACTTTTTGGCCGTTGATGACCCATTCGTCACCGTCGCGTACGGCGCGTGTTCCGAGACCGGCGAAGTCTGAACCGGCACCTGGCTCGCTGAACAACTGACACCACTTCTCTTCGCCCGTAAACATCGGGCGTAAGAAACGCTTCTTCACTTCTTCAGAACCATGTGTTGCAATTGTGGGTCCGGCCAGTGCAATGAAGAATGTTGCGGGGTCTTGCGGTGCTGCGCCAGCTTTACGAAGTTGTTCTTCAACGAGACGATTGAGATCGGGTCGCACGCCAAGGCCGCCGCAACCGACGGGGAAGTGCACCCATGCCAAGCCGTGGTCGTAACGGGCGCCACGGAATGCGACGTTGTCCATTTTCTTTGGATCGTTGGTCGCTAGAAAGGCGTCAAGCGCGGCTTCGACTGTGGCTTTAGCAGTATCGACTGATGTGGCGGTGCTCATGAGAACAGTCTCTCAGCCATGGGGCGCTGAGGCAAAGTCGAGATCACGCACAAATTCGTTCTTAGTGATCGTTTTATTGGTATGACAAAACACAAAAAGCGCAGTTGGCTCACCGGCCGGGCCGAAATGGAACGCCGTATGCAATTGATCTTCGCCGATTCCCGATTCAACGTTGAGCTTTGGGAAGAAGCGGGGTGCCCGGCTGAAGTCGGCTATCGCATTCGCCAATTCATCCAGTTGCCGCCCAGCGAATGTCCTTCAGGCTGGGAAGATGACAACGTTCTTGATGAAGATTTTTGGCCAAAGAAGCGTCGGGGATTACCCGTATTGTGGAATCGACGGGTCAAGCCGACGGTGTTCCCGAAAGTATTCGTGTAGCGATGGGCTTAGTTGGAGCATATTTGTCGTATCGACATGGGAAGAAGAAGGCCGAACGCCGAGCCACGATGACGAGGGCTCGAGAAGAACGTTTGCTACGAAAGAGCGATCCAACATGCGAGTCGTGTGGTTATCGGCGCAGCAAACATTCTGATGACGGTCAAAATCTTTGCCCGTCGTACCAGTAGTTGTTTTCTAGCCGTTAGTGAAGGCCCCAAAAGCACCGCGAGCCTGCACGCGCTCCATGAAATCAGGAAGGTAAGCGTCGGTTGGGATTTCGCGCACCAATTCATCGAGGATTGCTGCATCGGCCCCAACCAAAATGCGCCAATCTCCACGCTTGACGCCATTCAGAATGACCGCCGAGGCTTCGGCAGCTGACATCGGTGCGTTATCACGGAAAGATTCTCCTTGCGCCTGAATGCCAAGTCGCAGATCTTCGTCACTTGCGCCGCTGACATCGAGTCCGGACTTGGCTAATCGAACCCGCATCTGGGCAATCTGATCCTCGGTCATTTCCTTCGGATCTGCACCAAGAAGTTTGCGCGAGTTAATAGCAATTGATGTTCCGATGTGTCCAGGCATGACGACCGATGCGCGCATCGACGGTGCATTCATGCGGAAATCAGTAATTAAGGCTTCAGTAAAACCTTTCACGGCAAACTTCGCTGCACTGTACGCAGTGTGCGGAATGTTCGGGCCAAGTGAAGCCCAAAAACCATTGACTGAACTGGTGTTGACGACATGTCCGATTGGGGCATCAAGTAGTAGTTGCAAGAAAGCCCGGGTGTTGTAGTACACGCCGTACCAACACACACCAAAGGTTTTTTCCCATGATTCGCGATCGTCTTCAATGATGCTTCCGCCACCGCCGATGCCAGCATTATTGAAAAGGAGATTGACGTGGGGTCGCCAAGCGGCTACCGCATCACGGAACGCCAACACTTGTGCTTCAATCGAAACGTCGGCAATAAATGTCAAGACTTTGCCAGCGTTGCCATCGGCCGCGCATATAGCAACCGTTTCAGCGAGCGTGTCCTCCATGACGTCACACGTCGCAACATCGCAGCCATCGGCGGTGAGCTGGCGGACAAGTTCGCGGCCCATGCCGGTGCCTCCGCCCGTAACGACCGCTACTCGTCCGGCAAATCCTTCTTCAAAACGCTCAGTCATGGTTTCCCCCAGTGTGTTGGTGAAGGAAACCATAATCTAAGCACTCAGTGATTGAACGGGTCGTTCGGGTCGAAACGCTTACCGCGACCTTTGTTCGTTGACCGCAACATCGAATACTGGGCCTTCATATCGCGCTCAGTGAACTGCTCGAGACGATTGGCGAGGTCGACCAATTCTTCAATCTCACGCGGGTCGGCTCCGATAGCAGTCAATGCGCTAATCGCTTGGTTGAACAACCCACGAGCCACAACGATGTCGCCGTGACGAGCCGCCTTGATTGCCGTCTTACGGATGTTGGCTACCTGTAGGAGAAGAACTTCACGCGTGACAACTGGATCAATCTCTCGAATGTCGGCCGAATCGTCAGTTGCATTGACAACGACAGGAATTGACAACTCATGCAGTTCGATCGAGCCAACAGTCGATGCCCAGCGCAAAGTGAGGTTCGCAATGGTGAACGCGCCAGGCAAAAGACGGGGTCGAAGAGTGAACCTCACCACTAGACGACGCACTTCATCACCGCAAGCATCTCCAATTGACACTTGTTGTGCGCCGAGAACAGTTGCGAGATCTGCCGTGTCGTACTCGTTGAGAACTTCAAAAGCCGCAGTTGCATCGGTCGGACGGATTTCAACAGACAGGTTTTGCGCAACGACACTGGCGAGACCATCAAACTCTTGGTTGAAAACATTCAGTGCCTGATCGGGGCCAGCACACCAGTAATCATTTCCGCCACCGGCATCAGCCATTGCGGCCAAGAGAGTTTCGTCGTAGCCGTCAGCGAAACCGATCATCGAAGTGGTGATTCCTTGAGCGGAAGCTCCACGAGTCATCGTGCACAGTTCTTCATGATTTCGAATACCGGCGTTGGCATGGCCATCGGTGAGAACAATGATGCGTTTAATCGCTGGCTGACGTCCGGTAACAAGAGGTGCAGTTGCAAGAATTTCAAAACCCTTCAACCATCCTCCCGACAAATTGGTTGAGCCTCGACTGTGGATGTTGGAGATATGTTGACGCACAACGTTGATGTCGTGGTGCGCCAATGGCAAAACAGTTTCGATGTCATCGTCGAACGCGACAACTGCGATGCGGTCCGAAGGGCCAGCGACTCGAATGAGTTCGGATACTGCGCGACGAACCGCTGCCATTGGCCCGCCACCCATTGAACCAGAACGGTCGACAACAAGAGCGATATCAAGAGGAGCCCGATCAATATCAGGTGCTGGGGGAGCAGTGAGTTCAAGCAACATATTCACGATCTCGTCGTGTTGCGTAAGGATGATGGATTGGTCAAGGGCGACTGAAGGTTTCATATTGGTCTGCTTTCGTCAACGTGGGTAAAAAATGTGAACGAAATTGTTCACATCAATTCAACGAACGAAGACCTCAAAAATGTGCGTTTGCCCTGCATATGGGATTTTTCTGCTGGATCACTCAAGACTTGAGAACGGGGCGCCGATACCTCTTTTCGTGATGAGTCAGCAGTTTTTTCAGAACCCCCATGAGATGCAGGATCACTTGCCCCGCAAGTTTCGCTTTGCACCGTTTGTACTTTTGATCGCCCTTGTTTCTTATGCAGTCATCGTCATTGCAATGGTCACTGCGCCCGAGTCGGCCAAGGCCATGGGTTCGGCACCTGCGATGAAGACTGCTATTGACATTTCAAATTCGACTCCTTGGACTGCGCCTGTCATGCCCGCAAAGTGCACCGATGTGCAAATTGCTGCTGGCGATGTTGCGTCATGTGTGATTGCTAAATACACCGATGTCACGAAAACGGGTTGGGGCGTGCCGCCATTTCCCATCGCTGCTGATGGGACTTTGAATCCCGGATGGAAAAGTAACGGCTGGGCTTATTCGGGCTCGCCAGCTTTAAAGGATTGGGAAGCGGCGTTATGGAAAAACGCTAACAAAGTTGGAACGATTAGGGCCGGAGCGCTTCAAGCGCCGCCGGCCGCTTTGGCATTATTTGAGGGATTCCTCGGTGAGATTCAGGCCAATGGTTATCGCATCACCGATGCAATTGGTTACAACTACCGTTGTACGTCAAACACTCGCAAAGATTGTGTCGGTTTGACGAGCGCGTCATTGTCGAATCACGCGTGGGGTCTTGCTGTTGACCTCAACGTCGGGGCAAACCCAGAAGTTCGTTACGTCCCGACTGCCGACTCACCAACGACGGCATGTTCGGTTTCGATGTCCACCAACATTCCGCAGTGGGTTGTGCAGACCGCTGAAAAGTGGGGACTTCTCTGGGGTGGTTATGGCTGGAGTGGCGGTTGCGTGACCTCAACTACCGTCAAGAGTTCTGTTATTCGTGACCCAATGCATTTTGAATTTCGTGGAACAGTCGAAGAAGCAGTGAAGATTGCATCGGTCAACGGTGTTTCGGTCAAGCGTTATTGCAGCAATGTTGTTGAAGCTGGTGCGACAGTTCGTAAGTGCACCTGGCAGGACCGCCCGCAGGCCGGATGGCGCACCTCTGTTCCGTTACTTGGCCCAGCTGGCGCAACATCGGCTCTCGTGAACATCACGTTGACTGGAGCGAGTGAAGCCGGATATGTCACAGCAGAAAGTTGTGATGGCAACGTGACGGGTGAACGTTCGTGGTCAAATGGCAATGTTGCGGTTGGAACAACGGTGGCCAATCTCGCTGTTGTCCCGCTTGATGGTCTCGGTCGCTTCTGTTTGTACAACTCGACAGCGATGCACATGATTGTTGACGCCCAGGGATTCTTTATGCCCTCACGCCTGGCCGGTAATGGCGCCGCTATGTTCACGCCTCTGTCGCCAACTCGTGTGCTTGATACCCGTAACTCTGGGGGCAAAGTTGTTGCGCTGAGCGAAAATGGAGTTGTCGTTGCTCATGCACCGGCTGGGTCGGTTGCGATGTTGTCGAATATCACTGTGACAGGCACGGTTGGTGCGGGCTACCTCACTGCAGATTCGTGTGAAAACTTGCAACCAGGTGAGCAGACTCGTTCAAACATCAATTTCGGAAACGATGACACAGTGGCGAACTTGGCGGTTGTGCCGATGGGACTCGTTGG
>JBAXIP010000020.1:0-22350 GCA_037138315.1 Actinomycetes bacterium
GCCAATGCCCGCATGAGACCTTGATCGCCATTCATTAAAGCCTTCATCAACATCTGCGCAATTTCTTCTGGCGTCAGGCTGTCCATTCCGCCGGACGAGCCTTTACCTTCACCTTGCTGTTGCTGCATCTGCTCTTGCATCTCGCGCCACATTTGCTCGAGTTCATCTTCGGTACCTTCACCGATTTTGTACTCGGGCCCGCGCATTGAGAAGTACACCTCAAAAACAGTCTCGAACGAACGCCAGTGGGCGCTGTTCTTGACCATCGTTGCTCCGAGCGCGTACTTGAACGCATCTCGATCTTCGAGCGGAATGTGTCGAACTGCTTCCATCGCGTCAAGGTTCTCCGTCAACGAAACCGGCAAACCGGCGTTGCGAAGTTCCTGAACGAATCCAGAAAGTAGATCAAGCATGAGCGACAGACAACCGTTCTGGTCAGGTCAAGCCGACAGAAAGTTCTTTGGCAGCCTTAGCGATATCAGACTGATACTTCAACAAAACATGCAAAGTTTCTTTGGCCGTTTGTGCATCAATTGAATCAATGTTGAGCAACATCATGGTGCGAGCCCAATCGAGGGTTTCGCTGACGCTTGGCGCCTTCTTCAGATCGAGCTGACGGATGCTGCGCACAATGCGAGCCACTTGATCGGCCAAGTTCTCGGTGATGTCGGGAACCTTCGCCAGAACAATTTCTTTTTCGCGCTCCATGGACGGGTAGTCAACGTGCAAATACAAGCAACGACGCTTTAAGGCTTCTGACAATTCTCTGGTGTTGTTGGAGGTCAAAAACACCATCGGGATCTGCGTCGCTGTGATGGTTCCGAGTTCAGGAATTGAGACTTGATACTCCGACAAGATTTCAAGCAACAACGCTTCGGTTTCAACTTCGACACGGTCGACTTCGTCGATCAACAGCACGACCGGATCTGGGGCGCTAATTGCTTCGAGAAGCGGCCGGGTCAAAAGGAATTCGCGACTGAAGATGTCGTCGTGGACTTCACTCCATGAATCACTGTTCTTGTCAGCCTGAATGCGCAGCAATTGCTTCTTGTAGTTCCATTCGTACAAGGCCTTTGATTCGTCAAGACCTTCGTAACACTGCAAACGGATGAGCCGAGCCCCGAGCATTTCTGCGACGCTCTTGGCCAGTTGGGTCTTACCCGTACCGGCTGGTCCTTCGACCAAAATTGGCTTTGCCAGGCGATCAGCCAAGAAAGCGACGCCTGCAATGCCATCATCGGCAAGATAGTTGACGTCCTTCAGGCTGTCACGGACCTGCTGAACGGAAGAAAAACGGTGTTCCATTTCGTTCACCCTACAAGTTGGCACCCAAACTCAAGAATTCAGACGCTCGAATGAGTGAATGTCGCCTATTTCACGCCCTACCCTGTACAACGATGAATAGCGAGGGGACGCAATCAGGGGACGATGCCGCCATTGGCGAGCCCACGCCTTCGTTTGGTCTGTCAATTCCGTCGACGAGCAATCATTTGTTGCGAAGTAATGCCATCGTTGCACTCGGCACTGGTCTCTCGCGACTGACCGGAATGTTGCGAGTGATCGTATTTGGTGTCATCATCGGCCAAACTGCGCTTGCCGATGCCTATGACGGCGCAAACAATTCCCCGAACGCCGTTTATGAACTTCTTTTGGGTGGAGTGTTATCGGCAGCCCTCGTGCCCATGTTCACGCGCATGCTCGAAGATGACGATCGCGACTCGGCCGAAGCAGTCGTTGGAACAGCCATTGTTGCACTGACGTTTATCACTGCCATCGCCGTTTTCTTTGCGCCTTGGGTATTCCGAGTTTTTTCACTCAATCCCGCCGCCGGTATTGACGCCAATCAATTTCGCACAGTAGGCACCGCACTTACTCGAATCTTCCTCCTGCAAATCTTTTTTTACGGCGTCTCTGCGGTCTTAGGTTCATTGCTGAATGCCCAACGTCGCTTCTTTGCCGCCGCATGGTCGCCGCTCTTGGCCAACATCGTCATTATCTGTTCACTTCTCTACGTCCCGATTTTGTTGCACCATCCCAACAACGGGATTCCACTTGTTGAGGTGCTCAATAGCCCCTCATTTCGTTGGCTACTTGGCTTAGGAGCAACCGGTGGAATCGCATTACAAGCACTCATTCTTTTGCCGGCGATACATCAAGCAGGTTTAAATTTCCGGTTTCGCTTTCGGCCCCGCCATCCGGCAGTGCGTCATCTCATGCGTTTATCGGGGTGGACTTTTGGTTATGTCATGGCCAATCAAGCAACCGTGATTGTTGTCAAGAATCTGGCCGAACCAGGTAGTGGCGGACAAGACGCGTTCACCAAGGCCACGACTTTCTTCTACTTTCCGCACGGTCTTTTAGCGATGAGCATCGCGACAACTTTCATTCCTGAAATGGCACGGGCCGTCGCGCGGCGTGATCGCGACGCTTTTGTAGAGCGCACCGCATTTGGTTTACGTCTCGTCGGACTGTTGACATTCCCTGCTGCATTCGCATTTCTCGTGATGTCTCGACCGATCATCGGTGCGCTGCTACAACACGGCGAGTTCAGCGCAAGTGCAACGATCACAACGTCGCGAGCATTGGCCGGCTTATCGCTGGGTCTTGTCGGTTATTCGATCTACCTCTTTGCGTTACGTGGCTTCTACGCGCACCAAGATACGCGTACACCCTTTTTGATCAACCTCGTTCAGAATGTGTTGAACATTATTTTGGCCTTTGCTCTGGTTCGCACCTACGGGGTACTCGGACTAGGCGTTGCCTTTGCCGTGTCGTACATCATTGGCGCTGTCGTCGCTCTCTATGTCTTGCGGATCAAAGTTCGCACCTTCCCAGTTGTCGATGTGCTTGTGAGTTTGGCCCGCATGTTGGCTGCAGCAGCAGTCATGGGAGCAGTACTTTGGCTTGCACTCAAGCCTGTTGGTGATAACCACGGTTTTGGCGCTGTCCTGAAAATCTCCGTCGGAATTGTCATCGGAACTTTGGTGTACCTCGGCGCATTAACTCTCTTGCGAGTCCCTGAAGTCAACGGATTGCGTTCAGTCAGTCAACGACTGATCAGCAACCGCAATTCAGCGGGGCAACAAGACTAAAGCGTCACGATGCACGACAACTTGAGGAAATCCATCTTCAAGTTCGGTTGATCGGCGGCCAATTGACTGAGCCACTTGAGCACTGGACATTGAAGTACTGCCACGAGCTATCGCAACACCGTCATGCGAAATGATTTCGATGGTGTCTCCAGATTCAAAATCTCCGTCGGCTTGAGTGACACCTGCTGGCAATAGCGACACCGTTCCACCAACCAAAATCTTTGAAGCGCCTGCGTCAATATGAACGCGCCCACTGACTTCACTCGCAAATGCAACCCATAACTGTCGAGCCGAGAGGTTGCGATTGGATCCGTGAAATGTGGTGCCAATCAAGGATGTTTGTGCGATAGCACCTTGGACTATGTCGTTGAGTACACCGGCGATATCGGCACGGGCAATTACCGCCCGCACACCCGACCATGACGCGATACGTGCGGCCGAAAGTTTTGACGCCATTCCACCGCTTCCACGATTTGATGAAGAAGCTCCAGCATCAACGCTCATCAATGGGTCGCCCTCAAAAACATCGGTGATAAGAGTCGCCGATGCATCAGTGCGCGGATCAGATGTGTACAGCCCTTCAATGTCGGTCAACAAAATGAGAACATCGGCTTTCAGCAGATGCGACAACAGTGCCGAAATGTGATCGTTATCTCCAAAGCGGATTTCATCGTTGGCGATCGCATCATTTTCGTTGACGACCGGAACACAACCAAGTTCAAGAAGTCGTTCCAGAGTGTCACGCGCATGCAAGTACTGCGTGCGATCAACGAAGTCATGCGGCACCAGCAAAACTTGCGCTGCAACCAAGTTGTGACTCGCGAACTCGGCGTTGTAGACCTCCATGAGTCGACTCTGCCCAGCGGCAGCCAATGCCTGCAAAGTTCGAATGTCGCTCGGGCGCTCTTTCATGCCGAGCGCCGAAACTCCAGCTGACACGGCACCTGATGTCACGAGCACAACTTCATGGCCGTCAGCGCGCAAACGGGCAATCTGCTCACAGATGTTGGCAATCATGGCGCGATCAATCACGCCGACGTCATCGGTGAGTGACGAGGTTCCAATCTTGGCTACAACACGCATCGCCGCAACCTTCACATTTCCGGAGCGTAATCAAATGAAAATTCACCGATCCACACGACATCACCTGTCACTGCACCGGCGCGGGCCAGCAAACGCGGCACTCCTAATTTCTTCAGTCGCTCTTCGATGTACGACATCGCTTCAGGAGTTGTCACATCGTTGAGGTGAACAGTGCGCTCAGCTTTACGACCATGCACCCTGAAACCACCGCTGCCCAATTTCTCAACCCACGAACCTTCCGATTCGGGCTTCAAAATCACGCGTCCTTCAAGTACAGGAAGCTCTTGGCGAGCGGTATGAACTATCGAAGCCAAACGACCAACAAGTTCACGCAATCCTTGATTCGTGATTGCCGAAATGAGCATGCCATCCCACTCGTCAACCATTTCCACAGTGGCAGAGTCGGTTTTGGTACCGACAATGACCCGCGGACGTTCAAGTAGTTGCGGATCATACGACTCAAGTTCACGCAACAAAATGTCGAGTTGTTCTTGGGGTGATGTGTCATCAACTGGTGCAAGGTCAATCAAAATGCACAGCACTCGGGCGCGCTCTACGTGACGCAAGAACTGATGCCCAAGACCTTTGCCTTCGGCGGCGCCTTCAATCAACCCAGGAATGTCGGCCACAACAAATTCGGTGACATTGTCAATACGTACAACACCCAAGTTTGGTTCAAGAGTTGTGAAGGGATAAGCCGCGATCTTGGGCTTAGCTGCTGAAATCACGCTAATCAGCGTGCTCTTGCC
This sequence comes from Actinomycetes bacterium, assembly GCA_037138315.1. GTDB lineage: Bacteria > Actinomycetota > Acidimicrobiia > Acidimicrobiales > Ilumatobacteraceae > Casp-actino8. The sequence continues at coordinate 4,925 of JBAXIP010000020.1, forward strand.
GGCATTAGGAAATCCCACAAGTGCCACATCGGCGATGAGTTTGAGTTCGAGTTTGAGCCATCGCTCTTCACCCTTTTCGCCTTGCTCGGCAAAACTAGGTGCTTTACGACGGTTCGCCATGAATCGCGCATTACCGCGTCCGCCACGTCCACCACCGGCGGCTATCCAGCGATCGCCGTGGTTGGTGAGGTCGGCAAGAACTTCGTCGGTGTACATGTCGCGAATCAAGGTTCCTTCAGGAACACGGACCTCCATGACATCGCCGCGCTTACCATGCAAATCTTTACCCTTGCCATGCACTCCGTTACCAGCTATGCGGTGGGGGTGATCGCGAAACGCCAAAAGCGAGGCCACATTGCGGTCAGCGATTAACCAGACGTCGCCACCTTGTCCGCCATCGCCGCCATTAGGTCCACCCATGGCTTCGGGGCCTTCACGACGAAAGGACACACATCCAGCTCCGCCATCGCCACCGCGCACATTCAATTGGCATTCGTCAACGAAATGACTCATCAGGACCTCTCACTACTACCCGACTACGATACCCCCGTTGGTTGCCTCACCCCCGACGTATTGTTGTGTCGTGAGCGATGAACCCCAGCAACCGACGCCTCAATCGGCACCACCCTCGGCGCACGTCGACCCCGATATGCAAGAACGAGCCGAACGTTGGGCAAGCACCATGGGCGGTTCTCAGTCCCCCGTTGGCATCACCTTGGCACACACCGACTCGTGGGCCGGCACAGGGTCAACGCACAGTCGTTCTCGGGCCGAACGTGAAGAATCGCTGGAGTCCTCGCTCAGTCGCCTCGCCACGCGTTCAAGTGACTCGGGCAATCGAACTATTCCCGAACAAGCCGATCCTTTACGAACATGCTTTGAGCGCGATCGGGATCGTATTTTGCATGCCACGGCGTTTCGCCGCCTCGCCGGCAAAACCCAAGTATTCGTCTTTCCCGATGACCATCAGCGCACGCGACTCACTCATGCCATCGAAGTCGCTCAAGTTGCAGCATCAATTGCCCGACCGCTTGGCCTCAACGTCACTCTCACCGAAGCCATCGCACTTGGCCACGACTGTGGCCACGGCCCTGGAGGCCATGCCAGCGAAGATGCACTTGCACCGTTTATCGACAATGGCTTCGATCATGCGTTGTGGGGAGCCGACGTCACTCTCGTGCCACTCAACTTATGTCGCGAAACCCTCGATGGCATCCGCAATCATTCGTGGAGTCGTCCTGCTCCCGCAACACCTGAAGGTGAAGTGGTCAGTTGGGCTGATCGCATTGCCTATGTGTGCCATGACTTTGAAGATGCCGTCGATGCGGGCATTGTGTCACCCAATGAACTGCCAGCAATCGTGACATCGCGTTGCGGAACCACTCGTTCACAACAACTTGGTGCATTCATCACCTCAATGGTGCGGGCCGCAATGAATAGCGGGCGTATTGGCATGGAACCCGATATCGCCGAAGCACTCGCCGCATTTCGCAAATTCAATTACGAGCAGGTGTATTTGCGGCCCGAGAGTCGACATCAAGCCGATCAAGTCATCGCACTATTACGGGCTCTCGTTGAGTTTTACACTGCTCAACCAAATCATCTACCCGAAGCACTGCGCGCGACCAGCGGATCGAAAGAGGCCCAGCGCTCAGCAGTTGAGTACGTCGCCGGAATGACCGACCGCTTCGCTTGCCGCCAAGGCGCAGTTTTGCTTGGATGGAACGCCGATCAGCTCCCCCGTGGCATTGACGTCTAGCGAATAGTTGACCAAAACAAAACGACCGCCCAAAGGCGGTCGTTTGAAAACAAAAGTGTGTCGAAATTATTCGGCTGGAACGACGTCAATCACTCGACGACCCTTGCGGGTTCCGAACTGAACAGTTCCATTCACCAAAGCGAACAATGTGTCGTCGCCGCCACGGCCAACATTTTTGCCGGCGTGGAAGGTAGTTCCGCGCTGACGAATGAGAATGGTGCCCGCAGTAATAGAAGTTCCACCGAAGGACTTCACGCCGAGGCGCTGTGCGTTGGAGTCGCGGCCGTTACGTGTAGATCCGCCGCCCTTAGTCTTTGACATGGTGTCAGCCTTTCGCGATTGAGGTGATCTCGACCACCTGGTAGTGCTGGCGATGCCCGTAGCGACGGCGCTGGTTAGTGCGTCGCTTATAGGTAAAGCCGTTGATCTTGGGACCTGCTGCCGAGCCGACGATGCGACCCGAGACCTTTGATCCGGCGAGTTGAGTAGGTGTGGCAAGCACGGTGTCGCCATCGACGACCAGCACGGGCGTGAAGTCCACCGAGGCACCCTGTTCGAGGCCTAGAAGTTCAACATGCACTTGCTGGCCTTCGGCCACACGGACCTGCTTGCCACCGGTTGCGATCACTGCATACATAGCGAATAGCGACTCTACCTGCTTCAACGACGTTAAACCAACGCCTTGGTCAGGACTTATCTCTGGGTCATTCATGATGTCGTTCATCAGTTGAGCAGATCGTGGTTGACGAGCATGCCCCGACCCTGACATTCAGGGCACTGACCTGCGAAGTTCGTCAAAAGTCCCTCACCGATTCGCTTGCGGGTCATTTCAACAAGACCCAGCTCGGAGATGTCAAACACCTGAGTTCGGGTCTTATCTCGCGATAAAGCGGTCTTGAAGGCCTCAACAACCTTGCGACGATTGTCCTTGATTTCCATGTCGATGAAGTCAATGACGATGATTCCGCCAATATCGCGCAGTCGCAGTTGGTGAGCCACCTCGTCGGCAGCCTCCATGTTGTTCTGGAAGACGGTTGCTTCAAGGTTAGAGGTGCCGACATTTCGACCCGTGTTGACGTCAATAACGGTCAAAGCTTCAGTGTGTTCAATAATCAACGAGCCACCCGATGGCAGCCACACTTTGCGGTCGAGCGCCTTGTGGATCTGCTCGTGCACATGGAACTTCTCAAAGATCGGCAGACCCTCATTGGCTGGATCGAAGTATTCAACGCGGTCGGCAAGTTCGGGGTTGAACGCTTGCACATATGAATGCACGTCTTCGAACAGCTGATGATCGTCAATGATGACGCCGCGATAGTCAGAGTTGAACTCTTCACGAATCACGCGCACGGCAAGCGGTGGCTCGCGATACAACAATGTCGGCCCACCAGCTTTGGCCGCCTTTGCTTCGATGGCATTCCACTGATCAAGCAGACGCGTCATGTCGGCGTGAAGTTCATGTTCGGTGGCAGACTCTGCGGCCGTACGCACAATGAGTCCGTGTTCGGCCGGCTTGACTCGATCAAGAATGCCACGCAAGCGCTTACGTACATCATCGGGCAAACGCTTTGAGATGCCATAGGTCTTTGAATTCGGAATCAACACCACGAAACGTCCCGGTAAAGAAACTTCTTGAGTGAGACGAGCGCCTTTGAGCCCGATCGGATTCTTGGTGACCTGACACACGATGAGTTGCTTACCCTTGAGGATTTGTTCAATCCGTGGTTCGCTATCAACAATGTCTTCGGCGTCGTACTGCACGTCACCGCGATACAGCACTGCATTTTTGGGCGTGCCGATATCGACGAAAGCCGCTTCCATTCCGGGCAAAACGTTTTGTACCTTGCCGACATAGATGTTGCCGTGAATCTGCGCGACATCATCAGCCATGCGGCTCACGTAGTGCTCAATCAAGCTTCGGCCTTCCATGACCGCGACCTGCGTGAGATCATCACGTACCTGTACAGCCATGAAGTAGCGGCCGATTGGACGACCGTTGCGCTCGCGTCCTTTGCGACGTTCAACAACTGCCGCATCTGAACGCTCGTTGTTGCGCTCATCCGATGCACCGCGTCCTTTGTTATTGCGACGACGCTTCTTCTTGGCATTGGCTGACTCGCCCGTCGGAGCGGCAGTCTCACTTGATGCGAGAACACCCTCAGCAACTGCGTTCTGATCCAGTGTCGAACTATCTTCGGTTGCAGCGTCTTTGGGAGGATTCTTTTTAGCGTTTTGTTGACCCTTGCCCTTGCGCTGGTTGTTTGGACGAGGTCCACCCGCCCGCGTACCTCCGGGCATGGTCACACCAGACGGAGTAGAACTTAACGGCGGAGTCGCCGGCACCGAACTTGGACGAGTGTCACCAATTTTGGGACGTGGAACCAAAGCTTCAGCAGCCGCTTCAACATCGGCGCGGCCCTCACTCATTCGCTCAGGCAGCTCAAAGTCATCTTGCACGCCAGCAATTGGCGGCGATACATGAGGCGCATCGTCATACGACGCGTCATCGTCACTGTCATCAACGCTGAACTCTTCGCCGTCAAAATCGCCGTCATCGCTGAACTCATCGTCATCAAACTCGTCATCGTCACCATCTTCAGAATCAGATGTTGCGCCCTGAGGGCGGGGACGATTACGGCCACCCCGTGACCCCCGACGCCGCTTTTTATGGGCGTTGTTGGTACCTGATTCGTCGTTGGCGCCGGTCTCGCTGACCTCGCCAGTTTCAGCTGGATCGATGATCTCGCTGTTGGTTTCTGGTTCGTCGGCGGGTTCTGTAAATAAGGGCTCGTTCATGATGATGTTCCTTTCTCATGCGCTCACCGAAGTGTGCGCAGGGCGGCCAGTCAGCACGTCAACGCGCTCACCGTCTCGCTCAATCCATTGGTTGATACGCAGTACCCGATTGAGGTGATCCCAGGGATTGATAGGTGGATCACTTTCAGGTACCAAAACTTCGACTAACTCGGTGGGCCGAATCCCGCGACCCGAGGTGGTGAGAACTGCAACAATTGCATGACCAACGGATTCACCAATCCAGTCAGCCGGTAACGAAGACATCAATTCGACGTCAGCCGAACGGAGTTCTAAAATTCCTGGACGAATATTGTCCAAGTGTTTTTCTCCCTTGCGCTCGCGAGTTAACAGCACCTCAGTGCTGCTATTCACACGCTCGACGGCGGACGCGATACCCGGTCCACCATCTGGTTCTGCAACCAACATGATCCACGTGGTTGCAACAACACCTTCTTGCAAAGAAACCTCAGTGCCCGCACATTCACGAATGCCGGTCACGCTCATTCCCACTGGCAAACTCGTCGAAAGTCGATCAGCGATCGATTCAAGTTGGTCGGCGGTCACTCCTGATGCTGGATCAAGAGTGATATCAATCAGTTCAATCAAAGATTCGGCACCAGTTGGAAGCGCCAAACCAAAAGCCATTTTCGGGCGCGGGGTAAAGCCAACTGACATTGCCACCGCAATTCCAGCCTTGCGTAACGAGCGTTCCCACATGTGAGCGACGTCGCGGTGACCCGTGAATCGAATCTTGCCCAGTTTCGAATAACTCACGCGAATCTTCATGGTGCACCCACGCTTGATTTACTGCGTAACGTCACCGGAGTCATTCCGCCGCGCGACAAATCTTGACCAGTCCCTTGACTACCACCTGCCGGCGGAATTGGCGACGCCACAATGTGCTCGAGCCCGTCGCCAGTACACACACCACAGTCGTAGCACGGAGTCCAGCGACAATCTTCAAGTCCGAATTCGTTTAATGAAGCTCTCCAGTCTTGCCACAAGAAATCTTGATGTAGTCCAGCCGACAAGTGATGCCATGGCAAGATTTCTTTTTCTTCACGGTGTCGGGTGATGTAGAAATCGGGAGACAATCCTTCGGTGGCCATCGCATCAAGCCAACGATCAAGTTTGAAATACTCCGACCACTCTTGGAAAACTCCGCCATCACGCCACACGCGCTCAATCACAGCTCCGATGCGTCGGTCACCACGACTTGCTAAACCTTCAGCCAACGACGCTGATGGGTCGTGCCACTTCACATTGACACCCTTGGTTTTAGTCGCAGCGTCGCGAACTAAACCTATTTTTCGACGCAATTCAGGAACACCGTTCTGCCCAAACCACTGAAAAGGCGTGTGTGATTTAGGGACAAATCCACCAATGCTCACCGTCACATTTGCTCGACCAGTATGACGCTTGCCAACCGCAACACATCCAGCCGCCAAATCAATAATGCCTTGCGTATCAATATCGGTTTCGGTGGGCAAACCAGTCAAAAAGTACAACTTGGCACGCGACCATCCTGACGCAAAAGCCGATTCAACAGCACCGTACAGATCTTCTTCGGTAATGAGTTTGTTGATCACTGTTCGCAAACGCCACGTGCCAGCTTCGGGGGCAAAGGTCAATCCGCTACGACGCCCACCCGCAACTTTGGCCGCGAGACCAACAGTGAATGCATCAACGCGTAACGACGGCAGGCTGACCGTCGGCGCACCACATGCGGTCGGGTCGGGAACGATCGATGAAATGACTGATTCGATACCACTGAAATCGGCAGTGGACAACGACGTCAGACTCACTTCGTTGTAACCAGTGCGTTGCAAACCGTCAACAATCATCGAGCGAACTTGTTCGGCTGGACGCTCGCGCACCGGTCGCGTGATCATCCCTGCTTGGCAGAAACGACAACCGCGCGTACAGCCACGGAATACTTCGACAGCGAGACGGTCATGCACTACCTCGGTCAAAGGAGCCAGTGGATTGCGCGGATAGTCCCAATCACCGAGATCAGAAACAGTGCGTTTCATAACTCGCTCGGGAACACCGGCATACAGCGGTTTGATTTCGCGAATGTGATCACCGTCGTACTCGACGCCGTATAGCGACGGCACATAAACGCCAGGAATTTGCGCGAGGGCTTTCAAAACTGCCAGACGTGAGCCTTCGGTGCGCCCCGACGCTTTCCATTCACGGACAACTTCGGTGATTTCACCGATGACCTCTTCGCCCTCACCTAAAACGGCGACATCAATGAAGTCGGCCATGGGCTCGGGGTTGAAGGCGGCGTGGCCCCCGATCATGACGATCGGATCAGTCGGCGAACGTAGTTCGGCCCTCACTGGGACCCCAGCGAGATCGACCATGTTCAGCAAATTCGTGAAGACCAGTTCGGACGACAAGTTGAAAGCCAGAATGTCAAAATCTTCGGCGGCACGATGCGAGTCGACCGAAAAGAGAGGAATCCCCCGCTCACGCATCAGGGCCTCAAGGTCAACCCAGGGCGCGTACGTACGCTCAGCTACGGCGTCGGGGCGCTCATTCAGAATCTCGTACAGGATCTGCAGCCCTTGATTGGGCAGGCCGACCTCGTACACATCGGGATAAGCGAGGAGCCAAGCCACTTTGCCGTGGCCGTGCTGAGGAACTATCGCTCCATCTTCGCACCCGATATAGCGGGCTGGTTTGCGCACCCGAGCAAGAAGCGGCTCTAACCGCGACCACAGGGATGTCATGACTTGCGAATTGTACCGTCAGACCGCCAAGTCGGGTCGCTTATCGGTACGGCTCACCTGTGGATAAGTCTGCCACGATCGGTTTCAGCAGGGTTAACGCATACGGCGCATGTGGATACTCTCGACCAATCCGATCATGATCGAGAAGGACAACAGTGACGATCCTCCGTAACTCACAAAGGGCAGGGGCACCCCAGTCACGGGCATGATGCCCATGGTCATGCCAATGTTTTGAAAGACATGCCACAAAATGACGCCGAAAATACCGGCACAGATGTACGAACCAAAAAGGTCTTTGCTGAGGTGCCCCACTCGCCAGATTCGGAAGAGCAAGAGTCCAAAGAGTCCGAGCACGACTCCCCCACCGATCATGCCGAATTGTTCGGCGATCGCCGAAAAAATGAAGTCACTTTGCTGCACCGGAATGAATTTGCCATTGGTCAATGGCGCCTTCAAATAGCCCTTGCCAAACCAGCCACCAGTCGCGACGGCGCGCTTGGCGTATCGCACTTGGAACACGTATCGCTCAAGGTCTTTGTCAGACGAGTTTTGATTGACGAATGCGGTAATTCGCTTGAGTTGATAACGGTCGACGATTCCAGCCACCACGGCTGCCGCAACCGTTGCAACCGTCAGAACGCTAATCAAGACCAGATAGCGCAACCGTGCCCCAGCCATGACAAGAACGCACAAAGAGCCAACTATCAAGACGAATGCCGATCCTAAGTCGGGCTGCACGATGATCAATGCTGTCGGAATTCCGACCAACACCAAGCCACCTATGAACTTGGAGTAGCTCATGTCCTCTTCGCGGGACTCACTGAAGTACGCGGCCAACGCCACCAACACTGCTGGCTTAGCAAATTCGGCAGGTTGGAAAGATATAGGCCCGAAGTCAAAGGAAAGTCGGGCACCACCTTTCAGCGCACCGACCGATAGCACCATCAATAGTCCAATAACTGAACAGCCATACAAAAAATATGCTCGCTCGCGAAGCAGTTGATAATCAAATGCCATCACAATGGCGAGCACAACAGCAGAAGCAATCAAGAACGTCACTTGGCGAACCGCAAACCAATACGGATCCGCATCGACTTTCCAATAGGTCGCGCTATAAATAGCGAACGCACCAATAATTCCGAGCAGCACTACTGGCGCAAGCATCGTCCAATCAATATTGCGACGCGGATCGCCAGGACCCGAACGGATATTTCCTAGGCGACTTTGTGGTCGAGGGTTCAGGATAGGAAATGCCATCAGTCGCGACCACCATAAGCGGCGCCGCCAAGACAACGGTTACTTGGCAATGAACGCTCAGGGGCAGCCACAGTCGCGGTGATATCAAGTGGATTTGCCGGAAGAACTTCAGCCATTGTCGCCGCACCTGCTGCTGCCATAAACATGCACTTCACAACCGGCGCAGCGGCCTTCGAGCCGTAACCACTTTTTTCGAGATACGCCGTCACGACATACGGCTGATTCGAATCTGTGCTGAAAGCGGCAAATGCCGAGGAGTCATTCCACGGCAAACTTGCCGCACCTTGAGCGGTTCCCGTTTTTCCTGCGATCGGCAAATCCTCGTAGGGATAACTCTGGAAGAGTTTTTCACCAGTTGTGTAGTGATATGAATCGTAAAAGACGCCAGGGCCAGTAATAACTCGGGTCAACCCACGCACAATCGGATCGCGAATATCGGCTGGAATATTCAAACTACGAATGGTGTCCTTAGTCCCAAGATTGAGCGCCACTATTGCCTGTGTCAGATCAGCGACGCCTACTTGATTGGAATTAGGAGTGCCAGGCTCGAGCAATGCAAGTGCAATCAACGGACGATTGACATCGCCACCATTTGCCAAAGTGCCATACGCTTGCGCCAATTGCAACGGCGTAGCTGCCAAGAGTCCCTGTCCTACCGCCAACTGCACATTGTCACCAACGAGGTACTTAGTGCTTTCGCCTTCCATCAAAACGCCACTCTCAACAAGCTTCTTCTTGCTTTCCTTATCTGGCACGCGACCTGCCGACTCAAATGGCAAATCAATGCCCGTAAAACTTCCGAAGCCAAACTTGCGAACCTCTTCTTGCAAAATTGGTTGACCACCGCGTTCAGAGAAAATTTCTTCACCAATTTTGTAAAAGAAAGTGTCAGACGAAACTGCCAAAGCATCTTCAACATTGACCTTGCCGTAACGACAGGCGTAGTTGCCGCCGCCACACAATGCATTTCGATAAATGCACTTAATCATTTGGCAGGTCTCTTTATCAATACTGACCAAGGTGTATTCACCTTGGTCGAGATATCGATATTCAGAGCCTCCTGGCAACTGCCCGGTATCAAGGGCGGCATATGCAACAAACGGCTTAAAGCTTGAGCCCAAGTTGTACTGTCCCTGAATCGCACGGTTCACCAAAAGCGATTTGTCTGGATCATCGTTTTTGGGGAAAATCTCCGAGAACTTGTCGCCAGAAATTCCCGAGTTGAACCAACGATTATCAAAAGTTGGATAACTCGCTAACGCCATAACTTCACCCGTCGTGTAGTTCATCATGACTACTGAACCTGCGGGGGCCTTCAAATTTTGACAATCAGGGAACTGTGGTTTGACCGATTTACGCTTTGCATCCTGCGCTTGACAAGTCTCAACAAAACGACGAAGGCGGAGTTGCGTTTCTAAGGCTTGTTCGGCAAATTGCTGATAATTGAGGTCGATAGAAAGTTGTAGGTCATTACCAGGAATTGGTTCAACTCTTTCCAGGACCTGCAAAATTGCGCCACGCGAATCAACTTCGAACTTCACATAACCAGGAGTTCCACGCAAATAACGCTCGTAGACCTTTTCAACTCCGAATTGACCAACTCGTTCATTGAGGTTGTAACCCTGATCAAGATATTGAGCGCTGTCATTTTTAGTGATGGCGCCAAGGTAACCAACGATGTGGGCCGCGATGGGCGCGTACGGATAGGCACGCTTCCATTCAGTTTCGACGTCAATTCCCGGGAAATCCTCGCTACGTTCAAGTAGATACATCGCGGTGTCTTCGCCAACATCTTCTTTAATCGGCAGAGGAAGCAACGGACTGTACTTTGAGCCCTTGGGCTTGCCATCAGAACCCAACGGACCGCCATAGCGCGTTTCTAAATCGGTCACGGTTGTTTGCAGAATCGGAGCGAGTCGACCAAAAAGTTCAAGCCGGTCGGCCTGATCACGTAATGCTTCCCATGACAACGTCACCGTCAGCATCTTTTCGTTGTCAGCCATAATGCGACCAAAACGATCAAAGATACGACCGCGCTCTGGTAACAATTTTTGCGTGCGAGTCTTATTCGATTGCACCTTTTGTTCTAGAGCCGGCGAGTCAACAACCTGCAAGAACCACATGCGCATACCCATCGCGCCAAATAGCAGCATTGCGACAACACCAATGGCAGCTAATCGACTTGCGCGTTTGTCAGATGCCATTGGAAGAGCCTGACATACGGTTTGTTACAAGTGGCATCACCATGACAAGAAGACCATTACAAGAAGGCCTCAGCAGGAGGTGCGAGCCGTTGGTTGCGCCGCACTGCGAGCGACCATCGCGCGATCGGTACTGCAATAAAACTCAATAGCGCGTTGGAGATAGAGACCACAACGATCACCTTGGTCAGCCGAGATGACAACCAACCCTCGACGCCGATCCAATTCGCGACAACTGGCATAACAAAAGTTGCGAGTCCACTCACTAGACCCAGCGCTACGGCATTTAACCATTTCGGATTTTCAATCGCGCGCGAATGAAGATAACCCGCACCCCATCCAGCCGCGCCGAACACCAAAGCCGAAAGTCCCAGTGGACTGGTGACAACAAGATCAAACATCAGACCAAAAACAAAGCCAGCCAAAGCCCCATTTTCTGAGCCCCCCGCCAAACCAGCAGCAATCGAAAGAGCCAACATAATTTGCAGAACAACACCAAAGATTTTTACTTCGGCGAAAAAGGTCGTTTGCAGTGCCAAGGCAGGAATACCCACCAAGAGCAATCGCACGAGAGGTCTGTTGACAAAATCGATCATGGAGTTCCAGTTGCGACCGGCTGATACAACAAAACTCGCACGAAGTTCAGTGCCGTCAATTTGGCAGTCAAACGCACTTCGAGCACCGCTCCAGATGTGCCCGTACGTTGAACGATTTTGATCACTCGGCCGACCACAATTCCTCGCGGAGCCAAACTTTGCGAGCCGCCAGAAGTAATCACCAATGCCCCAACTTGAACTTCGCCGAATCGCGAGTTTTGATCAATGAACTCAACGACCGGAGCATTATCGATTCCACGACCACGGAAAATTCCGGTCTCGGCAACTGGGAGATCATCAAGGTTGATAGTTGTTGTCGGACCACCAGCAGTAGTACCTGGCGCAATCGTCACAATGACACCAGTTGTCGTCGGAGCCAGGGCCCCAAAGTCAACGCCTGAAAAATCAATTGTCGTTGACGTCGCAGTTGAAATTGCCGGTGTCGTAGTTGGAGCATTTGGATCAACAACCGCGGTGACGAGCGGCGCTACTGGCGCAAGCGTTGTCGTACTTGTTGATGTCGTGGATGTACTTGTCGTTGTGGTTGTTGGGGTAGTTGTCGTAGTGGTGGTCGTCGCTGGAACCATGTCTGGTTGATTTACCACTTGAACAGGAATTGCGTATAACGAATCGTTAGAAAGCAATACCAACGAACGGTTGTTATCCACCCAAGTAATTCGACCCACTAAACCGGCCGCGTTTACAACGGGCATACCCACCCGCAAGCCTCGATCGCTCCCCTGATTAATCTCAATCGTTTGCGAATAGTTAGATGGCGTACCACCAACAACTTGCGCCGTCACAGAAGAGATATCGGCAAGGTTGTCAATACCGTTCAACGCCAACAATTCTTGAGCATCACGCACAGTGGCGAGAGCAGCAATAAAGGCGCCTTCTTGTTGATCAAGTTGATCTTGAAGGCGTTCATTCTCGGTTTCTAATTCTCCGTAGTGCGTCATTCCGCGCCAAGCATTTTCTAGCGGTCGTGTGATGACACGCGTCGAACTCTGTACCGGTTCGAAGATCGTGCTGAAAATATTGCGCAATCCGTGTACTACTGAGTTTCCTTGAAGATCAAGGGTGATCAGCAATATCGAAGACAGAGCCAGAAGGGCAATAGCCCGACGACGACTCACCGAATAAACCGGCATGGATCCGATCCCGACCTAGTCGTCACTCTGCGACAAGAGACCGCGCATCATCTCTATATTTTCTAATGCTCGACCCGAGCCAATCACGACCGAATACAACGGATCATTGGCGATATTAATTGGCATTCCGGTTTCATGCGCCAAGCGACGATCAATACCCGCAAGCAAAGCACCGCCACCCGTAATAGTGATTCCTTGGTGCATGATGTCAGCCGCAAGCTCGGGTGGAGTTTTGTCCAGCGTTGTACGTACGGCATCAACAATGGCTGCAACAGGCTCGGCGATGGCTTCACGGACTTGATCAGTTGACAATGAAATTGTTCGCGGCAATCCGCTGATGAGGTCACGACCACGAATATCGGCAGTCATTTCTTCTTCGAAAGGCCAAGCCGACCCCATTTGAATTTTGATTTCTTCAGCAGTTCGTTCTCCAACGGCCAAAGAAAACTCTTTTTTCAGATAGGCCAACAGCGCCTCATCAAGTTCATCGCCAGCAATTCGCAACGACTGAGCGGTCACGATGCCACCCAATGAGATGACGGCGACCTCGGTTGTGCCTCCGCCAATATCCACTATCATATTTCCGCTTGGTTCATGGACTGCCAGGTCGGCACCGATCGCCGCCGCCATGGGCTCTTCAATAATGTGCACCGGCTTGCGAGCCCCAGCGTATTCAGCAGCGTCTTGAACCGCACGTTGTTCAACCCCGGTAATCCCCGACGGCACGCAAATCAACATACGCGGTTTACTCCAACGACTGCTGTGCACTTTTTGAATGAAATAGCGCAACATCTTTTCGCACACATCAAAGTCGGCAATGACGCCATCTTTAAGTGGCCGCACGGCACGAATGTGCCCTGGAGTACGGCCCATCATGCGCTTGGCCTCATGGCCCACTGCGACGGGTTTGCCGTCGGACACGTCAAGAGCCACCACGGAGGGCTCATTCAAAACAACGCCTTGACCGCGCACATAGATCAGCGTGTTGGCTGTTCCAAGGTCGATTGCTATATCTCGCCCGAGGGCCAGCGGATTACTGCGAGCCATGGCCAGAGCCTCCTACGACGTGCGGCACCTGCCAAAAAGCAGCTGTCCCCGAAATGTTACAGATTGGGGAAGAAAATACTGATCTCGCGCTCGGCCGAAGCCAAGGAATCGCTGCCATGCACCAAATTCTCGGTGAACAAGATGCCCAGGTCACCACGAATGGTGCCGGGGGCGGCGTTGCGAGGATTGGTGGCACCCATCATGTTGCGGACGACTTCCCAGGTGTTTTCGGGGCTTTCGAGCACCAAGGCGACGACTGGTCCACGGGACATGAAGGTCACCAATTCGCCATAAAAGCCCTTGCCAACGTGCTCTTCGTAGTGGCGAGCAAGCGTGTCAGCATCGAGTTGACGCAATTCCAGGGCCACAACAGTGAGGCCTTTGGCTTCGAATCGGGACAAAACGGATCCGATCAGACCGCGTTCGACGGTGTCGGGCTTCAAAAGGACAAGAGTACGGTCAGACATGGTCGCTAACCCTACCGCCGACTTCTCGTCCTCGCTGTGCGGGTCAGGGCAGCAGTCGGCGCAAATACGGTCGGGCTGACCCAACCACGTAGAGCGATCCGGTAATCAGCAAGGCATCGTCAGGACCGATTTCTTGCATGGCTCGGTCAATGGCCGCCTCAACGGTGTTGACGGTCGCAACTTCATCGCAACCCAATCGGCGGGCCGCCTCAGCCACTTCTTGGGCTGGCAATCCTCGCGGCGACGGGGCCGTACAGCAGATCACCACATCAAATTCATCAGCTCGCAGAGCCGACAACATGTCGAAGGGATCGCGTCCTTTCAGACAACCAATGACCAGCAGTCGCCGGCCGGCCGGATCGAAGTCCTCAAGAAAAACTGCAGAACACACATCGGCGCCAGCTGGGTTATGGGCGCCATCAACGATCACCAAGGGTTGATGTCCCATCACTTCAAATCGTCCGGGCATTGACACATTGCCAAATGCTTCGTCAATGATGTCAGCAGCCAAAGGACGGGCGAAAAATGCTTCAACAGCCGTGATTGCCACGATCGCATTTTCAGCCTGATGGCGACCATGTAACGGAACGAGCACTTCTGGATAAATCGTGGTCGGAGTTCGGACATCAATCATGCGACCACCTAAGGCCAACTGATTGGAGTCGACTTCAAAGTCACGTGAACGGATCAACAATGAAGCACCGCCAGCCTGGGCGAAAATCTCAACGATCTCTTCGTCGGCGTCGCCACAGATCACAGCGCTTTGCGATTTGATGATTCCGGCTTTTTCACGCGCGATATCGGCGCGAGTTGGGCCAGCGAACTCCATATGGTCAAGACCAATATTTGTAATCACTGCAACTTGAGCATCAACCACATTGGTTGCATCCCAACGACCGAGAAGCCCGACTTCAATCACCATCACATCGACCGCTTCATCAGCAAACCATCTAAACGCGGCAGCAGTACAGATATCAAAATAGCCAGGGCGCGAACCAGTCAACATTTCTAAATCGGCGATCGCAGCGATCTGCTCGGCAAACGCGTCGTCGGGAATTGGCTCGCAATCAATCGTGAAACGCTCATTAACTCGCTCGAGATGAGGACTTGTGTAGGTTCCGACTCGCAAACCGCTCGCCATCAAGAGACGCGTGATCATTTGCGCAGTTGAACCTTTGCCGTTGGTTCCGGTGAGATGCACAACTGGCGCACAGTGTTGCGGTTCGCCCATGAGTTCGCATAAACGCGAAATCATGTCAAGCGAGGGCGAGTCAATACGACCAGTTTTTTGATATCCGGCGTGCTCGTCGAGATACGCCAAAGCCTGCTGGTACGTCATGACCACAACCCTACGACTGGAATCAACTAGCGGCGCGACGTGGACGTGCCACTCGTGTCGCTGAACGCATCACCAATGTTGGCGGCGACTTCAACTTGACCGAATCAACATCGATGATGACCTTGGCCACATCGGCTCGCCCTGGCAAGTCATACATCACGTTCAAGAGCGTCTCTTCGAGAATCGCACGCAGACCTCGTGCACCCGTGCCGCGACCCAAGGCTTGTTCGGCGATGGCATCAAGGGCTTCTTCGGTGAGTTCGAGTTCGACATCTTCAAATTCGAAGAACTTCTGGAACTGTTTCAACAAAGCATTCTTGGGTTCGGTCAAAATCTTGATCAATGCAGGCTTATCAAGGCTATGCACTGCCCCGACCATCGGCAAACGACCGACAAATTCGGGAATCAAACCAAAGGACAACAAATCTTCGGGCAGAACTTGCGCAAACAAATCACCGGCATCTTTTTCGGCTTTATTGCGCACAGTGGCGTGGAAACCGACTCCCTTGTGACCAATGCGCTGCTCAATGATCTTGTCGAGGCCAGCGAATGCTCCTCCGCAGATGAATAACACATTAGTGGTATCAATCTGAATAAATTCTTGGTGAGGATGCTTGCGTCCTCCCTGGGGCGGAACCGATGCCACTGTTCCTTCAAGGATCTTCAAAAGAGCTTGTTGCACGCCTTCGCCCGACACGTCACGAGTGATTGATGGGTTCTCGCTCTTACGCGCCACTTTGTCAATTTCGTCAATGTAGATAATGCCAGTTTCGGCTTTCTTGACATCAAAGTCAGCGGCTTGAATCAGTTTCAGCAAAATGTTTTCAACGTCTTCACCGACGTATCCAGCTTCGGTCAAGGCTGTTGCATCAGCAATGGCGAACGGAACATTGAGCATGCGGGCCAATGTTTGCGCGAGGTGCGTCTTGCCACATCCGGTTGGACCAAGTAACAAGATGTTGCTCTTGGCCAACTCAACTTCGTCACGACGCGCGATGCCAGTTTCTTTTTGGTATTGCAGTCGGCGATAGTGGTTATAGACCGCGACAGCCAAAACTTTTTTGGCCTGATCTTGTCCGACGACATACTCGTCAAGGAACGATGAAATTTCGCGCGGCTTGGGAAGTTCTTCAAGACGAAGGTCAGTGGCTTCGCCCACTTCTTCTTCAATAATTTCGTTACAGAGGTCGATGCACTCATCGCAAATGTAAACGCCAGGTCCGGCAATAACTTTCTTGACTTGCTTTTGCGACTTACCGCAAAACGAGCACTTAACAATCTCGCCTGTGTCACCAAACTTTGCCACGACTACCCAACCTTTCGCCTCTCAGCCTTACACATTTGGGTGCTTCAGTGGTTGGATGCCCTACTAGCTATCTGGCACAACCGCTGGTAATCAGCGAATGGGACCAGTGCGGTCGACAGCAGATCGCGATGAGATGACATCGTCAATGATTCCGTAAGCCAAAGCCTCGTTAGCTTCCATGACAAAGTCACGATCGGTGTCAGTGCGAATGCGTTCACGGGGCTGACCAGTGTGGTCTGACAAGATTTCTTCAAGAATGTCGCGCATGCGGAAAATTTCTTTAGCAGCGATTTCAAGATCGGTGACTTGGCCGTATCCGACTTGACCGTACGGCTGGTGCAACAACACTCGGCTATGTGGAAGTGCAAGGCGCTTGCCCTTGGTTCCGGCGGCTAACAAGACCGCAGCAGCACTTGCTGCTTGACCAAGGCAAATCGTCGCAATGTCGTTCTTAATGAACTGCATCGTGTCGTAAATCGCGAACAATGCCGTGATGTCGCCACCAGGGCTATTGATGTAGATATTGATGTCCTTGTCGGGATTTTCACTCTCAAGGTGAATCAACTGTGCACACACCAAGTTGGCAATGGTGTCATCGATGGGTGTGCCAATGAAAAGAATGTTTTCTTTGAGCAAACGGCTGTACAAGTCGTACGCGCGCTCGCCGCGACTGGTCTGTTCGACAACTGTCGGAACGTAATAGTTGATTGCCTCGAGGTCCATAATGTTCCTATCAGTCGTGTTCTGAATGATCGTGTTCTGAATGATC